>NC_013521.1:911445-1215260 GCF_000024925.1 Sanguibacter keddieii DSM 10542
TCGTCGTGGTGCTCGGCGTCGTCTTCGGCTTCCTCTACTGGGCGCTCGTCCAGGGGTGGATCGCCTTCGCGGCGGTCACCGGCCCCTTCGGCGACCTCACCCAGCACGTCCTGCTCGGCGGCTGGCTGATCGTCGCGCCCGTCGCGATCGCCATCATCCAGCGCCCCGGTGCCGGCATCGTCGCCGAGGTGCTCGCCTCGGTCATCGAGGTCGTGTTCCTCGGCTCGGCCGTCGGGCCCCTGCTGTTCGTCGCCGCCGCGATCCAGGGTGCCGGCAGCGAGCTGCCCTTCACCGCGACGCGGTACCGCAGCTACTCGTGGCTCACCTACGCCGTGTCCGGAGGGCTCGGTGCCTTCGCGGTGTTCTTCTTCAGCGCGTTCCGTGCCGGCTGGTACGGCACCGACCTGTTCTGGACCCGCCTGGCCATCCAGGTGGTCTCCGGTGTGGTCCTCGGCGGGCTGCTCGCCAAGGTGGTCGTCGACGCGCTCGCCCGCACCGGGGTCGTCGACAGCTTCGCCATCGGCCGCACGGCCCCGCGATGATCTCGCTCACCGACGTCACCGTCACCTACCCGCGCAGGGACACCCCGTCCCTGCGCGGGGTCGACCTGCACGTCGCAGCAGGGGAGAGGGTGGTCGTCCTCGGGCCGTCGGGCGCCGGGAAGTCCACCCTCCTGCACCTCGTCGCCGGGCTCGTGCCGCACAGCACGCCGGCGACGGTCACCGGCACGCTGGGACTGGGGGCGACGCTCGACCTCGACGTCGACACCCCGGTCCACGAGCGCTCGACCGTCCTCGGGGTCGTCGGGCAGGACCCCTCGGCCTCGGTGTGCCTGCCGCAGGTCGACGCCGAGCTCGCCCTCGTCCTGGAGAACCGGGCCGTGCCTCCCGCGCTCATCGGGCCGCTCGTCCAGGCCGCTCTCGACCAGGTCGGTGCTGGGGCGCTCGCCGCGGCCCAGACGGCCCGGCTGTCCGGCGGGCAGACGCAACGGGTCGCGCTCGCGGCCGCGGTGGTCGGCCAGCCCGGGCTGCTGCTCCTCGACGAACCCACCTCCATGCTCGACGCCGGTGGCGTCCGCGCCGTGCGGGCCGCGGTCGACGAGGTCGCGCGCGACGCGTCGCTCACCGTGCTGCTCGTCGAGCACCGGCTGGACGACTACGCCGGTGACGGCGGAGTCGAGGCGCTGCCCGGCCGGGCCGTCGTGCTCGGCGACGACGGCAGCGTCGTCGCCGACGGCCCCACCCCCTCGGTGCTCCGCGAGCACGCCGCGGCGCTGCACCGCCTCGGGTGCTGGTTGCCGCTCGAGGCCGAGCTCACCGCCCTCAGCGGTGCGCACGGCGACCTCGCCTCGAGGGCGCACGACGCGTTCCTCGAGGGCCTCGTGCCTCGTGGGACGGGGGGAGAGGGAGACGGTGGGCACGGCGCAGCGCCCTTGCTGCGGGCGCGAGGCCTCGCGGTCGGCCACGGCGCGCGGACGGTCCTCGACGGCGTCGACCTCGACGTGCACGCAGGGCAGGTGGTCGCGGTCCTCGGCGAGAACGGGACCGGCAAGTCGACCCTGCTGCACGCGCTCGCGGGTCTCGCCCGGCCGCACGCCGGCACCGTGACCGGTGCGCGCCCGGGCATGGTGTTCCAGAACCCCGAGCACCAGCTCGTCGCGCACAGCGTCACCGGCGAGATCGCCCACGGGCTCACCGACCCGGACGAGACGGTCGCGCGCATGCTGCGCGAGCACCGCCTCGAGCACGTCGCCGACCGCAGCCCGCACCAGCTCTCGGGCGGTGAGAAGCGCCGCCTGAGCCTCGCGGCGATGCTCGCGCACGGGCGCTCCGTGCTGCTCGCCGACGAGCCGACCTTCGGTCTCGACCGCCGGGACACCGTCGTGGTGGCCGACGCCCTGCGCACGGTCGCCGACGCCGGCGGAGCCGTCGTCCTCTCGACGCACGACCTGCGCCTCGCCGCCGAGGTCGCCGACGTGGTGGTCCTCGTCGGCGGCGGGCGGATCCTCGGGCAGGGGCCAGCACGGGACGTGCTCGGGGACACGCAGGCGCTCGCGGACGCTGGCCTCGTGCTGCCGGCCGTCGTCCGGTGGTTCCTCGCGCGGTGCCCGACGACCGGGTCCCTGCGCGGTGCGCTCCGGGCGCTGGGTCGCAGCCCGGCGCTCGACCCGACCGACCCGACCCAGGCTGCCCCGGCCGGGAGGGTGCCGGCATGAGCGTCCTGCAGGCCGACCCCGTGGCGCTCGCCTCGCCGCTCGCGCGACGCAACCCGACGGTCAAGCTCGCGCTGCTGTTCGTCGTGTCGGGGGTGCTGCTCGCCGTCCTCGACCCGGTGACCCCCGCTGCGCTCTACGCCCTGGTCGCCGCAGCCGTCCTCGCCGGCGCGGGCGTCCGGCCGGGCGCGCTGCTCCGGGCGCAGCTGCCCTTCGTGGCCTTCGCCCTCGGCGTGCTGGTCGTCAACATGCTCAGCCGCCCGGGCGAGGTCGTGTGGCAGGGCGCGGGGCTGCGGGTCACGGCCGAGGGCATCTGGGTGGGGGCCGGCCTCGCGGGGCGCACCCTGCTCATGGGGCTGCTCTCCGTGGCCTTCGTGGCGACCACCGACGGGGTCGCCCTCGTCACGAGCCTGCACCAGCACGCCCGCCTCGGCGCCAAGGTCACCTTCGCGGTGCTCGCCGGGTACCGGCTGCTGCAGCAGCTGGGCGACGAGTGGCAGACCATCCGGCGAGCCCAGGCGGTGCGGGCGCCGCTCGGCCGCCGTGGACGCCCGCGCGTGGGGCTGCGCGGGCACGCGGCGTCGGCCTTCGCGCTGCTCGTCGGCTCGGTCCGCCGGGGCGACCGGGTCGCCGGGACCCTCGAGCTCCGCGGCCTCGGCGACGGCGAGCGCACCACCTGGCGACCGGTCCCGCTCGGGCGGACCGACGCGGTCTTCGCGGTCACGGTCCTCGGGGTCCTCGCCGCGGTGCTCGTCGCCGCGGCCTCCGCCGGGACGCTCGAGGGGCCGGGGGCATTGTTCTGAGGCCTCGAGAAGAGTTTCTCCGCCTGCGAAGAATGGTGCCGAGACTGCCCTGCGGAACGATGGCGAGGCTGCCCTCACTATGGTGAGGCTTGCTTTCTCAGCCGCAGGATCTAGCGGCTGAGGGCAGCCTGCGCTTGCTTGAGAGGCCGCTTTCCCGGGTGTATCACTATCCGTATGTCACGCGTCCTGGAATTCATCCGCCGGTACCCGGCGGTCGCCCTCACGGTCACCGTGGGCCTGCTCGCGCTCGCGGCGTTCTTCGTGCTCGACGACGGTCCCGCCGTCGCCCGGGTGCTCGTCACGGCCTTCGCGCTCGTGGTCGCCGTGCAGCAGGGCTGGGGGATGGTGCAGGACGCCTTGCGCGGTCGGTGGGGGCTCGACGTCCTCGCCATCACCGCGATCCTCAGCACGCTCGCCGTCGGTGAGTACTGGGCGTCGATCGTCATCGTCCTCATGCTCACCGGCGGTGAGGCGCTCGAGGACTACGCGGAGACCCGGGCTCGCCGCGAGCTCACCGGGCTGCTGTCCCGGGCGCCTCGTTCCGCCCACCTCGTGCTGGGTGAGGGCTCCGTCCTCGACGTCTCGGTGGACGACGTGACCGTCGGGCAGACCCTCCTGGTGAGGCCGGGAGAGATGGTCCCGGTCGACGGGGTGCTCCTCAGCGAGGCGGCCGAGCTCGACGAGTCGTCGACCACCGGTGAGCCGCTCCCGGTCACGCGCCGGTCGGGGGACGCCGTGCTCTCCGGTGCGGTGAACGGGTCGACGGCGGTCACCGTGCGGGTGACGGCGTCGGCGGCCGACTCGCAGTACCAGCAGATCGTCGCCCTCGTCGAGAACGCGGCGGAGAGCCGTGCGCCCTTCGTGCGGCTCGCGGACCGCTACGCCGTGCCCTTCACCCTCGTCGCCCTCGCGATCGCGGGCGCGGCCTGGGCCGTCACGGGCGACCCGGTCCGCTTCGCCGAGGTGCTCGTCGTCGCGACCCCGTGCCCGCTGCTCATCGCGGCCCCGGTGTCCTTCATCGCGGGGATGAGCCGTGCCGCGAGGGCCGGCATCATCGTCAAGGACGGCGGGACGCTCGAGCGCCTCGCCCGGGTCCGCACCGTCGCCTTCGACAAGACCGGCACCCTGACCCACGGCACGCCGCGGGTCGCCCGGGTGCTCCCCGCCGGCCGCACGGACGACGAGCTGCTCGCCCTCGTGGCCTCGGCCGAGCAGCTGTCGAACCACGTGCTCGCCCGTGCCCTGGTCGACGAGGCAGCGGCACGCGGGCTCACGCTCACCACCGACGTGACCGTCGACGACGTCCCGGGCCGCGGGCTGCGTGCGCGGGTCGACGGGCACCACGTGGTGCTGGGCTCCTACGCCCTCGTCGCGGGGACCGCCGTCGGCATGGAGCCGGAGGCGCTCGCCCCGGGGGAGATGTCCGTCGTGGTCAGCGTCGACGGGCGCTACGCCGGGACGGTGACGCTCTCCGACGAGGTCCGTGGCGACGCCGCCCGCACCGTCTCGCGCCTGCGGGACGCCGGGGTCGACCGGATGCTCGTGCTCACCGGCGACGGGCAGGCCACGGCCGAGGCCGTCGCGGCACAGGTGGGCCTCGACGAGGTGCGGGCGGGACTGCTGCCGCAGGGCAAGGTCGACGCGGTCGCCGGTCTGGCCGGCCCTGCCGGGACGTCTTCTCGGCCCGTGATGATGGTCGGCGACGGCCTCAACGACGCGCCGGTGCTCGCGGTCGCCGACGTCGGTGTCGCGATGGGCGCCCGCGGAGCCACGGCGGCGAGCGAGTCGGCGGACGTGGTCGTGCTCGTCGACGAGCTCGACCGGGTGGCTGACGCCGTCGCGATCTCCCGGCGCACGGTCCGCATCGCGCTCCAGAGCATCGGGCTCGGCATCGGTCTGAGCCTCGTGCTCATGGTGCTCGCGGCCTTCGGGGTGATCCCGGCCGTCGTCGGCGCGGGGCTGCAGGAGGTCGTCGACCTCGTCGCCATCCTCAACGCGCTGCGTGCCCTCGGCGGGCCGGCAGCCGAGACCGGTGGGCGCAGGAGCGGTCGTGCGGTCACCTCCCGGCACCAGGAGCGGGCCGAGCGACGGGACGACGTCCTCGTCTAGCCCGCGCGCCCGGGTCAGGCCCTCACCGGTCCAGGTCCGCGGCGGCGTGAGGCCCGTGGTGCTGCGTCGTGGCTACGGTGCGAGGAACCCGGCAGAGCGACGCGCGGCGTAGCGCTCGTGCTCGGGCACCGGGTCGCTCCACCCCTGGACCGGACGTCGGCGTGGGGACGTCGGTCGCGCGACGGCGGCGTCGGCCTGGCGGAGCGCGCGGCGCTCGCCCCAGGACGCGACCGCGAGGCTCGCGCGGACCAGCAGCCCGGTGAGGCCGCGAGCGTGCAGCGACGAGGTCGAGGGGAAGGGGACGGGCTGGCGGTACGGCCCTGCGGGTGCGGCGTTCATGAGGTCTCCTCGGGGAGCGAGAGCGGGAAGGCGTTGAGGTTCATCTGGATCGGTCGCGTACCGGGACGGTCCTTGCCGTCCCGGTAGCGGTCGACGATCCGCTGGGCGGCATCGTTGAGCTCGGCGGAGATCTCGACGAGGTCGTCCTCCGTGACGCGCAGGTTCACGGTCGTCACGGTGCTGGCCTCGAACCAGGAACCCGCGGCGTCGGACGTGCTGCGGTCGAGGTGCGCCAGGAGGTGACGGTGCTGGGCCTGCACGAACCCACGGCTGACCAGCGAGACCGCCTCGCGGTTCGCCGGGCTGGACTCGGCGAGCGACGCCGCCGGCATCGCGAAGCCGCCGGGCTTCGAGCCCCACCAGCGCTCGCGGGCGGTGCCCTTGTCCGGCAGCTCCTGGATGAAGCCGTGCCGCTCGAGCTGGCGCAGGTGGTAGCTGGTGGCACCGCTGGACTCCCCGGTGAGAGCAGCCAGCCCGCTCGCGGTGTGCGGGCCGAGCGAGCCGAGGATCTCCAGCAGCTGGATGCGCAGGGGGTGCGCGAGCCCGCGCAGCGCGTCGATGTCGAGGATGCGCTGGTCGGCGGTGATCGCCGGCGAGCCTGCCTCGACGGCACCGTCGGCGGATGCCTCGGCCGTCTCGGCCGCGGTGCTGCCTGCGACGTCGTCGCGGGGGGAGGTGGTCTCGTCCGGTGTCATGCTCACAGCCTAGGAGTGCAAAGACCTCTTTGCAAGAGGTTCTTTGCAACCACTTCTTTGCACTCGGGTGGTGGTCGTCGAAGATCGTCCCGAGGTGCGCTCCCAGGAGAGGTGTGAGGACCATGGACGATGACCGACGACGCGACCTCCACCTCCACCGACGACGAGCGCTGGCTCGTGGTCAAGGGCCGTCGCTGGCGGCGCACCGACCCGAGCCTGCCCACCGACGTGGTCGAGGCGCTCACCTCGCACCTGGGGCGCGGGCGGTCAGGGGTGCGTGTGGCGAAGAAGGACGGGGACGACGACGCGGTCGCCGCAGCCCGTCACCGCGTCGGTCTGGCCAAGGCCGGGCTGGGGGAGCGCGGCCCGCGCTGGTGGGACGAGCCCGAGGACGCCCGGCTGTCACGCGCGCAGGACGCGCTCGACCAGCTCGACGCGCTCGACTCCTGACGGGACGTCGGCCGTCGACACCCGACCCGGCACGTCGACGGGCCTGCGCGGCCCGGTGCACGCCGGCACCGCCCGAGCCTCAGTCCTCGGTGACCCCGACCGGCAGGACGGCGCTGACCTTGGTCCCGCGACCGAGGGTGCTGTCGATGCGGAGCTTGCCGCCGTGCGCCTCGACGATCGCCCGGCAGATGACGAGCCCCAGGCCGAAGCCCTGGATGCGGGCCGTGCGGGCGGACTCGGCGCGGAAGAACTTGGTGAACATCTTGCCCAGGTCGGCCCGGCTCATGCCGATGCCGGTGTCGCTCACGGTCATGACCGACGAGCCGAGCACGGTCGACGTCGTGACCGTCACGGTCCCGCCTGCCGGGGTGTACTTGAGGGCGTTCGACAGGAGGTTCTCGATGACCTGCGCCATCCGGCGGCGGTCGACGTCCTGGACGACGGTCGGCACCACCGTCGACGTGAGGGTGATCCCCGCCTCGACGAAGCGCGGCCGTGCGGCCTCGACGGCGTCCGCCACCAGGCTGCTGAGGGTCGTCACGTCGGTGGTCAGGCGCAGTGCCCCCGAGTCGATCTGCGCGGTGGTGAGCAGGTCGGACACGAGCGACAGCAGCTGCTCGGCGTTGCGGCGCGCGATCCCCACGTACTCCCGGGTCTCCTCCGAGAGCGGGTTGTCACCCGTCGAGTCGTCCTCCGCGATGAGCTCGAGGTAGCCCATGATCGAGGTGAGAGGGGTGCGGAGCTCGTGCGAGACGGTCCCGACGAACCGGTCCTTGGTCTCGATAGCCTCCATGAGCTCGGTGACGTCGTGCGACGCCACCAGGGCACCGCGGTCGACGCCGCCCGAGTCGACGATGCGCACGATGTTCGCGGAGATCGCCCGCTGCGGTCCGCTCGGCAGCCCGAGCCACATGAGCTGCCCGGTGGCGCCCTCGCCGCGGCGCGCCATCTCCGACGGGATCTTCTCCCGGGTGAGGGGCGAGGTGCGGTCCGCAGCGAACACGGCGCGGGCGCCGGACGTCCCGTCGTCCGACGGCAGGGTCAGCGCGTAGAGGTCACGGTCGGTCGTGTTGGCGCGGATGATCTTGCCGGCGGAGTCGACCGCCAGCAGGCCGGTGTCGAGGGACTCGAGCATCGCGTCGAGCAGCAGCGACGTCGACTCGCTCTCGGTGAGAGCCGCGTCGAGGCGGGCGTGCTCGCGCTGCAGCACGCGCTCCTGGTGGGAGGTGTGCTCGGTGATGACCACGACCGCCACGGTGACGACCGCGACGATGAGCGGCAGCAGCAGGACCCGGACCCCCACGTGGAGGTTGAGGGCGACCGCCGACGCGAGCTCGGGGACGATGGTCACCGCGATGGTCGAGACGGTCGCCAGCGCCGCGCCACGCCACAGGTAGGTGTGCGCGAGCCAGGCGGCGGGGAACACGGAGAGCACCCCGAGCACGCCGAACTCCATGTGCGTGCCGTACCGCAGCAGCCCGATGGCCGTGAAGTCCACCAGGCACACCACGACGGGAGCCCAGCGGTGGTTGGTGCGCGCGGCCGGCGCCCAGCGCGCGTACGCGCAGCCGCCGAAGACCAGGGCCACGCCCAGCGCGAAGGTCGGTGTGGTGAGGTAACGGTGCGCGGTCGCCGCGAAGAGCAGCACCACGAGGGAGACGGTCGCCGCGAGCGGGATCTGGAGGGTGAGCAGCGGACCGCGCGCCGAGCGCCCCACCCGGGTGGCGAGGGCCTGCGACCACCGGGAGATGGTCGGGCCGTGCTCTGCCGCGACTGCGGTCCTGCTCACGTGTCGCTCCTCGCGTCCTGCGACGTCGCGCACCGCCGGTGCCGCGCGCGTCGTCGTGACGGTCGCTGCCGACCGTCGCCAACCCCACCCATCGGCACGGGACGGCTCATCGTGAGGGTCCTGGACGTCACCACCCACCCGTGACACCACCACGCCCCCCAGCCCTCGCCGAACCCCAACCCGCCCGCCCGACTTCCAGGCGAGTTCGTGACTGCCGGGCGAGTTCGTGATTTTCGAGCGAGTTCGTGCCGTAGAAGGATCGAACTCGCTCCGATGTCACGAGCTCGGCGTCGGCGGAGGTGGGGTGGTGGGAGTCTGAGGCACTCAGCCCGCTGCGCCGACCGCCCGCCCTGCCGCCCGCCCCGAGAACAGGCACCCGCCGAGGAACGTCCCCTCGAGGGACCGGTACCCGTGCATGCCGCCGCCGCCGAAGCCTGCGGCCTCGCCGGCGGCGTAGAGCCCCTCGACCGGGCGGCCGTCGGGGCCGAGGACCCGTGACTCGAGGTCGGTCTCGAGGCCACCGAGCGTCTTGCGGGTGATGACGCGCAGCCGGACGGCGATGAGCGGCCCGTCCCGCTCGTCCATGAGCGCCCGGGGCGTGGCGACACGGATGAGGCGGTCGCCCAGGTACGCACGGGCACCGCGCACCGCCGTCACCTGGAGGTCCTTGGTGAAGGCGTTGACCATCTCGCGGTCGCGGGCCTCGACCACCTCGCGCAGACCGGTCTCGGTGACGAGGTCGCTGCCGGCCACGCGGTTCATGCCCGCGGCGAGCTCGGCGAGCGTCTCGGCGACCACGAAGTCCTCGCCCCGGTCCTTGAAGGCCTCGACCGGCGGCGTCGCCCCCTTGGTCAGCCGTCCGAGGAGCTGGCGGACGCTGCGCCCGGTGAGGTCGGGGTTCTGCTCGGAGCCCGACAGTGCGAACTCCTTCTCGATGATCGCCTGGTTGAGCACGAACCAGCTGTGGTCGTGCTCGGTGGTCCGCAGGTGGGCGAGCGTGCCGAGGGTGTCGAAGCCGGGGAACAGGGGGACGGGCAGCCGTTCGCCGGTCGCGTCGAGCCACAGGGACGACGGCCCCGGGAGGATCCGGATGCCGTGGCCGGGCCAGACCGGGTCCCAGTTCTTGATGCCCTCGACGTAGTGCCACATGCGGTCGGCGTTGACCACGCGCGCGCCGGCGCCCTCGGTGATGGCGATCATGCGCCCGTCGACGCTCGCCGGGACCCCGGTGATCATGTCCTCCGGGGGCGTGCCGAGCCGGGACGGCCACGCCGCGCGCACGAGGTCGTGGTCACCACCGATTCCTCCGCTCGCGACGACCACCGACTGCGCCTCGAGCGTGAAGTCGCCGACCACCTCTCGGCTGCTCGACGCTCCGCGCCGGACGTCGCTCGGGGCGAGGACCGCGCCGTGCACCCCGGTCACCGTGCCGTCGCGCGTGGTGAGGCCGTCGACCCGGTGGCGCAGCAGCACCCGGACCCGGCCGGCGTGCACGTGGTCGAGCACGCGGCGGACGAAGGGCTCGAGGACCCCCGGGCCCGTGCCCCAGGTGATGTGGAACCGGGGGACCGAGTTGCCGTGCCCCTGGGCGGTGTACCCGCCGCGCTCGGCCCAGCCGACCACGGGGAAGAACCGCACGCCCATGCCGTGCAGCCAGGCGCGCTTCTCACCGGCGGCGAAGTCCACGTAGGCGCGGGCCCAGCGTCGGGGCCAGAAGTCCTCGGGACGGTCGAAGCCGGCCGAGCCGGTCCAGTCCTGCCACGCGAGCTCGACCGAGTCACGGACCTTCATGCGGCGCTGCTCGGGGGAGTCCACGAGGAACAGCCCGCCGAAGGACCAGTACGCCTGCCCACCGAAGGACTGCACCGGCTCCTGGTCCACGATCGTCACCGTCCGCCCGGCGTCCGCCGCCTCCGCGGCCGCGACGAGCCCGGCAAGACCTGCACCCACGACCACGACGTCCGAGGTTCCCATGCCGGACAGCAGACCACCCCCTGGCCTCCCGGTGCAAGAGGTGCACGGGAGGCGAGGGGGCGGTCTGGGGTGGTGCGGTGCGACTGGAGCGGTCAGGCGTCGCGGCGCTTGACGAGCACCGAGGCCACGAGCGTCGCTGCGACGGCCCAGGCGACGAGGATCGCGAAGCCGGTCCAGGGCTCGTGCGGCATGATGCCGGCCTCGGAGAACACCGCCATGCCGGAGTCCGGCAGGTAGCGGCCGATGGTCTTGACCCACTCCCACGGGATGGCCGTGAGCAGGCCCGGGAGGATGAAGATCAGACCGACGATGATCGAGATGCCGGCCGCGGTGCTGCGGACGATCGCCCCGACGGCCACCGAGAAGATCGCCATGACGGCGAGGAACAGCGCACCGCCGACGAGCATGCGGAGCACCTGCGGGTCGCCGAGCGACGCCGTCTGCGAGGCGGGCAGGATCGCCTGGGCGACGAAGAACGCGGCGAAGAGGGCGATGGCCGAGGCGACGAAGGCCATGACGGCCAGCACCAGCATCTTGGCGAGCAGCGCGGGGATGCGGGTCGGTGCTGCGCTGAAGGTCGATCGGATCATGCCGGTGCTGTACTCGGAGCCGATCGACAGGACGCCCAGGACCACGATGACCAGCTGGCCGAAGCCGATGCCGAAGGTCGCGACCGTCGCGCCGAGCGACAGCTCGCTGCCGAAGTCCGGGATGTCCTGCGAGCGCAGCGCGAAGGCCATGAGCACCGCGAAGCCGACGATGATGACGATCGCGACGGCCAGCGACCAGATGGTCGAACGGACCGTCGCGAGCTTGATGGTCTCGCTCTTGACCAGGCGCGGGAACGTCACCTTGTACTGGTCGGTCTTGGGGGTCGTCGCCCCGCTGCGGGTGAGTGTCTCGGTGCTCATCGGGTGCCTCCGTGCTGTGCTGCGTCCTGGGTGGCCTGCGCGCCTGCGGCGGGGCCCGACTGGTACTCGACGGAGTCTGCCGTGAGCTCCATGTATGCCTCTTCGAGGGTCGAGCTCACCGGGGAGAGCTCGTGGAGGACGATGCCGGCCGACGCGGCGGTCTCGCCGATCTGCGCGGCCTGGGCACCGTTGATGTACAGCAGGCCGGGCTCGTCGCTGCGGATCTCCGCGCCGCTGGGGCGCAGCAGCTCGACGAGCTGCGAGGCCTGGGGGGAGCGCACTCGCACCCCGTTGCCCTTGGCGTGGGCGACGATGTCGGAGACCGGTGCGTCCGCGAGGATCTTGCCGCGGCCGATGACCACCACGTGGTCGGCGGTCTGCGCCATCTCGCTCATGAGGTGGCTCGACAGGAACACGGTGCGCCCCTCGGCGGCGAGCGCCCGGGTCAGCTGGCGGACCCAGACGACGCCCTCGGGGTCGAGGCCGTTGACGGGCTCGTCGAGGAGCAGGGTGCGCGGGTTGCCGAGCAGCGCCACGGCGATGCCCAGACGCTGGCCCATGCCGAGCGAGAAGCCGCCGACGCGCTTCTTGGCGACCGACCCGAGGCCGGTCATGTCGATGACCTCGTCGACGCGGGAGAGCGGGATGCCGTGCGTCGCGGCCATGGCGCGCAGGTGGTTGTACGCGCTGCGGCCGGTGTGGACGGCCTTCGCGTCGAGCAGCGCACCCACCTGGGTGAGCGGCGAGGCGTGCTGCGCGTAGGGCTTGCCGTTGACGGTGACCGACCCGGAGGTGGGGCGGTCGAGCCCGACGATGGCGCGCATGGTGGTCGACTTCCCGGCTCCGTTGGGGCCGAGGAACCCGGTGACGATCCCGGGGCGCACGGTGAACGAGACGCCGTCCACCGCTGTCTTCTGTCCGTACCTCTTGGTGAGGTTCTGTACCTCGATCATCGGGTGCTCGTTCCTGTCGTGTCTTACGTGGTCTGCCGGTCCCGCCGGTGCTGCCCTGCGAGAGGGCGTCGGCGGTGGGGCTCGAGCGGTGCGGGCCCTCCGGACGTCGGTCGTGACCGTCCGTGGCTCGGCTGCTGGGTACGACACTACGGAGGTCGGGACGTCTTCGCCTACGGTCGTCCGGCCGATCTCTCGGCAGGGGCGTCGGCCGTTCGGCCATCGCCCGGTCGGGCGCCTGACCTGCCCGGAGAGGAGCTTCGTCCACCGTTCGTCCACACGTCGCCGGGAACGTTGGCGCTGCACTGTGCGTTGACTAGAGTGGAACGACGAGTCATCATCCGGCCAGCGAGAGCCCCTCGGCTGGCGCCACGGCGTCGGACCGGAACCGCGACCAGGAGGTACCCAGTGGGAAGTCCCATCTTTGCCCGGAGCGACGTCTTCGGTGAGAAGGCGAACGCCGCCGGCTACGCGCCGACCGGCGCGCAGGGCCAGCAGGCCCAGTACGGCCAGCAGTACGGCGCGACCGACGCCGCCACCCTCAACACCATGTACGGCGCGCCCTCGGCGACGCCCGTCGACACCGGCCGCCTGACCTACGACGACGTCATCGTCAAGACCGGTGGGCTGCTCGCGCTGCTCGTCGCCGTCGGTGCCGTCACCTGGGTCGCCTTCCCGCAGCTGTTCTTCGTCGGCGCGATCGTCGGGCTCGTGCTCGGTCTGGTCAACGCCTTCAAGCGTGAGCCCAGCCCGGTGCTCATCGTCGCCTACACCGTCGCCCAGGGAGTGTTCCTCGGTGGCATCAGCTCGATCTTCGAGGGCCAGTGGAGCGGCATCGTCCTCCAGGCCGTCCTCGCGACCGTCTGCACCTTCGGCGCCTGCCTCTGGCTCTTCCGCTCGGGCCGCGTCCGCGTGACGCCGCGCTTCACGCGCTGGCTGCTCTTCGCGATGGTCGGCTACCTCGTCTTCTCGCTCGTGAACGTCGTCATGATGTTCGCCGGCGTGGGCGACGGCGGCTTCGGCCCGCTGCGTGAGGGGCCCCTCGGTGTCATCGTCGGCCTCGTCGCCGTCGGCCTCGCCTCTGCCTCGCTGATCGTCGACTTCGACGCCATCCAGCGCGGTGTGCGCAACGGCGCCCCGAAGAAGTTCGCCTGGTCGGCGGCCTTCGGCCTCATGGTCACGCTCATCTGGCTCTACCTCGAGTTCCTGCGCCTCCTCGCGATCCTCCGCGGCGAGTAGCAGCGCTCGTCCCCTAGACCGTTCCCCCATCTGAGAGGTCCCCAGCATGTCGATCGAACTTCCCCAGGCCACCGGAGTCTTCGGTGAGAAGCCCCAGATCACCTTCCCGACCGGAGGAGCCCCCGAGGGGCTCCACGTGCAGGTGCTGAGCCAGGGCGACGGGGCAGAGGTCGCCGCCGGCGACAACATCGTCGTGCACTACCTGGGCCAGTCCTGGGACGGCGGGGTGTTCGACAACTCCTACGACCGTGGTGCCACCATCGACTTCCCCATCGGCATCGGTGCGGTCATCGGCGGCTGGGACCAGGGTCTCGTCGGTCAGAACATCGGCTCGCGCCTGCTGCTCTCGATCCCGCCGGAGCTCGGCTACGGCTCGCGCGGCGTCCCGCAGGCCGGCATCGGCGCGGGCGCGACGCTCGTGTTCGTCGTCGACATCGTGGGCGTCGACTGACGCACCCCACCTGCGGCCTGCCTCTCCGAGGCGGGCCGCCACGCCCCGGTCGCGGGGCAGGTCCGAAGGCCGTCCTCCCCTGGGAGGGCGGCCTTCTGCCGTCCTGCCGGTAGGCCGGACGGACGAGGGCCGGGGCGGTGAGAGTCAGCCCACAGGGTGATGCGGCGCCCTGCCGGGGTCGACCACGATGGGTGGCGTGATCATGGTGCGAGGGGGCAGGTCTCGGGGTGCGGCCGTGCTGGTCGGGGCCCTGCTGGTCGGCGCGCTCGCCGGAGGGTGCGCCCCGCAGGGGAGCCTCGAGCGGCTCGACACCCCCGTCGCCCCGTCTGCCGAGGCCCTCGTCGCCTCGGACCGCTTCGCCGAGGTGCTCGACGACATCGAGCGACGCGTCGCCGTCGACGGGCCTGCGGTCGGCGGGGGAGGGGCGGAGCCAGCCCGGACCACGGTCGACGAGGTCGCCGCCGGGACCCCGCTCGGGAGCCAGGCGCGGGCCTTCTTCGAGGCGCACGCCACCCAGGTCGAGCGGGACACCCGCCCCACCGACATCGCCGACGTGAGCGTCGAGGTCGCCGAGGTGGTCGAGACGCACGACGACCACGGACCGGTCGCCCTCGTCACCGTCGAGACCGTGCGGTCGCCCGTCGACGGGCCGGCCAGCACGGACCGTGCGTCGTACGCCGTGTCGTGGGACGTCGCCCCAGAGCCGGGCAACCCGGCCGGGAGCGCGTCGTCAGGCACGGCTGACCCGAGCCCCGCTCCCGGCGACCAGGTGCGCCTCACCGAGGTCCGCGCCCTCCACGACGACGACGGCCACCCGGCCGTGCTCGACCCGGAGGGCTCCTCGGCGCTCGGGGTCGCGACCGACTACGTGCGGGCGCTGCGGTCCGGGTCGGCCCGGGACGTCGACGCCTACGAGGGCGGGGTGCGGTCGTCGGCCGACCTGCGCGAGGCCATGCGGGCGAGGCTGACGGCGTCCGGTCGCTCGACCGCGGTCGAGGTCCCGTGCGGGCGCACCGGGACGGTCCAGCTGGTGTACGTGATGCTCGACGGGGACGTCCCGCCGCTGCGGCTCGAGGTCGACGTGAGCGGGCACGAGCCCGTCGTCAACGCCTACCTCTGACGGCGCCTGATCCCCAGGGGACCAGCAGTCAGCGCTTGGCGGCGCGCTCGGCCTTCTCGGCGAGCTTGGCGTCGCGCTCGCGCAGACGCTCCTCTTCCTCGCGGACCTTCGCCTGGACCTCGCGCTCGCGCACCAGCCAGTCGGGCTCGTCGTCGCGCAGCTCGTTGATCTCGTCGGTGGTGAGCGCCTCGGTGACGCCGCCGCGGGCGAGACCTGCGATCGAGACGCCCAGGCGAGCCGCGACCGTGGGGCGCGGGTGAGGTCCGTTGCGACGCAGCTCGACCAGCCACTCGGGCGGGTTCGTCGAGAGGGCGTTGAGCTCGTCGCGGGAGATGACCTTCTCCTGGAACTCGGCGGGCGTCGCAGGCAGGTACACGCCCAGCTTCTTCGCCGCCGTGGCGGGCTTCATGGTCTGGGGGGTCTTCTGGGACGTCATGGGACAAGGGTATCGGTCCTGCGCCGGGTAGCCTGACTCCGTGCCCTCAGACCCTACCCCCGCGGACCAGCCGACCCCCGAGCCCGCGACGACGCCGACCTTCCGGCTCGCGATCGCACCAGGCGTCACCCCCGCCAAGTGGGTCGGCGTGTGGCGTGACAGGCTCGCCGACGTCCCGCTCGAGCTCGTCCAGGTCGAGGTGCTCGACCGCGGTGCCGTGGTGCGGGACCGCACCGTCGACGCCGGGCTGCTGCGCCTGCCGCTCGACCGTGAGGGTCTCAGCGTCATCCTGCTCTACACCGAGATCCCGGTGGTGGTGGTGCCCAAGGAGCACGTGGTCGCCGCCTTCGACCAGGTGAGCGTCGAGGAGCTCGCCGACGAGACCGTGCTGCACCCGCTCGACGACTTCCTCGAGTGGGAGGCGCTCCCGGGTACCCCGGCGGTCGAGCGCCCCGCCACGACGGCTGCGGCGATCGAGCTCGTGGCGGCGGGTGTCGGTGTCGTGGTCGTGCCCCAGTCGGTCGCCCGGCTGCACCACCGCAAGGACCTCACCTACCGTCCGGTGTCGGACGGCCCCGAGTCGCGCATCGGCTTCGTGTGGCCCGAGGGCGAGACCACCGACCTGGTCGAGGAGTTCATCGGCATCGTCCGCGGGCGCACCGCCAACAGCTCGCGCGGCCGCGCGGCGCAGCAGGACGCCCAGAAGGCGACGGGATCCGGCGACCAGCAGGGCAAGCCGCGCACCAAGGCGCAGGAGAAGGCCGCCGCCGTCCGGCGTGAGACCGACCGCAAGGCCGCCGCGGCCCGCAAGGCGGGCTCGCGCGGTGGCAAGCTCACCGGCAAGCGCCTCGGCAAGCGCGGCAACCGCTAGCCCGGCTGCTCCCCGTCGGGGTCTACTGCGCGCTGCCGTCGGCTGCGTCGCCGCTGTAGCCCGACGGGTCCATCCAGGTGATCTCCCAGGTGTGGCCGTCGAGGTCGCTGAAGGTGCGCTGGAACATGAACCCGAGGTCCTGAGGCTCGCGGGGCTCGGTCGCGCCTGCGGCGACCGCGGCCTCGACGAGGGAGTCGACGGCCGCGCGGCTCTCGCTGGACAGCGCCAGGAGGGTCTGCGTCGACGTCTTCGCGTCGCCGACGGGCAGCGACGTGAAGGTCTGGAAGTACTCGGTCTTCAGCAGCATCACGGTGATGGTGTCTCCGAGGACCACGGAGAGGGCGTTGTCGTCGCTGAAGGTCTCGTTGATCGGGTAGCCGAGCGTCGTCCAGAAGGCGCGGCTGGCAGCCAGGTCGGTGACGGGCAGGTTCACGAAGATCATGGAGTGCGAGGTCATGAGCCTGACACTAGGGCCACCGAGCCTGTCCGTCTTCTCTGATCTTGCGGACCCGCCCGCCGCGTCGACCTCGGGTCGCGGCGGCGGGCGAGAGCGTCAGGCGTCGGCGGGCTGGCAGGCGACGCCGGTCGAGTGCACCGGGCAGTAGCCGGACGGGTTCTTGTCGAGGTACTGCTGGTGGTAGCCCTCGGCGTAGTAGAACGGGCCGGCCGCCTCGGCGGAGCGCAGGTCGGTGGTGATCTGGCCGAAGCCGCGCGCGGCGAGGTTCTTCTGGAACACGTCGAAGGTGGTCTTCGCGGCGACCTCCTGCTCGGGCGTCGTCCAGTAGACGGCGGACCGGTACTGCGTCCCGACGTCGTTGCCCTGGCGGAAGCCCTGGGTCGGGTCGTGCGACTCCCAGAACATCCGCAGGATCTCGGTGTCGGTGACCACCGACGGGTCGTAGGCGACGAGCACGGCCTCGGTGTGGCCGGTCATCGCGGTGCAGACCTCCTCGTAGGACGGGTTCTGCGTGAAACCACCCTGGTAGCCGACGGCCGTCGTCACGACGCCGGGCAGCTGCCAGAACTCCTTCTCAGCACCCCAGAAGCACCCGAGGCCGAGGTAGATCACCCGGGTGCCCTCGGGCCACGGCCCGGCGAGCGGGGTGCCCAGGACGGTGTGCGTCGACGGGACCGAGTAGGTGGGCTCGGGACGACCGGACAGGGCACGCTCGGGCGTGACCATCGTCGTCTTGAGGGACGAGCCGAACAACGAGCCGAACATGCGGGCCTCCACGGGGTGCGACGGGTAGGGAGAACTCCCCACGGACGCCAACACCCGGGGTGTTCGTCGTGTTCCCGGCGGGCGATCGACGTAGCCTTGCCTGGGCGTCCCGTCAGACCACGAGGTCGGCGGGCGCCGCCGCCGTGCCGGACCACCGGCGCGCGAGGTCCTGAGGGCCGGCGACCGCACCTCGCGGGGAGCCGACGACGCACGACGAGAGGTCAGCAGCTGATGAGCGACACCGGGGGCACCGCACCGCAGGACAGCGGTCGCGACGACCAGCCGACGTCCACCACGGACGAGGCTGCGCACGCCGTCCGCGTCTCGAGCACGACGCTCGCCTCGGCGACCGCGGCCAAGCCCCGCGACGCGGACTCGGCCGTGGTGACGCCGGCCGTCCAGGCCGCCGCGTCGTGGTCGTGGAGGTTCCTCGCGATCGCCGCCGCGCTCGCCGTGGCCTTCTCGCTCGTGGCCTACCTCAAGGTCGTCATCATCCCGGTGGCGGTCGCCCTCCTGCTCACCGTGCTCCTCCAGCCGGTCGCCGCCTTCCTGCGGCGCAGGGCGCGCTTCTCGCCGATGCTGGCCGCCGCCACCTCGGTCGTCTTGCTCATCGCCGCGATCACCCTGCTCGTGGTCGTGGCCGGCCGGTCGATCGTCTCCGGGATCAGCGACCTCAGCGACAAGGCCGTCGAAGGCTTCCAGCAGGCGCTCACGTGGCTGGCCGAGGGGCCGCTGCACATCGACAACGAGTCGCTCAGCGAGTACCTCGACAGCGGGCTCGACGCCCTCCAGGAGAACTCCTCCGCACTCCTCTCGGGTGCGCTCTCGGTGACGACCACGGTCGGCCAGGTCCTCGCGGGCTCGATCATCGCCCTGTTCTGCACGCTGTTCTTCCTCAAGGACGGCCGCAGCATCTGGGGCTGGCTCGTCGGCCTGCTCCCGCGCAGCACCCGTGAGCGCACCCACCAGGCCGGTCGCCGCGGCTTCGTCACGCTCGCGTCCTACGCGCGCACCCAGATCCTCGTCGCCTTCATCGACAGCATCGGCATCGGCCTCGGTGCGGCGATCATCGGCGTCCCGCTGGCCCTGCCGCTCGGCGTGCTCGTGTTCGTCGGGTCGTTCATCCCGTTCGTCGGTGCCATCGTCACCGGTGCGATGGCCGTGCTCGTGGCCCTCGTGGCCCTCGGCCCCGTCCAGGCGCTCATCATGCTCGCGGTGGTGCTGCTGGTGCAGCAGATCGAGGGCAACGTCCTCCAGCCGTGGCTCATGGGGCACGCGGTCTCGCTGCACCCCGTCGCCGTGCTGCTCGTGGTGACGACCGGGACGCTCACGGCCGGGATCGTCGGCGCGCTCTTCGCGGTGCCGATCGCCGCGGTCCTCAACACGGTGTTCCTGTACTTCCACGGGCACGACAAGTTCCCCGAGCTCGGCTTCGACGACCACGTCGAGGTCAGGCCGGCCGGCCGGCGGTCCGTGATGGTCATGAGCGCCGAGAAGCTCGCCTCCGCCGGGATCCTGAAGAAGGGCCCGGGCGCCTCGCGGTCTGCGGGCACCGACGCAGCACCTGACGCCACCGAGGGGCCCCGTGACGACCACTGACCTGTCTGGGGCCGACCCGTCGCACGCACACGTGAGGCAGCCCGGCCCGGCGCTGTCCGTCGGCATCGAGGACATCCGTGACGCCGCCCGCGCGCTGGACGGCGTCGCGACGGTCACGCCGGTCGAGCGCAGCAGCGCCCTCGCCGGGGTGGTCGGCGTCCCCGTCTACCTCAAGTGCGAGAACCTCCAGCGGTCCGGGTCCTTCAAGATCCGCGGCGCCTACGTCCGCATGTCGCGGCTCAGCGAGGCCGAGCGTGCCCGCGGCGTCGTCGCGGCGAGCGCCGGCAACCACGCGCAGGGTGTCGCCCTCGCGGCCCGGCTGCTGGGCATCCGCTCGGTGGTCTACATGCCGACGGACGCCGCCCTGCCCAAGGTCGCGGCGACCCGGGAGTACGGCGCCGAGGTGCGGCTCGTCGGGACCACCGTCGACGACGTCCTGACCGCGGCCCGCGAGGAGTCCGAGCGCTCGGGCGCCGTGCTGATCCACCCTTTCGACCACGTCGACGTCGTGGCGGGCCAGGCGACCGTCGCCCTCGAGATCCTCGAGCAGGTGCCGGACGTCAGGACCGTCGTCGTGCCCGTCGGTGGCGGCGGGCTCGGTGCTGGAGTGGTCGCCGCGATGGCGGCCGTCGCGCCGCACGTGCGTGTGGTCGGGGTGCAGGCGGCCCGCGCCGGCGGCTACCTCCAGTCGCTCGCGGCGGGGGAGCCCACCAAGACGGTGACCGCGTCGACCATGGCCGACGGCATCGCCGTGAGCACCCCGGGGCACGTCCCGTTCCAGATCATCAAGGACGGCGGTGGCCACATCCGTACGGTGTCCGAGGAGGACATCTCGCGGGCGCTGCTGTTCGTCGCGGAGCGCGCCAAGCTCATCGTCGAGCCGGCTGGGGTCGCCGGTGTCGCGGCGCTCATGGCCCACCCCGAGGAGTACGACGACGGCCCCGTGGTCGCCGTCCTGTCGGGCGGGAACATCGACCCGCTCGTGCTGCTGCGGGTGCTCCGCCACGGGCTCGCGTCCGCCGGCCGGTACATGCAGCTGCGGGTGCGGCTCGTCGACCGGCCCGGTGCGCTCGCCGACCTGCTGCAGGACCTCGCGCGCTCCGGTGGGAACATCATGCACGTGGACCACGTGCGCACCGGTGTCGACCTCGCGATCGACGAGGTCGAGGTGACCATGCAGGTCGAGACCAAGGGGCCCGAGCACTGCGCGGCGCTCCTCGACCACCTGCGCGGCGAGGGGTACCGGATCTCCGAGTGAGCCGGGTGGCCCCGCAGGGCCGCAGGGACGAGCCGCAGGGACGACGAGAGGGGCTGCACCGTCCGGTGCAGCCCCTCTCGTCGTGCGTGCGGTCTCAGCCGGTGTACGGCTTCGCGTCCTTGATCGACACGGAGATGTCTTTGCCGTTGGGCGCGGTGTACGCGGCGGTCTCGCCGATCTTCTTGCCGAGGATCGCCGCGCCGAGCGGGGACTTCTCGGAGTAGACGTCGATGTCCGTCGTGTCGGCGATCTCGCGCGAGCCGAGCAGGAACACCATCTCGTCGCCGGCGACCTCGGCGGTCACGACCATGCCCTGCTCGACGACGCCGTCGTCGGGGGGCGTGCCGATGCGCACGGACCGCAGCTTCTCGGTGAGCTCGCGGATGCGGGCCTCGTTCTTGGCCTGCTCCTCGCGCGCCGCGTGGTAGCCGCCGTTCTCCTTGAGGTCGCCCTCGTCGCGTGCTGCGGCGATGCGGTCGGTGATGTCCGTCCGGCCCTCACCCGTCAGGTGCGCGAGCTCGGCCTGGAGTCGGTCGTGTGCCTCCTGGGTCAGCCAGGTGACGTCGTTCTCTGCCACAGGTCGCTCCTTCCTTGTCGCGGACGCACGGTGTCCGTCCGCGATGACTCGAGTGGTGGGTGTGCTCAGGGACGTCCTCAGCGCAGCCTGACCGGTGCAGCGCGCGGCGGCACGTCGGCGCAGGACCCGTCAAGGCCCGTCGAGGGTGACCCGTCGACGGTCCACGTCAGCTGGTGACGTCAGTGGCTCCCGGCTTCAGTGCGCTTGGTCGCGTGCGGCACGAGCCGGGGCAGCGTCTGAATCGGCCAGTATAGCAACGCTGCTGGCCGAGCGGTCAGTCGACGAGCACGCACTCGTCGATGACGGCGGTCACCGCGAGCTCGGTGGTGGCGATCGTCGTCGTGTACCGGGCCTCGTCGACCTCGGCCGGGCCGACGAGCACCTCCTTGGTGCCCACCTGCGCGTAGTTCTCGTTGAGGGCCTCGACGGTGCAGCGCACGGTCGCGTCCCGGGGCTTGGCCACGTCGAAGGTGATGTCGACGGCCTCGGGGCCCTGCACGGAGAAGCCGAACTCCTTGCCGCGCACGGTCGAGGCGCTCGGGCCCATCGTCACCCAGGCGATCGAGAGGACCGCGACGGTCACCGCGGCGACGGCCAGGCGCACCTGCGTGGTCCGGCTGATGCCGCGGTGCGAGTCGTAGCGGCCCGCGGCCGCTCCCGTGGTGACCGGCACCGGAGCACCGGAGGCCTCCTCGTCGCTGAGCCTGACGCGACGGGGCGGTCGAGGTGCGCCGTCGTCCCCGGCCTGGTCCGCGGCTTCTCGCGGGGCACCGGGCTGCGTCGTGCGAGCCTGCTCGGGCGACCGGCCGTCGGCACCCGGTGAGGGCTCGTGCGGTCGTGCGTCGTCCGGTCGTGGGCTCGTGTGCTCGGTCACGGGGTGCGCCTCTCCGGCGTCGGTGGTGCGGTGCTGTGACGACGTCGTGGCCCCGACGGGCGGTCGGCGTCGTACATCGATGGGATCATGATCTGTGTTGATTATTGTCGTGAACGGCGCGCAGCCGAAATCGCACGGGCTCGTACCCGTGCGAGCTCACGTGAACCCGAGGAGGACGCGGTGACCACAGCACCGTTGCGGCTCTTGGCCGTGCATGCTCACCCCGACGACGAGTCGAGCAAGGGAGCGGCCACGACGGCGCGCTACGCCGCGGAGGGCGTCGAGGTGCTGGTGGTCAGCTGCACCGGCGGGGAGCGGGGGAGCATCCTCAACCCCAGCTACGGCCGTGACATCACCGACCTCGACGAGATGCGCTCCGTGCGCACCGTCGAGATGGCCGAGGCCGCCCGTGCGCTGGGCGTCCAGCACCGCTGGCTCGGTTTTGTCGACTCGGGCCTGCCCGAGGGCGACCCGCTGCCGCCGCTGCCCGAGGGCTGCTTCGCGCTGACCCCGCTCGAGGACGCGGCCGCGCCGCTCGTGGAGATCGTCCGCGAGTTCCGCCCGCACGTCATCACCACCTACGACCCCACCGGCGGGTACCCGCACCCGGACCACATCATGTGCCACCGTGTCGCCAAGGAGGCCTACGAGACCGCTGGCGACGCCGAGCGCTACCGCGGGCGCGGCGAGCCCTGGACGCCGCTCAAGCTGTACTACAACCACGGCTTCTCGATGGCCCGCATCCGCGCGGTCCACGAGGCGATGCTCGGTGCCGGCCTCGAGTCGCCCTTCGGCGACTGGGTCGAGTCCCGCGCGGCCCGCGAGATCCCCGAGCGCGAGGTCACCACCCGCGTGCCGGTGGCGGACTACTTCGACGCCCGGGACGCCGCTCTCCGTGCGCACGCCACGCAGATCGACCCCGACGGTTTCTTCTTCGCCGTCCCGCGCGACCTCGAGCTCGACGAGTGGCCCTTCGAGGAGTACGAGCTCGCCGAGTCGCGCGTCGCCACCACGCTCCCCGAGGACGACCTGTTCGCCGGGATCCGCCCCCCCGAGGAGACCGCATGAGCACCCCCGCCGCTGCACTGACCTTCGCCGACCCGGCCGTGGCCGCCCAGCTCGGCTACGCGCCGGCCTCGGCACAGACGACCACCGGGGTGGTGGGGACTGCCACGGACCCCACGCCGGCACCGTCGTCGACCGACGGGACGGTGACCGTCCCGACCATGCGCCCCGACCTCGAGGTCACGGACGTGTCTCCCGGGCTCGCCGGGTTCCTCGCGATCTTCGTGGTCGCGGTGGCCGCGATCCTGCTGATGCTGTCCATGACGCGCAAGCTCCGCAAGGTGAACCACTCGCAGGGCGCCGACCCGCAGGCCTCGGCGGTCTTCGACGACCGGATCAGCTCCGACCAGCGCGACACCCGGGGCTGACGTGCGGGTCACGATCGCCCAGCTCGAGGTGAGCGGGGACCACCCCGCCAACCTCGTGGTGGTGCGCCAGGCCGTCGCCGAGGCGCTGCGGGTGTCCGGCGACCTCCTCGTCCTCCCTGAGTACGCGAGCGGCTACGACGCGTCCGGGGTGGGGGTCGCGCACGCCGAGACCCTCGACGGGCCGTTCGTCACGACGCTGCGCGAGCTCACGGCCGGCACGTCGCTCACCGTGGTGGGCGGCATGGTGCAGGCCGCGGCCGACGGCGGTCTGCCCGGCAACGTGGTGGTCGTGGTGCGCGGTGGGGACCTCGTCGGCTCGTACCGCAAGGTGCACCTGTACGACGCCTTCGGGCACCGTGAGTCCGACCGTCTCGCCGCAGGAGACCCCGCTGCCGAGCCGCTCGTCGTCCCGGTGGGCGACCTCCAGGTCGGCGTGATGACCTGCTACGACCTGCGGTTCCCGGAGAGCGCGCGACGACTGGTCGACGCGGGCGCCCAGGTGCTCGTGGTACCGGCGGCGTGGGCCGCCGGTCCCGGCAAGGTCGAGCAGTGGCGGATCCTGGCGCAGGCCCGGGCGATCGAGAACGTCAGCGCCGTCGTCGCCGTGGGGCAGGCGGGCCGGGGCGTCTCCGGGCACTCGCTGCTCGTCGGCCCGGACGGGGCCGTCGCGATGGAGCTGGGCGACGGTCCTGCCTACCGCACGGCCGACGTCGACGCCGAGGGCGTGGTCGCCGAGCGCGACCGCAACCCGTCCCTGGTCAACCGCCGCTACACCGTGGTCCCGAGCACGCCCGCCTGACTCCGCGTCCTGACGGGAGCCGTCACGTCAGCGGACGATGAGGACCGCGACGAGGATGGCCGCGTAGTGGCAGCCGTAGCCGACCACGGTGAGCACGTGGAAGATCTCGTGGAACCCGAACCACTGCGGGCTCGGGTTCGGGCGCTTGAGGCCGTAGACCACCGCGCCGACGCTGTACGCCAGCCCGCCGATCGCCACGAGCCAGACGATCGCAGGGCTGCCGTTGCTCGCGAACTGCGGCATGTAGAAGACCGCGACCCACCCGAGCGCGATGTAGACGGGCACGTAGACCCACCGCGGGGCACCGATCCAGATCATCCGGGCGGCCAGGCCCAGCAGCGCCCCGGCCCACACGGTGACGAGGAGCGTGATCGCCGAGGGCTTCGGCAGCAGCAGGACCGCGAGGGGCGTGCAGGTCCCGGCGATGATGAGGAAGATGTTGGAGTGGTCGGCCCGGCGCAGCGCCGCGTGCACCCGGGGTGACCAGTTGCCGCGGTGGTACACCGCCGAGGTCCCGAACAGCAGGATCGCGGTGAAGCCGAAGACCGCGGTCGACACCTTGCCGGCGACCGGCGGGGCCAGGACGACCAGCAGGATGCTCGCGACGACCACCACGGGGAAGGTCCCGGCGTGGATCCAGCCCCGCAGGCGGGGCTTGATGGCGTCGACGACGGCCTCGGCCGCCTCGGCGACGCGCTCGAGCGGGCTGTCAGGCCCGTCGTGCTCGTCGTGCCTCGCAGCGTCGCGTGCGCCCGTCGGGCCGCCCACGGGGCTGTCCGACGGACCGGGGGCGGGTGCCTGGGAGGTCTTGGCCATGGGGTGCTCCTCAGTGCTCCTCGGTGGTGCGGCGGTGGTGCTGTGTTCGCGGCTGGGACGTCCCCGACCCTAACCTACGGCAACGTAGGTTAGCGTCCGGGCGGCGGTCGTTCCTGTGAAGACATCTTCGCGGAGGCTGCGCATCTCCCACCACCCGCTCCGGTACGGTGGTCGAACATTCCTGTGACCCCCGGAGGAACCCGCGTGCGCATGCCCCACCTGCTCTACGGGCTCTACGAGAAACGCGTCGCCAAGGCCCTCCGCTCCCGCCCGCTGCCGCGGCACGTCGGCGTGATCCTCGACGGCAACCGTCGCTGGGCCAAGTCCTTCGGCGAGCCCGCCGCGCACGGTCACCGGCGGGGCGCGGACCGCATCGAGGAGTTCCTCGGGTGGAGCGAGGACCTCGGTATCGAGGTCGTCACGCTGTGGATGCTCTCGACCGACAACCTCTCGCGCGGGGCCGACGAGCTCGACGCCCTGCTGACGATCATCGAGGACGCCGTCGCCGACCTCGCCCGCAGCCGTCGCTGGCGCCTGCGCGTCGTCGGGCGGCTCGACCTGCTGCCGGAGGACTTCGCCGCTCGTCTGCGCGCCGCGCAGGCGGAGACGGACGACGTCGAGGGCCTCCAGGTCAACGTCGCCATCGGCTACGGAGGACGCCACGAGATCGCCGACGCCGTGCGCGCCTTCCTCACCGAGCGTGCGGAGGCCGGCGACAGCCTCGCGGAGGTCGCGGCCTCGATCGACGTCGACCACATCGGCCAGCACCTCTACACCCGAGGCCAGCCCGACCCCGAGCTCGTCATCCGCACCTCGGGCGAGCAGCGGCTCAGCGGGTTCCTGCTGTGGCAGTCGGCCAACTCGGAGTTCTACTTCTGCGAGGCCTACTGGCCCGACTTCCGCCGCGTCGACTACCTGCGTGCCCTGCGCGCCTACTCCCAGCGCGAGCGCCGCCTCGGCCGCTGACCCACCCCCACCCCGCCCACCCACCCCCACCATGAGGGACCGGGCGCGACCGCGAGGGACCTCCCGGAGACCCTCGCGGTCGCGCCCGGTCCCTCGGGGCGGGTGTCAGTCGGGTCTCGTAGGGTCGGGGGATGATCGAGACCGTCGCCGTCGAGGGGTACCGCACGCTGCGTGAGCTGGTGGTCGAGCTCGGGCAGCTCACCGTCGTGACCGGCGCCAACGGCAGCGGGAAGTCGAACTTCTTCCGCGCGCTGCGCCTGCTCGCCGCCTGCGGGCAGGGGCGGGTGGTGGGTGCGCTCGCCGCCGAGGGCGGCCTGCCGTCGACGCTCTGGGCCGGTCCCCAGCACGGGACGCGTCCGGGTGGTGTCGCCCAGGGGACCCGGCGCACGGCCCCCGTCGCGCTGCGGCTCGGTTTCAGCGGGCCCGACCTCGGGTACGCGATCGACCTCGGCCTGCCGCAGACCGCGCTCGCGTCTCCGTTCGCCCTCGACCCCGAGATCAAGACCGAGTCGGTGTGGTCAGGTGGGGTGCTGCGCACCGCCACGCTCCAGGCGGAGCGGCGCAACGGGCACGTCCGGACGCGCGACGACGGAGGCGGGTGGACGAGCGAGGGGCGGAACCTGCGCACGTCGGAGTCGATGATCGACGAGTTCGTCGACGACACCGGCGCCCCGGAGATGCTGCGCGTGCGCCGTGGCCTGCGCGACTGGCGGTTCTACGACCAGTTCCGCACCGACCCGCTGTCGCCGGCCCGCTCCGCACAGGTGGGCACGCAGACGCCCGTGCTCGCCGACGACGGTGCCGACCTCGCCGCCGCGCTCGAGACGATCCGCTGGATGACCGCCGACGGTGCGCTCGAGCGCGCCGTCGACGACGCCTTCCCGGGATCGACCCTCGAGATCACCTCTGACGCCGGGCTCTTCAGGCTCGCCCTGCACCAGCCGGGCCTGCTGCGACCGCTGTCGACCGCCGAGCTCTCCGACGGCACGCTGCGCTACCTGCTGCTGCTGGCTGCCCTGGGATCTCCGCGACCGCCCGAGCTGCTGGTGCTCAACGAGCCCGAGACCAGCCTGCACCCGGACCTCCTGCCGGCCCTCGCCCGCCTGGTGCTGACGAGCGCCGAGCGGACCCAGACGATCCTCGTGACCCACTCCCAGATCTTGCTCGACTCCCTCGAGGAGGAGCGTCGGGCGCTGCGGTGGAAGCACACGGTCGAGCGGGTGCACCTCGTGAAGTCCCTGGGGGAGACCGGGGTCGACGGCCGCGAGGGCCCGCTCGACAGCCCACGGTGGGCCTGGGCCAAGCGCTGAGCGCTGAGTCGAGCCGGCCTCCGGCTCAGCCGGTGATTGCGAAGGCGTCGATCTCGACGAGCATCTCCTCGCGCGGCAGGCCGGTCATCACCGTGGTGCGGCTGGGCAGCACCCCCGACGGGCAGTGCTCGGACACGAAGGCGCCGTAGGCGTCGTTCATCGCCGAGAAGTCCTCGCGCGTCGTGAGGTAGACGCGCAGCATGACGACGTCGTCGAAGGTGGCCCCGGACGCCTCGACGACCGCCCGCACGTTCTCGAGGGTCCGGGTGGTCTGCGCCGCGACGTCCCCGGGGAACACGTACTCGCCCGAGGCGGGGTCGACCGGTCCCTGCCCGGACACCTGGACGAACGGTCCCTTGCGCACCCCCTGGTGGAAGGTGTGCGCCGGTGCCGGGGCGTGCGGCGTGCTGATCGGGGTCTTGCGGTTCTCGATGCTCATGAGTCCTCCGTGCGGTGGTGGTGAGAGGTGCTGGTGGTCAGAAGTCTGTCGTGACGAGCTCGACCACGTGGTCGTCTGCGTCGACGACGGCCGCCAACCGCCACTTGTCGAACAGCGTGCAGGGGTGCGAGATCCCGAGCCCGACGACGTCACCCGGCGCGAGAGCCGGGGCGCTCCCCGCAGCGGGCTCGACCGTGAGGAACAGGTGCTGGTCGTTGAGGGCGGTGACCGTCGCGTCGTCGAGCGGGACCGGCGGGGCGAGCGTGCCGCGGGCGTCGGCGCGGCGGACCGAGAGCGCGACGGGGAGGTCGAGGTCGTAGGCGAGGTCTCGGCGCCCGGCGCCGACGATCACGAGACCGGGCTCGGGGGTCGAGAGCACCTGCGCCCAGACGACGGCCGCGGCCTGCATCGGGGACGCACCGGGGATGCGCCGCCACGGGTCCATGCGCTCGCAGAACCCGTGGTCGTGCGTCACGTACGCCCCCGAGCGGACGACGACGTCGACCGGGACCGCCGCGCCGTCGGGCCCGGTCAGGTCGCCGGGGAGCTCGGCGACCACCACGTCGAGGAAGGAGCTGCCGCCCGCCGACACGACCACGGGCGTGCCGTCGCGACCGAGGAGCCCCTCGGACAGCAGCATCCCGGCGACGTGGCGCAGCGAGCGGCAGAAGGCGGCGACGCGCGCCAGCTCGTCGGGGCTCGTGCCGCCGGCGGCCGAGCCCTCGTAGCCCGCCACGCCGACCAGGCGCAGGCCCGCGGCGTCGACGGCCCGGGCGACGGCGAGGGCCTGTGCCGGGCCGCGGACGCCGGTGCGCCCGCCAGCCACACCGACCTCGACGAGCACACCGAGCCGCGCACGTACCTGCGGGTCGGCGTCGGCGAAAGCCGCCTCGAGGCGCTGGACGCCGACGGCAGAGTCCACGTAGAGCCACACCTCGAGGGCCTGCCCGTCGGTCAGACCGTCAGCGACACCGGTCCCCGCGTCCACACCCGGACCCGCACCGGCGCCGGCGTCGAGCAGGTGGCGCAACGCGGCCGTCTCGCGCGGGTCGACCAGCTCGTTGGCGAGGAACACCCGCCGTGCGCCCCAGTCGACGACGGTGCGCAGCTGCGCGGGGTTCGCGACCGTCGCGCCCCACGCGCCGTGCGCCACCTGCCGCGCGTAGAGCTGGGGCGACATGGTCGTCTTGACGTGCGGCGCGTGCTGCACCCCGGCCGCGCGGCAGATCTCGGCCATCGTCGAGAGGTTGTGCTCGAGGGCGGCGTCGTCGAGGGTCAGCAGCGGCCAGGAGAACGTGTCGGCCGTGATGGTGGGGTGCGCCGCGGC
This sequence comes from Sanguibacter keddieii DSM 10542, assembly GCF_000024925.1. NCBI lineage: Bacteria > Bacillati > Actinomycetota > Actinomycetes > Micrococcales > Sanguibacteraceae > Sanguibacter > Sanguibacter keddieii. The sequence continues at coordinate 940,415 of NC_013521.1, forward strand.
GACCTGCTCGAGGGACGAGGGCCCCTGGAGCGCGAGGCCCTTGGTCCGGGGGCCGACCGGGGTGGCGCGGGGTGACTCGGTCATGGTCGTCCTGTCTGCTCGGGCACGGCGGCGGCCGCCGCGGTCGGGTGGGGGCGTCGGGCCGGCGGAGACCCGCCGGGGCGCAGCGGCCGGCCCGGGGTCAGACCGGTGAGCCCGCCGTCGGCGAGCACGCGGCGTCCTGCGACGAGGACGTCGGCGATGCCGGTCGCGAGGGTGCGGGGGGACTCGTAGGTCGCGAGGTCGCGGACGGTCTCGGGGTCGACGAGCACCACGTCGGCCGCGGCCCCGACCTCGAGGGTGCCACGGCCGTCCAGCCGGAACCGTCGGGCGGCCGCGGTCGACAGGTGGTGCTGGGCCTGCGACCAGGTCCAGTCGCCCGAGCGCACCTGGGTGAGCAGCCGGGCGAAGGCGCCCCAGCCGCGCGGGTGCGGGCGACCGCCGGCGTAGATCGCGTCGGAGCCACCCATGTGGGCGGGGTGCTCGAGGAGCGTCTGGACCGACGCGGCCGAGTTGCTCGGCGGCTGGGCGAACACGCACCCGGCCCGCAGGCCGGTGCTCACCAGCAGGTCGACGGCCGTCTCGGCGGGGGTACGGCCGAGGCGCCGCGCGACCTCGACGAGGGGCAGTCCCTCGGTCCAGGCGTGCTCGCCCGGGACGGAGGCCAGGGTCACCCGGGGCCAGAGGTCGTCCAGGCCGGAGAGGTGCTCGTGGTGCAGCCGGTCGAGGACGGCGGGGTCGCGCAGCGCGGCGACGGTCCGCTCCGGGTCGGCGATCGGCAGCCAGGTGGGGAGCGCGACCATCGACAGGATCGACGCGCCGCGCAGGTAGGGGTAGGAGTCGAAGGTGAGGTCGAGCCCGGCCTCGAGTGCGTCGTCGACGTATCCCGCGAGCTCGGCCGCGGGCCCGTGGTAGTGCGAGACGTGGGTGGCGACGCCGGTCTCCGCGGCGATCGAGACGAGCTCGGCCATCGCCGTGCCGGCGCGCTCCTCGTAGCCGCGCATGTGGCTCACGTGGGGGAGCCCCCGGGCCGCGAGGACACGGGCGAGGGCGACGAGCTCGTCGCGGCCCGCGTAGGCGGCCGGCACGTACTCGAGCCCGGTCGACATGCCGACGGCGCCGTCGTCGAGCGCGGCCCCGAGTGCACGCGCCAGCAGCGAGGTCTCGGCCGGGGTCGCCGGACGCTCGCTGTCGCCGAGCAGCCCGTAGCGCAGGGTGCCGTGCGGCACGAGGTAGGCGACGTTGACGGCCGTCGTGCCGTCGTAGGTCCCGAGCAGCTCCGCGACGCTGCCGCCGCGGAAGGTGGGGTGGTCGCCGTTGATCGCGGAGAAGTAGTGGCTGGCCCAGGTGAGGGCGTCGGGCTCGGACCCTCCCGAGACACCAGGAGCCGTCGCCTCGGACGCCCGGGCCGACGGCGCGAACGACACCCCGTCCTGGCCGACGACGATGCTCGTCACGCCCTGGCGCAGCATGGCGTGCTGGACCTCGGGGTCGAGCACCGCGGCCTCGCCGTGAACGTGCGCGTCGACGAGGCCGGGGAGCGCGACACGTCCGTGGCCGTCGACGACGTCGACCCCGGTCGGTCGTCGCCCCGAGGGGACGACAGACCGGACGGTCTCCGTCAGGTGCAGGTCGACGGGGCCGGTCAGCCCCGTGGTCGAGGTGGCGTCCGGGAGCCGCACGCCGTGCACCACCGTCTCGACACGCTCGCCCGTCACGCGGGTCCACCGGTCTGGGTGGTGGCGCGCTCGTCGTCCTGCGAGTCGCCCTCGTGCCACCCGCCGGCGCCGGCCCAGCCGGCCGCCGCCATCTCGGCGTCGATGTCCCGCGGGAAGCCCTCTGCGCCCGGGCGGGCCTGCCACGGGTGCGGCCCGTCGAGCGGCCGGTACTCGACCCCGGCGGCGTCGAGGCGCGGCAGGTGCGAGGCCCGCAGCCGCTCGAGGAACTCCTCCGAGGCCTCCGACCCGGGCGCACGGTCGGTCGCGGGGGACCACGCCACCTCGGCGAAGGCCGCGAGCCGCGGGAAGGTCGCGAAGTCGACGCGGCGCGGGGAGTCGAGGTGCTCGGTCCACACCTGCGCCTGGACCCCCGCGAGCCGGCCGGGCGCCTCGTCGAGACCGGGGTGCTCCGCGCGCACCTCGGCCGGCAGCGGGTCGAAGCCGTACACGTCGGCGACCGTCCGCAGGAACCCGACAGGCGTCGGCTCGTCCGGGTGCTCGCCCGCGCGGTGGTCGAGGTAGACGACCTGCTCCGGGGCCATGACCACGTCGTGGCCCGCCTCGATCGCGCGCGCCCCGACGGTGATGCCGCGCCACGCGGTGACCACGGTCTCGGTCGGCAGCGACGGGGTGAAGGCCTCGTCCCACACGACCGGGCGCCGGCCCGCCGCGATCACGTGCTCGCACAGCCGGTCCACGAACCAGCCGTGCAGGTGCCGGGCGTCGGGGAGGCCGAGCGCAGCCGCGCGCTCGGCGATCGCCGGGTTCTCCAGCCACAGCGTCGTCGGCACCTCGTCGCCGCCGAGCGCGACCCACGGCCCGTCGAACACGTCGAGCACCTCGTCGAGGACCTCGCGGAAGAACGCGAGCGTCGCCTCTGACGGGTCGAGCACCTCGGTGCTCACCCCGGAGGTCGTCCGCACTTGGTGTGGCTGCTTGCGCGTCCCGAGCTCGGGATACGCGGCGACGGCCGCCTCCACGTGCCCGGGGACGTCGATCTCGGGGACCACGACCACGCCGCGCTCGCGGGCGTAGGCGACGATCTCGCGCAGGTCGTCCTGGGTGTACCAGCCGCCGTGCGGCTGCCCGTCGGTGAGCCCGGTGCGCCAGGTGCCGACGCCCGTCGCGGTGCGCCAGCCGCCCACCTCGGTGAGGCGGGGGTGGCGCAGCACCTGCATGCGCCAGCCCTGGTCGTCGGTGAGGTGTAGCTGGAGGACGTTGAGCTTGTGCGCGGCCACGAGGTCGACGAAGCGCAGGACGTCGTGGACGGGCATGAAGTGCCGTGCGACGTCGAGCAGCACGCCGCGCCAGGCGTGGCGCGGGGCGTCGTCGACCTCGACGGGCGAGAGCGTGAGTCGCGGGCGCCCGGAGCGCAGGGGCGCGCGGCGCGACGCGTCGGGCCCGGCGAGCTGGCGCAGCGTCTGCGCTGCGGCGAAGGCGCCGGGGAGGTCGTCGGCGTCGACGGTGACCCCGCTGCTGTCGACCGTGAGCCGGTACCCGCCGCCCTGCGGGAGGCTGGTCGCGTCGTGCCGTGCGTCGTCGCCGTCCTGGGGGCTCTCGCCGCCGCGCAGCCGGAAGGTCACCGTGCCCGCAGCAGGAGAAGGTGCGTCGCCCGCAGCGGGCGCGACAGCCGCAGCGGGCGGGTCGCCAGCGACGGTGGTGACCACAGCGACGTCGATCCCCGTGGACGCGGACACCGTGCCCGACCACCACCGGGCGGCGAGGCGCAGGTCCTCGTCGGACCTGACCTCGAGGGTGTCGACGGCGACGAAGGGCGACCCGGAGCGGGTCGTGGCCCGGACGGGGGCGGGGACGAGCCCGAGGTGGTCAGCGATGGTCACCCGTCGAGCCTAGCGAGAGATCAGGGTTTGTCCACCCTCCTGACAAACGTCGGAGCGCGTGACCTCCGTCTCAGCACCCGACGGGTTCCCGCAGCATCACCCGGACCGCACCCGTCAGAGGGGTCCGCATGCGGTTTTCCCTCTGCCGCACACCCCTGTCACCTGGCACTCTGTCTGCACAGGCCGCCGGGGGAGCGCGGCGCAGGAGGGGCGCATGTTCACCGACGTACCGACCGGACGGGATCTCTCCGCCTCGCGCGCCAGCCCGACCGACGCAGCGCTCGTCGACGCCGTCGGCACCGGGGACGTGGACGCGTTCCTCGAGCTCTGGCGGCGCCACCGGCAGGCCGCCTATGCCTTCACGCGCCGCTGGACGTCCACCGACGACCCGGCCGAGACCACCGTCAACCGCGCCTTCAGCGACCTGCTGCTCGAGATCGCCTCGGGAGCAGCCGTCGACGGACCCTTCCGGCTGCACCTCTACCGCAGGCTCTTCGCAGACGAGCCCTGGGACAGCCCCCGCCCGCTGCCGCTCGTCGTCAGCGCCTACGCCGAGCTCTCCCTGACCTCGCGCTCCGTGCTCTGGTACCTCGCCGTCGAGGACGAGGCCCCCGCGTCGGTCGCCCTCATGGTCGGTGTCCCCGAGACGGAGCTGCACGCGCTGCTCCGGGTCGCCCAGGTCGACCTGCGCACTCGGTGGCTCACCGAGATCGTGGAGTCGCCGAGCACCCCGCCCGACTGCGCCTGGGTGGCGCCCCGTCTCGACCTGCGCGCCAGCGGAGCCCTCGCGCCGGCCTCGAACGACCGCTACGACCGCCACCTCGAGCACTGCGAGCACTGCCGAGGCGTGTCCCAGGACCTCTCCGACGTCGGCGGCCTGCTGCGCCGCACCGCGCGGACCCTCGTGGTCGCACGGGAGGACCGCGACGACCGTGAGAGCGGGGTGCGCCACGGCAGCACCGGCGGTGCCGGCGGGACCACCGCGACGCGACGCGGGGCGACCTGACGGACTGTCCCGTCAAACTCACACCGCCGAGCACGCCCTGCGCGGTGGCACCCTCAGGGAGCGGTGCGAAGATGGCAGGCATGGCCCTCACCCCAGACACCGAGGCTGTTCCCGGCACGGCTGCCGCGACCGTCCCCGGCCCCCAGCTCCCCTACGACGCCCTCCTGCTGTACTCCTTCGGAGGCCCGAACAAGCCCGAGGACGTCGTCCCGTTCCTGCGGAACGTCACGGCCGGCAAGGGCATCCCCGACGCCCGCCTCGAAGAGGTCGGCGAGCACTACTACGGCTTCGGCGGCAAGAGCCCCATCAACGAGCAGAACCTGGCCCTCCAGGCCGCTCTCGAGGGTGAGCTCGCAGCCCGCGGCATCGACCTCCCGATCGTCTGGGGCAACCGCAACTGGGAGCCCTACACCCGCGACGCGGTCGAGCAGCTCAAGGAGATGGGCGTCCAGCGCGCCGTGGCCCTCGTCACGAGCGCCTACTCCTCGTACTCCGGCTGCCGCCAGTACCGCGAGGACCTCGCCGTCACCCTCGAAGGCCTCGGCGACCTTGGCCCGGACGGCTCGCGCAGCGTCCAGTTCGACAAGGTGCGCTCGTACTTCAACCACCCCGGCTTCGCCCAGGCGAACGTCGACGCGGTGGTCGACGGCTACCGTGCGCTCGCGGAGAAGGACGGGGCCGAGCTCGCCGCTGCTGCCCGTCTGGTCTTCGTCACGCACTCGATCCCCGACACCATGGAGGCTGCCTCGGCCGTCTCGGGTGCCACGTACTCCGAGCAGCACCTCGACCTCGCCGCCGTGGTGGCCGCAGAGGTCTCGGCGGTCCTCGGTCACCCGGTCGAGTGGACCCTCTCGTACTGCTCCCGCTCCGGCCCGCCCAGCCAGACGTGGCTCGAGCCCGACGTCAACGACCACCTCGGCGAGCTGGCCGAGGCGGGGGTGAGGTCCGTCGTGATCTCGCCCATCGGCTTCATCTCGGACCACATGGAGGTCGCCTACGACCTCGACACCGAGGCGATCGCGACCGCCGCCGAGCTCGGCCTCGCCGCCGTGCGTGCGGGCACCGTGAGCACCCGCGCACCGTTCGTGTCCGGCCTCGTCGACCTCGTCCTCGAGCGGGCCGCCCTGGCCCGCGGCGACGAGATCACCGAGCAGACCGTCGGCGCCCTGCCTGCCTACAGGTCGATCTGCCGGCCCGGCTGCTGCCGCCGCCGTGACGGCGAGGACAGCGGCGTGCCCGCGCTGTGCTCAGAAGCCCTGAACTCCTGACCTGCGACGAAGAGAGCCCCACGCCATGAGCGACCAGCACCTGCACCACCGTCCTGACACCGGCGAGACCGTGCCGACGGGCGACATCAACGAGGCCGTCCGCTACACCATGTGGTCCGTCTTCTCGACGGTCCAGACCCTGCCGACCGACGCCGACGAGCGCGCCGGGCTGGTCGACGCGGCGCTCGCCGCCGTGGGCGGCGAGGACTCGGGTATCGACACCGAGCTCACCGTCCGCGGCTGGTACGACGTCGGCGGCCTGCGCTCCGACGCCGACCTCATGGTGTGGTGGCACGGACCCTCGATCGAGTCCGTGCAGGGCGCCTACCAGCGCCTGCGGGCCTCGGACCTCGGACGTCATCTCGAGCCCGTGTGGTCGAACGTCGGTCTGCACCGCCCGGCCGAGTTCAACCGCGGGCACGTCCCCGCGTTCATGGCCGACGAGACGCCGGAGAAGTACATCTGCGTGTACCCCTTCGTGCGGTCGTACGAGTGGTACCTGCTGCCCGCCGACGAGCGCGCGACCATGCTGCGCGACCACGGCGTCGCGGCCGCGGGCTACAAGGACGTCCGGGCCAACACGGTCCAGGCCTTCGCCCTCGGTGACTACGAGTGGCTCCTCGCCTTCGAGGCGTCCGACCTCGCCCGCATCGTCGACCTCATGCGCGACCTCCGCGCGACCGAGGCGCGCCTCCACGTCCGCGAAGAGGTCCCCTTCTTCACCGGACCGCGCACCGACCTGCACGCCTGGGCCGACCGCCAGCCCCTCGGCGACTGAGAGACGGCGTCGCCTCGGCGACTGACCTCCCCATGAGGGACGGGGCGCGACGGCGAGGTACCTCCTGAGGTACCTCGCCGCCGCGCCCCGTCCCTCGGGGTGGGAGGTGTCAGGGGTAGAGGCCGCGGATCTGGTGCGCCTCGGCGACGCGTCGCACGCCGATGACCAGCGCTGCGTCGCGCAGCGTGATGCCCTGGGCGCGCGAGGTCGCGGCGACCTCGCGGAAGGCCGAGTGCATGCGGTCGGCGAGCTTCTGCTCGATCTCGTTGGCGTCCCACCAGTACGTCTGGTTGGACTGGACCCACTCGAAGTACGAGACGACCACACCGCCGGCGTTGGCGAGGATGTCGGGGACGACCACGACGCCCTTGGCCGCGAGGATCCGGTCGGCGTCTGCGGTGGTCGGGCCGTTGGCGCCCTCGACCACGAACCGGGCCCGGACGGTCGGGGCGGTCCGGGAGTCCAGGACGCCGTCGATGGCGGCGGGGACGAGCACGTCGACCTCGAGCGCGAGGAGCGTGTCGTTGTCGACGGGGTCGGCGCCCTCGAAGCCGACGACCGACCCGGTGGCGGCGACGTGGTCGAGGAGGCGCGGGACGTCGATGCCGGCGGCGTTGTGCAGCCCGCCGAACTGGTCGCTCACGGCGACCACCCGGGCGCCCTCCTCGGCGAAGATCGACGCGGCGTGGGCGCCGACCTTGCCGAAGCCCTGGATCGCGACGGTCGCGCCGGTGACCTCCTCGCCGACCTCGGCGAGCGCCGAGATGGTCACGTGCACGACGCCTCGCGAGGTGGCGGTGGCGCGCCCGAGGGAGCCTCCGACGGCGAGCGGCTTGCCGGTCACGACGCCGGGGATGGTGTAGCCCTGGCTCACGGAGTACGTGTCCATGACCCAGGCCATGGTCTTCTCGCTGGTGCCCATGTCGGGTGCCATGATGTCGCGCTCGGGGCCGATCATCGGCATGATCTCGCTGGTGTAGCGACGGGTGACGCGCTCGAGCTCGCGCTCGCTGTAGCCGGCGGGGTCGATGCCGACGCCGCCCTTGGCACCGCCGTAGGGCAGGTCGACGACGGCACACTTCCACGTCATGAGCATGGCGAGCGCGCGAACCTCGTCGGCGTCGACGCTCGGGTGGAACCGCAGCCCGCCCTTGCCCGGCCCGCGCGAGACGTTGTGCTGCACCCGGAAGCCCTTGAACAGCTCGACCCGGCCGTCGTCGCGTCGCAGCGGCACGGCCACGTTGATCTCGCGGCGGGGCGTGGCGAGCATCTCGTGGAGGCCCTCCTCGTAGCCGAGGATCTCCACGGCACCGGCGAGCTGGCCCAGGGCGTTGGCCCAGGGGACGGACGCGGTCGCCGGCACGGCGAGGCCTGGCCGTGCGGACGCCACCGGTGGCCTCTCGGGCGAGCTGCTGCCTGGGCGCTGCTCGGGGCTGTCGTCCTGCTGCTCGGTGTCGTGGGCTGCCGCTGCCGTGTTCTGGGTGGACATCGTCGGTGGTCTCCTCGCTGTCGGTGAGCGCCGTTGTGCGGCACGTCACAGACCAACCTACCTGTCAGCCGCACCTTCACGCTCGGGTCTTGTTGCGTCGCGGTTCTGCACACCCGCCCTGAGTCGATCGAGACATTCTCGACCTGACTCTAGGCTCACTGTCGCAAAAAAGTGAGAAAATAAAGCGTTTGTCAGTGTCGAATAATCATCCATCCGGCAAGGCTTCGCATTCTGCGGCCTAAGTTGTGGTGGCTTTCGTCCAAGGTGCATTTGTGCAGCTCTTGCGTAAATAATTGGTTGACATACTGGTTCGCTAAGCTGGTGCGAATTCCACAATATTCACTCCCAGAACATCTCTTACCCCGAGATGCTGGCAGGCGATGCCAATCGTTTCAAGGTTGATAGAAGATGGCGAAAGACTCCGTCAAGCGCGAAGGCTCCTCGACCCCTACGACTTTCGTCGTGGCTCCCGCCTCATTGGCCTCCAGGAGAACTTTCAAATGTGGATGGTCGTAGGCTCCGGAAGCGCTGAATACCAGGGTTGGTCGGTACCCAGAGCCTCCCCCGAGTCCATCGAGCAAACTGACGTTCCAGTCTAGGTGGGAGCCGTGATGGGCTGGCGCGAAGGTCCCAACCCGCTTCTTCCTTTCCTTAAAGACTGCATTCACGTGCGCCCTACGGGCCTTTGATCGAAGATTGGCGTCGCCAAGGCCCAAAAACCCCGGGCGATCGCCCGAGACGAAAACATCCTCAAAGGGGGGGCATGCTGTGGAACGGCGTGTAAGGGTTGAGCACCATCCCGCCACCGGAGGGCCAGAATAAAGCATGAGAGAACTGAGGTTCCTCGTGAAGGATCTTCCAACTTTTCGGATCGCGAGCCGATATGCATCCGCTAGGTCGGCCGGTCTAGTCTGCACCAAGCGTGCTATTTCTCTTGAGTCGTGAAGATCGACTTCACGTGCGATCGCGCCGGCCTTCACGAGCTCGCCAGCGAAATCCTTCATCACGGAGGTGGATTGTTGCGACTGGGCGTACCGCCATTCCCAGACCACGTCGCCGTCTCTTGAGATCGTAGCCAGTTTGGTGGAGATTTCGAGGTCGACATGGGCCGTGGTGTTGCCCTGGTCTGAGTCGATATCTCTGATGGGCTTCCGCTCTTCGTGCAAGGGCTCGCCAGCATCTCCTTCGTCGCCGCCTTGCGGTTGCGTAGGAGGGATGAAAAAAACCCCCGTGGCGCCGAGTGCACGTAAGGCGGCATCCGGGTCAGTGATAAAAGATCCATAGAAGGACCCGATTGGGCGCCCAGGTGTTCTGTCTAGAAGTGACCTCGAGTAGAGGAGTAGGCGGTCCGGTCCTGGAATCATCGGCAGAACAAACTTTGTCACCCGTACCCTTTGGGTAAGCTCTGGAATTCCGGACACATGATCCTCGTCAAAGTGCGAGATGAACATGATGTCAACGCCAGCGTCCCGCAGGTCGAGCTGTTTTCCGAACTCGCCGATCTCTCGAGTTAGTGCGGCCCGGTTGGCTGGTCTGTTGATTGACCCGCAATCGTAGACGTAGACGCTTTGACTCTCATCAGTATCGATAATGCCGCTGTGGAAGAACCCATTGCCCACCGCCCATTGTGTTCGAGATGCGAATAGACGCTGCATTGGTCTCCCCTTGACATTCCGACACCTCGATGCAATTGGCGGAAAGGTGTACGTGGCTTCCGAGTCTCCCTCTCGGCTTGATGAGTACCATACATGGTGTGGGGGAATTTTCCTCGAGGGTGAGAGTTTTTCGCCCGCTTGATGGCTGGTGTAGGAGGGAGGTGCGGGTGATGACCATGAGCGCCCGTTGCCGATGCGAGGGGGTGGCTTCGAGGTCTCGCGCTCTACGAGGCCGGACGTTTAGCTTTGGGTCTAGCGTGAAAATCCTAGAGGACTCTTGACGATGAACGTCGGCACCCGACTCCAAGCACATCGGGGAAGTCCTGAGATGCTGACGCTGCCCGAAGGCCTCAGGTTGCTACTTGGGGGTTGGCGTGGGTGCCGCTGACACGGTGCCCGACGTCCCTTTTCGTGGGCGTGCTGTTGGGGCAGATGCGGGCGGAGAACCATAGCCGTGAGACCGAGGAAGGTCGAAGAGCAATTCAGCTCGACGCGCGCTCGACGAGCACCGGGGCGAGCACGAAGTGCCCGTCCTCCTCGATGATCGGCGGTGCGTCGCCGTCACCGCCCACCAGGGTGTCGGGGGAGAGCGCGCCGAGGGTCACGAGGAGCTCTTCGGTCGCATGCCGCGCCATGCGGACCACGGGGTTGGCGATGGTGGTGAGCGCGGGGACGGTGTCGTCGGCGACGCCGAGGTCGTCGTAGCCGATGACGGCCACGTCGTCGGGGACGCGGCGGCCGTGGGCCGCGAGGGTCTGGAGCGCGCCGCTGGCCATGAGGTCGGACGCGGCGAACACGCCGTCGATGGTCGGGTCCTCGGCGAGGACCTGCTCCATGGCTGCGGCGCCCGTCGCGGTGGTGAAGTCGCCGCGGACGACGGGGCCGGGCTCGAGCCCTGCGGCGCGCACGGCCTCCTCGAAGCCGGCGAGCCGGTCCTCGCCCGAGGTCATGTCGGCAGGTCCGGCGATGTGCGCGATGCGGGTGCAGCCGCGCCGCAGCAGGTGCTCGGTGGCCATGCGTCCGCCGGCGACGTTGTCGACGTCGACGAACCGCAGCCCCGGGAACGGGTGGAAGGGGCGCCCGACGAACACGGCGGGCAGCCGGGACGCCTCGATGGCGCCCTCGAGGTCGTCCTTGCGGTGGTGCGAGACGACGATCGCGCCGTCGACGTGGCCGTTCCGCAGGTACTGCGCGATCCGCCCGGCGGACTCGTCGAGCTTGGCGATGAGCAGCACGAGCTGGAGGTCGGAGTTCTTCAGCACGGAGTTCATGCCGCGCAGCGTCGCCGCGAAGAAGGGGTCGTTGAGGAACCTCTCGTCGGGCTCGGGGACCACGAGCGCGACGGAGTTGGTGCGGCGGGTGACGAGCGACCGCGCCGCCCGGTTCGGGACGAACCCGAGCCGGGCGACGGCGTCGTCGACCGCGGCCTGCGCCTCGGAGGAGACCCGCGAACCGCCGTTGATGGCGCGTGACGCGGTCGAGCGTGACACACCGGCGGCCAGGGCCACCTCTTCGAGTGTCGGTACCTGCGAGCTCATCGGATCTCCTCGTGGCCCGTGAGGGCCGTGCTGCGGGTGGGGCTGGGTGCCTCAGCCGCGGGGCGGGACGGTGTTGGTGCTGGCGACCTCGCCGTACCAGGCACCGCTCGCCTTGACCGTACGTTCCTGGGTCTCATAGTTCACCCGGACGATGCCGAAGCGCTTGTTGTAGCCCCAGGCCCACTCGAAGTTGTCGAGCAGCGACCATGCGAAGTATCCCGCGACGTCGGCCCCCTGGGCGATCGCGGCGTGCGTGGCGCGCAGGTGCTGGTCGTAGAACGAGAGCCTGTCCTGGTCGTCGACCTGCTCGTCTGGGCCGGCGACGTCGTCGTAGGCGCAGCCGTTCTCGGTGACGTAGAGGCGCATGCCCTTCGGTCCCGTGTACTCCTCGTGCATGCGCACGAGCAGGCGGGTGAGGAGCTCCGGCTGGATCTCCCAGTCCATGTCGGTCACCGGCGCGCCCGTGGGGTGCCAGTAGACGCCGTCTGCCGCGGGCCACGGTGCGGAGGTCTCGCGGGTGACGGGGGCGTCGCCGTGGAGCTCCTCGGTGGGGGCTGCGGGCGTCTTCGAGACGCTCTCGCCGTGGTAGTAGTTCACGCCGAGCGTGTCGATCGGCGTCGAGATGATCTCGAGGTCCCCGTCGTGCACGTGCTCGAGGAACCCCTCGGCGAGCCCGAGGTCGTCGAGGTCCTGGAGGAGGTCGACCGGGTAGGCGCCGTGGAAGACCGGGTCGGCGAAGACCCGGTTGAACTGCGCGTCGATCCGGCGTGCGGCGTCGACGTCGTCGGGGTTGGTCGGGTCGACCGGCTCGGCGACCGTGAGGTTGAGCGTGAGCCCGAGGTTCGCCTCGGGAGCCCGGGCACGCAGCTCCTGGGTGGCGAGGCCGTGGCCGAGCAGCAGGTGGTGCGCGGCGGCGAGGCCGTCGGGTCGCGACTGGCGGCCGGGCGCGTGCACCCCGGCGGTGTAGCTGAGGAACGACGAGCACCACGGCTCGTTGAGCGTCGTCCACACGCCGACCCTGTCGCCGAGCGCCTCGTGCATCGTCACGGCGTACTCCGCGAAGAGGTACGCGGTGTCGCGGTTCGCCCATCCGCCCTGGTCCTCGAGGGCCTGCGGGAGGTCCCAGTGGTAGAGCGTGATCCAGGGGAGGATGTCCCGCTCGAGGAGCGAGTCGACGAGGCGCGAGTAGAAGTCGAGCCCCTTCTGGTTGACACCGGCGGGGCCGGCGACGCCGTCCGGGCGCACGCGGGCCCAGGACGACGAGAACCTGTAGGCGCCGATGCCGAGGTCCTGCATGAGCCTCGTGTCGTCGGCGTAGCGGTGGTAGTGGTCGCAGGCGACGTCACCGGTGTGGCCGTCGAGGACGGCGCCGGGCACGCGGCAGAAGGTGTCCCAGATGGAGTCCTTGCGGCCGTCCTCGCGGGCTGCGCCCTCGATCTGGAAGGCCGCGGTCGCGGCGCCCCAGACGAAGCCCTCGGGGAAGACGAGCGGCGTGCCGGTCGTGGACGGGGCGGGGGTAGGGGTCACGGACGTCATCCCTTGACAGCTCCTTGCATGATGCCGGCCACCAGCTGGCGGCCCGCGAAGATGAACACGAAGATCAGCGGCAGCGTCGAGAGCAGCACGCCGGCCATGATGAGCGAGTAGTCCTGGAAGTAGTTCGCCTGGAGCTGCTGGATCACCATGGGCAGGGTGGGGTTGGACCCGTTGAGGATGATGAACGGCCAGAAGAACGCGGTCCAGCTCCCGATGAAGGTGAAGAGCGCGAGCATCGCGGCGGCGGGGCGTGCGGCGGGCATGGCCACGTGCCAGAAGGTGCGGATCATCGACGCGCCGTCCACGCGGGCCGCCTCGATGAGCTCGAAGGGCAGGGCGTTCTCGAGGTACTGCGTCATCCAGAACACGCCGAAGGCGGTGACCATGCCGGGCACGATCACGGCGATGAGCTTGCCGGACCAGCCGATCTCGGACATGACGATGAACAGCGGGACGATGCCGAGCTGGGTCGGGATCGCCATCGTCGCGATGACGAACACGAGCAGCGGTCCGCGGCCGCGGAAGCGCAGCTTGGCGAAGGAGTAGCCGGCGAGCGTCGAGAAGATCACGACGGACAGCGACTGCAGCACGGCGACGATCAGCGAGTTGAAGAAGCCCTTCCACAGCGGGATCGCGGAGTCGAACACCCGCTGGAAGTTCTCGAGCAGGTTGCCCTGGGGGATGAGGCTCGGGATCGGGTTCTGCGAGATGGTCAGCTGGTCGGAGGACCCGAGCAGGAACACGTAGAGCAGCGGGTAGACCGAGACGAGCAGCACGACGGACAGGATGGTGTAGGTGACCCACCCGGGTCGGCGGTCGGCGCCGCCGACCTTGTTGCGGCGGCGCTTGGCGGCGCTGCGGGCAGCGCCCTTGCCGGCGGTCTGGGCGATGACGGGGACTGAGGTGCTCATCGCGTGCTCCCGGTGGTCGTGGTGCCGTCGTCCGGCAGGTCGTCTGGGTGGTACGTCGTCGTCGGCGGTGCTGCCGGTGCCGCGACCCCGGTGGGGCTCAGCGGCGCGGCGGGCGCCGGGGGAGTCTGCGGCGCGTCGAGCAGGGCCTTCTTGGCCGAGCGCTTCACGGCCCTCGCCCCGGACGACGAGATGCGCCGGGTGATGAGGAAGTTGATGATCCCGATGACGACGATGATGACGAAGAGGATCCACGCGACCGCTGCGGCGCGGCCGAAGCTCTTCTGGTTGCCCCAGCCGAGCTCGTAGATGTACATGGTGAGCGTCATCCACTGCCGGTCGGCGCCGCCCATTCCCGAGGGGTCGAACATCCGGGGCTCGTCGAAGATCTGCAGACCGCCGATGGTCGAGGTGATGACGACGAAGATGATGGTGGCGCGCAGCTGCGGCACGGTGATCGAGAAGAACTGGCGCAGGCGGCCGGCCCCGTCGATGATCGCGGCCTCGTAGAGCTCGCGGGGGACCGCCTGCATGGCGGCCAGGAAGATGAGGGTGTTGTAGCCCGTCCAGCGGAAGTTCACCATGGTCGCGATCGCGAAGTGGCTGGGCAGGATCTCGGCGTGCCAGCGGACCGGGTCCATGCCGAAGATGTCGAGGACGGCGTTGATCGTGCCGGACTGGTCGGCGAACAGGCGGCCGAAGATGAGGCCGACGGCGACGGGGGCGACCACGTAGGGCAGCAGCACGCCCATGCGCCAGAAGGTGCGGGCGCGGATGTTGGCGTCGAGGAGGGCCGCGAGCACGATCGCGATCATCACCTGCGGGACGGACGAGAGCAGGAAGATCGAGAAGGTGTTGCGCAGCGCCTTCCAGAAGTTCGGCTGCTGGAGCACGTCCGCGTAGTTCTTGAGGCCCACCATCTCGCCCTGCCCGATGAGCAGGTTCCAGTCGTGGATCGACACCCAGGCGGTGTACACCAGCGGGAAGAGGCCGGTGATCGCGAAGAGCACGAAGAACGGCGAGATGTACAGGTAGGGGGAGAGCTTCACATCCCACTTGCCACGCTGCTGGCGGAAGGCGATCCGACGGGGTGTGCGCTCCTCGTCGGTCGAGGGCTTGGGTGGGGACAGGACAGCCATGGGGTTCCTCCGGGCGGACGCCGCAGCAGGGCGCGGACGGGCAGTGTGGCGTGAGCGCGCCCGGGCGCGCTGCCAGACCGTGCGGTCTGGTCAGCGGCGCCCGGCGCGTTCGTTCAGGCGGTCAGACGCGAGGTCTGGGTCAGAAGCCGAGGTTGTTGAAGTCGGAGACCGCCTGGGTCCACGCCTCGTCCGGCTGCTGCGTCTGCTCGACGTCGACCCGCTTGAGCGCGTCCTGGACGGCCTGGTGGATCGCGAAGTAGTTCTGGCCCTTGAACGGCGGGACCGGGTTCACCGCGTTGGAGCGGTTGATGAAGATCTGGCCGACCGGGGCGTCGTTGAAGAAGTCGTTCGTGGCCGAGGTGAGGGTCTCGTCCTCGTAGGCCGCGACCTGGCTCGGGAAGGTGCCCGCGTTGGCGAAGGCCTTGATCTGCTGCTCGGGGGCGGTCAGCCACAGGGCGAGCTTCTTGGCCTCCTCGACGTTCTTGCCGGCCTTCGGGACGGTCAGGAAGGACCCGCCCCAGTTGCCGCCGCCGCCGGGGAAGACGTCAGCGACGTTCCAGCCGTCGACGCCGCCAGCGCGCTCCTCGATCGGGCCGGTCATCCAGGCGGGGCAGAGCATCGTGGCGAAGCCGGAGTTCTGGAACGCGGCGTCCCAGTCCGGGGACCACTGGTCGAGGTGCGCCGAGAGGTCGGGGGCGACCGCGTTGATCGAGTCGTAGATGCCCTTGACCTCGGTGTTGGCCGAGAGGTCCGTGGGCTCGCCCGTGGTGGGGTCCTCGTAGGCCGCGTCGACCTGGCCGATCATGCCCTGCATGATGGCGAGGCTGGAGTCGTACCAGGCGGTGTCGCTGGCGCCGACGAACTGCTGGCCCACCTGGAAGTACTCGTCCCAGGTGGCGTCCTCGCCGCCGAGCAGCTCGGCGACCTCGGCGGGGTCGGTCGGCAGACCGGCAGCCTCGAAGAGGTCGGAGCGGTAGCAGATGGCCGCCGGGCCGATGTCCGTGCCGAGGCCGATGAGCGTGCCGTCGGACGCGGTGCCCTGGGCGAGCTTCCAGTCGACGTACCGGCCCTCGACCTCGGGGTCGGAGAGGTCGGCGAAGGCGGTCGAGATCATGTCGAGCTCGGGCATCCAGTCGACCTCGATGCCCTCGATGTCGGCGAGGCCGTCACCGCCGGCGGCGAGCTTGGTCGTGAGGTTCGAGCGGGCGTCCTCGGTCTTGGCGGCCTTCGTGTGCTTGATGACCACGTTGGGGTTGGCGGCCGTGTACTCGGCGAGCAGCTCGTCGGTGTAGCCGAAGTTGTTGAACGTGGCGATCGTGAGCTCGACCTTGCCGTCGGCGTTGGTCGAGGTGCCTTCGGCGTCGCTGTCGCTCGAGCAGGCGGAGAGCGCGAGCGCCATGATCGAAGCGCCGGCGACCACCGTGGTCAGGCGGCGCGAACGGGGGTTGCTGAACATTCTGCAGACTCCTTCGTCCACGTGCGGCTGCGGTGCCGCGCGTGCGTGTCAAGGGACGGTCGGGCTCTCCGTGGGTGGGGAGACCGTCGAACCTGCATGTGGAGGGCGCCCGTCGGTGGGAACGCTCCCATGCGTCATGGATGATCATGGTGGGATCGCTCCCACACGTCAACGACCAGATCGGGTGAGACCTCGGTCACGACGGTGCGAGACGACGTCGTCGCAGGTCAGGGCGTTGCGCCGTGGCAGGAGGGATGCCGAATCGTTATCTGGGAGGGCCGTCTCGACGCACGACGACGCCGCCACCGCGGGCGTCGACCCGTCTGGAGTGCAGGTCGGTGCGCTGTGCGGTGACGGCGTCGGGGACGGTGCGTCGTGGGTGAGGTCCGGGGGCCGGGTCAGGCCTCGGGGTGGTCGGCGACCCACCCGGCTGCCGTGGCGGCCTCGGAGGTGAGCGCCTGGCGGATCGCCTCGGCCGCAGCCTTCTCGATGCTGGCCCCGAACAGCGGCACCGGTGACTTGATCTCGCCGTCGTAGGTCATGGTCGACCCGCCCTCGGCGGGGACGAGGGTGATCGAGCCGGTCATCCGCACGGGCGCCCCGGTGATCTCGACCGAGACGGTACCGAAGCGGCGGCCGTCGGCCCCCTCGGTGGGCTCGGCCCACGCCTCGGTCTGCCGGATCTCGAGCTCTGACCCGACGAAGGACCGCGCCTGCGCGGGGATCTGGTCGCTCGGGATCACGCGGCGCACGGCGGAGGTGAAGCTGCCGTCGGTCCCGACGGTCACGTCGACGCTGAGCACCCCGGACCCGGCCTCGGCCGCCTTGTGACGGATGAAGGCGGGGTCGTTGACCAGCCGCACCGCGGCGTCCGTCGCCAGCGGCAGGTGCAGGGTGATGCTCGTGTGCATGTCGGACGCGCTCCTTCGCCGTGACGGGTGGGGTCGAGCCTACCGAACAGCGCGCGGACAGCGCGCGTCGGCGCGGCCCGCGTAGGCTTCCCCTGTGTCGACCATGAGCAACCTCGTGTCCAAGTACAGCGCGCTCGACCCCGCGGACGCCGAGTGGCTGCACCTGCTGGTCGGGGACTGGCAGCTCATCTCCGACCTGGCCTTCGCCGACCTGGTGCTCTGGCTGCCGACGACCGACGGCGGCTTCGTCGCCGTGTCGCAGTGCCGGCCCAGCACCGGGGCGACCGTCCACCACGACGACATCGTCGGGTCCTTCGCCCCCGAGGGGCTGCTGCCGCAGCTCGAGCGGGCGCTCACCGAGGCGAGCACGCAGCGCTCGCGCGAGCCCCGCTGGTTCGGTACCTACGCCGTCCGCGAGGAGGTCGTCCCCGTGGTGCACGCGGGCCGGTCGATCGCCGTCGTCGCCCGCCAGACGAACCTGGGCAGCGGCCGGACGCCGAGCCGCCTCGAGCTCAACTACGTCGAGGCCGCCGACGACCTCATGAACATGGTGACCACGGGCGAGTTCCCGTCCCCCGACGGGGCGACCGGCCCGCGCCGGGGTGCGCCGCGCGTGGGCGACGGGCTCATCCGGCTGAACTCCGAGGGCGAGGTGCTCTACGCGAGCCCCAACGCCCTGAGCTGCTTCCACCGCCTCGGTGTCATCGGTGCGCTGGTCGGCGAGTCGCTCATCGAGGTGACCACCGAGCTGGTCGAGCACCAGGTGCCCGTCGACGAGTCCATGCCCCTGGTCCTCATGGGGCGTGCGCCGTGGCGGACGGAGATCGACTCGCACGGCGTGTGCCTGTCGGTGCGCTCCGTGCCGCTCACCGAGAACGGGCACCGCATCGGTGCCGTGCTCATGTGCCGCGACGTCTCAGAGCTCCGGCGGCGCGAGCGCGAGCTCATCACCAAGGACGCCACGATCCGCGAGATCCACCACCGCGTGAAGAACAACCTGCAGACCGTGGCCGCGCTGCTGCGCCTGCAGGCACGTCGCATGAAGCTCCCCGAGGCGAAGGAGGCGCTCGAGGAGGCCATGCGTCGCGTCGCGACGATCGCCCTGGTGCACGACTCGCTGTCGCAGACCCTCGACGAGGAGGTCGAGTTCGACGACATGGTCGGCCGGGCGCTACGGCTCACCGCGGACGTCGCGTCGGCCGACGTGAGCGTGCGGACGGTGCAGACGGGCTCCTTCGGGATGGTCCCGGCGCAGGACGCCACGGCGCTCGCGCTGATCCTCACCGAGCTGGTGACCAACGCCGTCGAGCACGGCCTGTCGTCGACCGGTGGTGGCACGGTCGAGGTCAAGGCGCAGCGCGACGGCGCCGACCTCACGGTCACGGTGGCCGACGACGGCATCGGGATGGGCGAGGGGCGCGACAAGGGCTCCTCGGGGGGCCTCGGCACGCAGATCATCAACACCCTGGTGACCAACGAGCTCCAGGGCACGATCGACTGGTCGCCGCGCGAGGGCGGCGGCACCCTCGTGACCGTGGCCGTGGTGCTGCGCGGCGTCACGAACCACGACCCCTCGGCCTGACGGGTACCAGCCGTCCTTCTCCCCGAGGTCGCACACCCTGCCTCGAGGTCGTACCGACACGCCAGATCGGCGCTCTCACGGGGCGTTGTCGGCGTGTCGGTACGACCTCGGCGGCGACGGTACGACCTGGCGGAGGCGGAGGCGAAGGCGGCGACGGTACAGACGGCACGAGGCCCGGACCCCTCAGGGGGTCCGGGCCTCGTGCTCAGCGTGTGGTGCGCCTGCGCAGCGTGTGGTCAGCTGGCGCGGCGGGCGCGGGCGGTGCGGCGCTTGAGGGCGCGGCGCTCGTCCTCGGAGAGGCCGCCCCAGACGCCGGCGTCCTGGCCGGACTCGATGGCCCACTTGAGGCAGGTGTCCACGACGGGGCACCGACGGCAGACGGCCTTCGCCTCGTCGATCTGCAGGATCGCGGGACCGGTGTTGCCGATCGGGAAGAACAGCTCCGGGTCTTCGTCGAGACAGGAAGCGCGGTGACGCCAATCCATGGGTATCTCCTCAGGCAGGGGGGAGCCAGCCCCGGGGGAGGGCGGCTGCAAAGGGAGGGGGGTGTGACTGCTGGTAACCAGTTCACACCTCAACCACCCCCGGCACAAGGGTTACCAGGAGGTTTCTATTGTGTGACGACTGAGGCCTTGGTCACATTTTTGGTCAACCACGCTCCCCGAGTGGGTTATAAGCACGCCGCACGGCGCAGGTCAAGGGTGATTCTGTGCCGTTTCACGACGATCGGTCGGCTCTGCGTGCTGTGACGTCCGATCCAGGACCTAGGACATGGTCGAGAGCATCGCGGTCGATCCGCTATCGTCTGGATCACTTATGACTTCCTCCGGTCTCACCCCGCCGCCCGAGCCCGCTCCCGAACCGCGCGGAGCGGTCCGCCGCTGGCTCGCGATCCGCCGCCACCCGGCCGTGTGGTGCACCGCGGCGCTGCTGGCGCTCGAAGGCCTCGTCCTCGTGGTGGTCGCCGTGGTCGGTGCGACCGACCTGCTGCCCGGGCGCGAGCGGGTGCTCGGTGTCGCGATCGCGCTGACGCTCTCCGCCGCGGGCGGCGCGTGGCTGCTGCTCGCCAGCGCCTACGGCGTCACCCTCGGTCGCGCGTGGGTCCGAGGGCCGGTCATCACCGTCCAGGTCCTCGCCGCCCTCGTCGGCGTGAACTTCGTCCAGGGTGGGGAGACCGCACTGGGTGCAGCGCTCGTCGTGGTGCCCGTGCTCGTGCTCGTCGGCCTGCTGTCAGGCCCCGTCTCCCGGTTCACCGGACGCCGCACGTACTCGCTCGACCAGGACTGAACCCGCTCCACCAGGACCGGCGAGCTCTCCCGCAGATGCCAGAGGCCGCACGATCCCCTCGGGGAACGCGCGGCCTCTGCTGTGCTCCCGGTGCCGACGGCCCGGTCAGTCGACGGCGAGCGCCTCGACCGGTGACGTCCGGGCTGCCGTGCGGCCGGGGACCACCGAGGCGAGCAGGCCCGCTGCGACTGAGACGACGAGCACGAGCACCAGCGGGACGACGGGCACCGAGAGGGACACGTCGGCGAAGCCGCCGAGGACGACGAGCGCGCCGACCCACCCGTAGACGGCCCCGAGCACGATGCCGAGCACGGCGCCGACCCCGGCGATGAGGGAGCCCTCGACGGCGAGGGTGAGCCTCAGCTGTCGCTTGCTGAGCCCGATGGCGCGGAGCGTCGCGGACTCGCGGCGACGCTCGAGGACGGAGAGCGAGAGCGTGTTCGCGACCCCGATGAGCGCGATGACCACCGCGATGGCGAGGAGCCCGACGACCACGGCGAGCATGGTGTCGATCGCCTGCTGCATCGTGGCTCGCTCGACAGCCGCACCGGTGACGGACACGGCGTCCGACGACAGGGCGTCCCGGACCATGTTCACGGTGGTGCTGGCGTCGTCGAGGTCGGCGACCTGGATCCACGCGCTCGTGGGCAGCACGTCCCCGACGATGCCGGACACGGCGGTCGCGTCGACGACGGCCCGCGTGGTCTTGAGGTCGGCGACGACCACGTCGAGCGTCACGGACCCGCCCGGTCCGGTGAAGGTCAGCGTCCTGTCGTCGCCGACCATGTAGTCGGCGTAGAACGGCGACACCACCACGTGCGTGGCGTCGAGGCCGTCGAGGATCGAGGGGTCGCGCAGGGCGGCCTGGGCGGAGGCCTTCGTGACGACGGAGACGGGCTCCTGCGTCGCGACGCTGCCCGTGCTCCCGGCGACGTCGAGCATGACGTCGGAGACGGGCGCGACGGCGGCGACCCCGTCGACCGTCGCGAGCTCGCTGAGGACGGCCGGTGTGAGCGACCCCTCGGGGCTCGACCCGTCGGCCTCGACCGCCCCGGTCTCGACCATGACGTCGACGTTGTACGAGGAGTCGAGGGTCGAGGCGAGGGAGGCTCGGGCAGACGCCGCGCCGACCGACATCATGGCCACGAGGGTGACGCCGATGAGGAGTGCGCTGCTGGTGGCCGCGGTGCGGCGCGGGTTGCGGGTGATGTTCGCCCCGGCGAGCCGGGCGCTCGGGCCGGCGGATCCGAGGAGCCGGCCGACGAGCCCGATGACGCGTGGGAGCCAGAACACGGCTCCGACGAGGATCCCGACGAAGGACACGGCACCTCCGAAGACCCCGGCGGCGACGGCTTCCTCCACCCGGCCTGTGGTCGCCGTGAGGTAGACACCGAGGACCATGAACAGGGCACCGCCGACGGCGAGGAGGAGCGAGAAGGCGAGGCGTACCTTGCCGGCCGAGGCGCCGAGGGTCGGCGCGTCGGCCGGACGCATGGCCTCGAGCGGCGCGACGCGGGTCGCCGCCCGGGCGGGGACGAGGCTCGCCACGACGGTGACGAGAGTGCCGACGACGAGCGGCCAGAGGATCGCGCCGAGGGAGAAGGTGATGCGTCCGGGGATCGGGAAGTCGAGGTCGGTCCGGGCGAGCACCATGATGGTCAGCTGGACGAAGGCCGACCCGAGCACGATGCCGACCAGGGACGAGACGAGCCCGAGGGTGGCTGCCTCGAGCACGACGGACCCGCGCAGCTGGGCCTTCTTGGCACCCACGCAGCGGAGCAGGGCGAGGGTGCGCGTGCGCTGGGCCACGAGCACCTGGAAGGTGTTGGAGATGACGAGCGCCGCGACGACCATCGCGATCGCCGCGAAGGCGAGGATCACCACGGTGAAGACCTGCTGCCCGCCGGTCGCGGAGTTCACGGACGCTGCTGCGGCCTCGTCCTTGGTGACCACCTCGGTGCTGTCCAGGTCGACGATCCCGGCGATGCGGTCTCGGGCCGTCTCGAGGTCGGTGCCGGGCGTGAGAGCGACGGCCACCTGCGGGTACACCGGGTTGGTGCCGTAGGAGTGCCGCTCGGTGAACAGGCCCTCCGCGACGACGGCGGCGCCGCCCTGCGCGGCGTAGGCCTTATAGGGGTCGTCGACGATGCCGGTCACCGTGAGGGGGGTCCGGACACCGACCGGGTCGGAGACGCTCTCGCCCGTGGACGGGTAGGAGACCTCGTCGACGCTGTCGCCCACGGACACGCCGAGGAGGCGGGCGGTGCCCTCGGGGAGGGCGATCTCGCTGTCGGAGGTGGGCAGGGCGCCCTCGGCGACCGTGAGCGGCTGGAGGTCAGGGGAGGTCCCGACGGCGATGCTCGCCTGGTAGAGGCTGCTGCCACCGGCGGTGAGCTCGAGATAGGCGGCGGCGACAGGGTCTGCGGCGGCGACGCCGTCGGCCTGACGGATCTGGTCGAGCTGCTGCGACGTGATCGTGCTCGAGCCGAAGTAGGCGCCGTCGCTGCGCACGACGAGGTCGGAGGACCCGTACTGCGCGGCGACCGAGTCGTAGGTCGCGCGCGTGAGCACGTCCGAGGCGAGCAGCGTGGCGGCCACGAAGGCGGTGCCGATCGCGATCGCGATCCCGGCAGCCGTGAGCCGCCCGATGCTGCGACGCATCTGGGCGAAGGTGAGGGAGAACATCAGGAGGCCACCTGCCGGGTGGCGCCCGTGTCGGCGGTCGACTCGAAGGTGCGCAGCGCGTCGAGGCCCGCGAGGACGGACTCGGGGGTGGGGTTGGCGATGTCGCCGGCGATCGCACCGTCGGCGATGAGCACCACGCGGTCGGCGTAGGCGGCCGCGGCGGGGTCGTGCGTCACCATGATGATGGTGCGGCCGAGCTCGCGGACCGAGCGCCGCAGGAAGCTCAGCACCTCGGCGCCCGAGCGCGAGTCGAGGTTCCCGGTGGGCTCGTCGGCGAACACCACCTCGGGGCGGGCGATGAGCGCGCGGGCGATCGCGACGCGCTGCTGCTGCCCGCCGGACAGCTCGGAGGGGCGGTGCGTGAGCCGGTCCTGGATCCCGAGGGTCTGGGCGAGCGTGCCCAGCCATCCCTTGACCTCGGCGGTCACCGGGGAGCCGGCGAGGGTCAGCGGCAGCAGGATGTTCTGCTCGGCCGTGAACATCGGCAGCAGGTTGAAGGACTGGAAGACGAAGCCGACCCTGTCGCGGCGCAGCGCGGTGAGGTGGTCGTCGTCGAGGCTCGTCACCTCGGTCGACCCGAGGAACGCCTGACCGGAGGACGCGGAGTCGAGGCCAGCCAGCAGGTGCATGAGCGTCGACTTGCCCGAGCCCGACGGGCCCATGATCGCGGTGAACTGCCCCTGCGCGAAGTCGACGTCGACCCCGTCGAGCGCGTGCACGGTCCCTGCGCCCTTGCCGTAGAGCTTGGTGAGGCTGCGAGCGCGGACGGCGGGCTGGGCGGGGGTGCCCGGTGCGGCGGGCGGCTGGTGTGCGGACGTGTCCACGGGGAGTCTCCAGGTGGCGGGGGGACGGTGGCCGTCGGGGGCGCCAGCGCTCCGGGGGACCGGGCCGCGCTGCGTTGGGGGAACCTGCCCCCGACGTGATCACCACGCTATCGACGGAGGTGCAGGTGGGGCGTCGGGCTGGGGGCGGGTCTTGCCGGCACCCGGGGTCATCCCGCAGGCGGACCCGGCGGGCGCTCGCGGCCACCGGGCGGGGGAGGGGTCACTCCCCGGGGCGCACCAGGCCGGTCTCGTACGCGGTCACCACGGCCTGGACGCGGTCGCGGGCGCCGAGCTTGGACAGGATGCGGCCCACGTGGGTCTTGATGGTCGCCTCGGCGACGAACAGGTCGGAGGCGATCTCCTGGTTGGCGCGCCCCCGCGCCATGAGCACGAGGACCTCGCGCTCGCGCTCGGTGAGCGAGTCGACGGCCGAGGCCTGACCGGAGTCGACGAGCTGCTCCTCGGGGAGGGTCGTGACGAGCCGGTCGAGCAGGCGCCGCGTGGTCGACGGCGCGATGACCGCGTCGCCCGAGTGGACGGTGCGGATCGCGGCGAGCATCTCCTCGGGCGGGGCGTCCTTGAGCAGGAACCCGCTCGCGCCCGACCGGATGGCCTCGAGGGCGTACTCGTCGAGGTCGAAGGTGGTGAGCACGATGATGCGAGGTGCCTCGTCGCCGCGGGCCTCCCACAGGGCGGTGAGCTGGGCGGTCGCGACGAGGCCGTCCATGGTCGGCATGCGCACGTCCATGAGCACGACGTCGACGGGGTGGTCGGTGAGCAGACGCACCGCCTGGGCACCGTCGCCGGCCTCGACGACCACCTCGAGGTCCGGCTGGGAGTCGATGACCATGCGGAAGCCCGCCCGGAGCAGCTGCTGGTCGTCGACGATCGCGACGCGGATGTGCGGGGCGGCGTCGAGGGTGTCGGTCATGCGTCGGTGCTCCTCGGGGAGGGTTCGGGCAGCGGGAGGTCAAGCATCACACGGAAGCCGCCGCCCGGGCGTGGCCCGGAGGTGACGGTCCCGCCGAACATGGCGGCGCGCTCGCGCATGCCGAGGAGACCCTGGCCGGCGCCGTCGCTGTCGGCCGAGGCGCCTCGGCCGTCGTCATCGATCTCGACCTTGACGCCGCGTCGCTCCCAGGTCACCACGACGGTGACCGAAGGGTCGGGGCCGGCGTGCTTGAGGATGTTGGTGAGCGCCTCCTGGCAGATCCGGTACAGCGTGAGGCCGGTGCCGGGCGGGAGGGTGCGGGCGGTGCCCATGCGGACCAGCGAGACGCGCATGCCGGACGCGCGGACCTGCTCGACGAGGGCGGTGATGTCCCCGGCGGCGGGCTGCGGGGTCCGCTCGGCCGCGCCGCCGTCGCCGCGGGCGTCGTCCGGGTCGTCGCGGAGCACGCCGAGCAGGCGGCGCATGTCGGCCAGGGCGGCGCGCCCGGTCTCGCTGATGGTGCCGAGCGTGCGGGAGGCTGCCTCGGGGTCGTGGCTCGCGGCATAGCGGCCGCCGTCGGCCTGCGCGATCATCACGGACAGGGAGTGCGCGACGATGTCGTGCATCTCGCGGGCGATGCGCGAGCGCTCGGCGGCCGTGGCGATGCGGGCCTGCTGGTCGCGCTCGACCTCGAGGCGCTCGGTGCGGTCGCGCAGCGCCGTGTAGGTCTCGCGCCGCGCGCGCCGCACGAGGCCGAAGGCCCAGGTGGCGATGAACATCAGCCCGATGAAGACCATCGAGAAGACGGTCGCGTAGACGACGTTCCCCGGGCCGCTCGCGAGCCCGAGCATCGCGCCGAGCAGCCCGCAGCCGACCAGACCGGTGCCGATCGCGGCGAGGTGCGCCCACCGGGGCCCGTAGACGGCGATCGAGAACACCGCGACGAGGATGAAGAGGTTGGCCGGGAGCAGGATCGGGATGCCGGACAGCATCTGCACCAGGGTCGCCGTGTAGACGAGGACGACGGAGAGCACCGGGCGTGTGCGCCTGACGGCGAGGGGAGCGACCGTCGCCACGGCGAAGAGCGCGAGGACCGGTCGCGTGGCGGTCGGGCCGTAGCCGAGGCCGAAGTCGACGTAGCCGCTCGTCATCGACATCGCCATGGGGACGACCACGAGCAGCGCGAGCAGCGTCCCGACGACGTCGACCTGCGCGCGGCGCTCCTCGGCCCAGCGGCCGATCCTGTCGTACCAGTTCATGACGGACAGCCTAGGAGCGCGGCGGCCGGGTCGGCGTCAGCCCGTGGGCGGAGCCGCACCCCCGGGCGCGCCCGCCCCGGGGTTGACCCCGCCGGAGGGGACGCGCCGACGTGCCACCTGACCTGCGAGATGTCCGGATCCTGCAGGCGGCCCGTGCCGAGAGGGCGCTGTGACGCACTCGGGCTCGGCGCGCGCGGACTTCATCACCCGCGAGGTCGTTCCATGACCTAGCATGGGCGAATGACCCACGTACTTCTGGCAGAGGACGACCCGGCGATTGCCGAACCTTTGGCGCGCGCGCTCTCTCGTGAGGGCTACAACGTGGTTGTGCAAGGAACAGGTCAAGGCGCGATCGACAACGCATCTGTCGCCGACCTGGTCGTGCTCGACCTCGGGCTCCCGGACATGGACGGTCTCGAGGTCGCCCGTGCGATCCGTGGCCTCGGCCTGACCACCCCCGTCCTCGTGCTCACCGCGCGTGCCGACGAGGTCGACCTCGTCGTCGGCCTCGACGCCGGTGCCGACGACTACGTCACCAAGCCCTTCCGGCTCGCCGAGCTGCTCGCCCGCGTGCGGGCGCTGCTGCGTCGCACGCACGGCGACCCGACCGAGGCCGAGGAGCTCCACGCGCAGGACGTCAAGGTCGACGTCGCGGCGCACCGGGCCTTCCAGGGCGAGCGCGAGCTCCACCTCACCACCAAGGAGTTCGAGCTCCTGCGCGTCCTGGTCCAGGGCGCGGGCACCGTCGTGGTCCGCGACGCCCTCATGCGCGAGGTCTGGGGCTCTGAGCCGATCGGCTCGACCAAGACCCTCGACATGCACGTCTCGTGGTTGCGCCGCAAGCTCGGCGACGACGCGAACTCCCCGCGGTACATCACGACCGTCCGCGGTCTCGGCTTCCGTTTCGAGAACGGCGAGGGCTGAGCCCCCTGCCGGTTGACGGCCCGCCGTCATGTGTGACGCGGGTCGCCAGCGCGCCAGGTGCACACCGTGCACCTCGCGCGCTGCGCACCCCATGAGCGAGGACTGACATGCGACGTCGAGTACTGATGGCCACGGTGTCCGCCGTGGCCGTCGCCGTCATCCTGCTGGGGCTGCCCCTCGCCCTCATCGGGGCGACGCTCGTGCGCGACAACGAGATCCGCTCGCTCCAGTCACGCACCTCCGAGCTCGGCCGCTCCATCGAGAACCGCCTGGCCCGCGACGAGCAGATCACCCCCGACCTCCTCGAGAGGTACGTGGGAGGCGACGACGGGAACCTCCAGGGCTACGTCCAGGTGTTCGGCGTCGGCGACAAGATCACCGCCGGCGACCCCATCGAGGGGCGCACCGAGTCGCGGCCCATCCGCACGCAGTCCAACTGGATCGTGCAGATCGAGGTGTCGACGTGGTCGCTCTACCTGCGCAGCGCGCAGGTGGTCGTGCTCGTGGTCGCCGCGGCGGTGGTCGCCTTCGGGGCGGGCATCGTCATGGCCGTGTGGCAGGCCAACCGGCTCTCCGCGCCCCTCGTGTACCTCGCCGCCTCCGCCGAGCAGCTCGGGTCGGGGCAGGTCAGACCCCGGATCGAGCCCTCCGGCGTCGAGGAGATCGACCTCGTCGCCGCGGAGCTCGGGCGCAGCTCGGACCGCATGGCCGGTCGGCTCGCGGCCGAGCGGCAGTTCGCCTCGGACGCCTCGCACCAGCTGCGCACGCCCCTCACGGCGCTGTCCATGCGCCTCGAGGAGATCGCGATGGCGGCCCCGGACAACGCCGAGGTGCAGGAGGAGGCGCGGATCTCGCTCGAGCAGGTCGAGCGCCTGGTCCGCGTGGTCGACGACCTCCTCTCCCGCTCGCGCACCTCGGGAGGGACCACCGAGGCCGTGCACCTCGTCGAGGTGCTGCAGCAGCAGGAGGAGGAGTGGGGGCCGACCTTCGAGCAGAACGGCCGCTCCCTCGTCATCGACGTCTCCGACGAGATCCACGTCCTCGCGACCCCCGGTGCGCTCGCCCAGGTGCTCGCGACGCTCATCGAGAACTCGCTCAAGCACGGCGGCGGGACCACCACGGTCCGCGCCAAGCAGTCCGGCCCGAGCAAGGCCATGGTCATCACGGTGACCGACGAGGGCGCCGGGGTCCCGGACGACCTCGCGCCGCGGATCTTCGAGCGCGAGGTCACCTCGGGCAAGGGCACCGGGCTCGGCCTGGCGCTGGCCCGCGACCTCGCCGCGGCCGACGGTGGCCGCCTCGAGCTCACGCAGCGCCAGCCGCCCATCTTCTCGGTGTTCCTCGCGGGCGTGCCCCGCACCATGAACCCCGACGTGGTCATCCCGCGCGGCGTGGCGATCTCCAGCAGCTCGAAGCGCCGCCGGTCCTGGTAGCAGGAGCCGGTCAGGCGTCCTTGGGTGCCGCGGTGAAGACGAAGGTCCTGTAGGCCAGGTACCGGAACACCATGCCGAGGACGAGCCCCACGCCGTTGGCCGAGATGTTGTCGGCCAGCGGCGTGCGCAGGTCGAGGATGTAGTGGGAGAACCACAGGCAACCGAGCGCGATGGCCATGCCGCCGATGTTGACGACCACGAAGCCGAGGAACTCGCGCAGGTGGGTCTCGGTGCGGCGGTCCGCGAAAGTCCAGTACCGGTTGCCGAGCCACGCGACGATGGTCGCGACCGCGACCGAGACCACCTTGGCGGTGAGCGGCTTGTCGTCGAGCAGCCCGCCGGGGCCGAAGCGCAGCAGGTTGAACAGACCCGTGTCGACCACGAAGGCGACGCCCCCGACAGTCCCGAACCGCAGCAGCTCGCTGACCCGGGCCACGAGCGCGGCGCGACGTGCTGCGAGCCCTCGCCGGGGGGCGGGGCCGGGGTCTTCCGTGCCCTGTGAGCTGCCCGGGGAGGTGGTCGCCGTGGCGGCCGGGCGGACGTCCGATGTCATTGCGGCAGATTACCCCGGATGCCTGCGGTCCACCTGGGCGCGGAGGCACCTGTCCACCGGTGCACGGTGCGCGACGACGGCACCGGGGGGTCGACTAAGATCGCTCCCGTGGCAGCTCCGGTGATCTCAGTGGTTGGTGGCGGGCAGCTTGCCCGGATGATGGCTCCTGCGGCGGCAGAGCTCGGTGTGCACCTGCGGGTGCTCGTCGAGGACCCCGCCTCGAGCGCGGCCCAGGTGGTGGTCGACGCCCCCGTCGGCGTCGCCTCCGACGAGGAGGCCCTGCGGGCGCTGGTCGTCGGCGCAGACGTCCTCACCTTCGAGCACGAGCACGTGCCCAACGAGCTGCTCCGTGAGCTCGTCGCCTCCGGCACGCCCGTGCACCCTGGCCCGGACGCCCTGGTCCAGGCCCAGGACAAGATCGTCATGCGCCGCAGGATCGCCGAGCTCGGCGCGCCCTGCCCGCGCTGGCTCGAGCTCCCGCGCGAGGAGAGCGACGCGCGCGTCGCCCTCGACGGCTTCATCGCGGACGGCGGTGGCGGCGACGTGGTCGTCAAGACCTCTCGCGGCGGCTACGACGGCAAGGGCGTGCGGGTCGTCGGCTCGGCCGACGCCGTCTCCGACTGGTTCGCCGCCGTCACCGCGGGCGGACCGACCCTGCTCGTCGAGGAGAAGGTGCCCTTCACCCGCGAGCTCGCGGTGCTCGTGGCGCGTCGCCCGAGCGGCGAGGCGCGCACGTGGCCCGTCGTCGAGTCCGTCCAGCGCGACGGCGTCTGCTCCGAGGTGGTGGCCCCCGCCCCCGACCTCACGACCGACGAGGCCGACCGTGCCCGCGCGGTCGCGCTGAGCATCGCCGAGGGCCTCGGCGTCACCGGCGTGCTCGCCGTCGAGATGTTCGAGGTGCGCACCAGCCCCGACGCCGAGCCGACGCTCGTGGTCAACGAGCTCGCGATGCGCCCGCACAACTCCGGCCACTGGACCATCGACGGCGCCGTCACCAGCCAGTTCGAGCAGCACCTGCGGGCCGTGCTCGACCTGCCGCTCGGCGACACCTCCGCGGTCGCACCGTGGACGGTCATGGCGAACGTGCTCGGCAGCGCGCTCGACGACGTCACCGACGCCCTCCCTGCGGTGCTCGCGGCCTTCCCGGACGCCCGCGTGAACCTCTACGGCAAGCAGGTGCGCCCCGGGCGCAAGCTCGGTCACGTCAACGTGAGCGGCAGCGACCTCGACGAGGTCCGTCGTCGCGCGGTCGCCGCCGCCGCCATGCTGCGCGGCGATCAGCCGTGACCTGCACGACCTGACCTGCACCTCACGACTTGCACCTCACGACTTGCACCTCACGACCTGTACCTCTTGAACGGCATGGCACGGCACGACCTACCACCTCTGAGGAGACACGCATGAGCACCCCCGTCGTCGGCATCGTCATGGGCTCGGACTCCGACTGGCCGGTCATGCAGGCCGCAGCCGACGCGCTCGCCGAGCTCGGCGTCGAGGTCGAGGTCGACGTGGTCTCCGCGCACCGGATGCCCACCGAGATGATCGACTACGGCCGCGACGCGGCCGGGCGCGGGATCCGCGTCATCATCGCGGGCGCCGGGGGAGCGGCCCACCTGCCGGGCATGCTCGCCGCCGTGACGCCCCTCCCGGTGGTCGGCGTGCCGGTGCCGCTGGCCTACCTCGACGGCATGGACTCGCTGCTGTCCATCGTGCAGATGCCCGCGGGAGTGCCCGTCGCCACCGTGTCGATCGGCGGCGCACGCAACGCCGGGCTCCTGGCGGCGCGCATCCTCGCGAGCGGCACGGACGACGAGTCCCTCGCCCTGCGCGAGCGGATGGTCGCCTTCCAGGCCGCGCTGAGCGACCAGGCCAAGGAGAAGGGCGCCCGCCTGCGCGCCAGCCGTACGCGCCCCGCCGCCGGCTTCAGCGCCTGAGGCGCTGCCCGGCCACGGGTCGGGTCAGGGCATCCCGCCGACGGCGCCGGGGGCCATGGTGCCGTTCTTGATGTCGGTCCAGAACTGCGGGCTGAGGTCGGGGTCGAGGAGCACCGCCGAGCCGACTCCGCCCGGGCGGTAGTCGATCGTCGCGATCGGCGGCGTCCCGGTGATCCCCTCGGGGCCGTTGGCGTTGCGGAAGGCCAGGGCGAGCTTGCCCATGTCCACGATGTTCGTCGAGTCGTCGACGGTGACCGCTCCGAGGCCAGAGCTGATGAGCGCGGTCTGCGACAGCGGCTTCACCAGCAGGGACTTGTCCTGCAGCTTGGTGGTGACCGCGGAGATCACCTGGCGCTGACGCTCGGCGCGGCCGATGTCGCCGAGCGGGTCGGAGTACCGCATGCGCGAGAAGGCGAGGGCGGTGTGCCCGTCGGCCACGTGGCAGCCGGCCGTCCAGATCAGCTCGCTCTTCGGGTCGTCCACGTCGTAGTCGAGGCACAGCTCGACGCCGCCGACGGCGTCGACGATCTCCTCGACACCGCCGAGCCCGATCTCCACGTAGTGGTCGACCTTCATGCCGGTGAGGCCCTCGACGGTCTGCACGAGCAGCGGCGCACCGCCGAAGGAGTAGGCGGCGTTGAGCTTGTTGCCGCCGTAGCCGGGGATCTCGGCGTAGGAGTCGCGCGGCAGGCTGATGAGCGAGGACGGCCCGGACTCGGGGACGTGCAGCACGAGGATCGTGTCGGTCCGCGCACCCTCGGTGCCGTCGTTGACGACGCTGCCGTCGTCGCGGGAGTCGGAGCCCGCCAGCAGGTAGGTGGTGCCGGGCGTCGACGGAGCGCTCGAGAGCGCCTCGACGTGGTTGATCTTGCCGTTGGCCCACAGCATGAGGCCCACGGGCCAGGCGACGAGGCACACGAGCAGGACGACGAGCCCGACGGCGACGATCCGGCGCCAGCGCGGGCGGCGTCGCGGACCGGGAGCCCCGGCCGCAGCAGCGGCGTGGCTCTTGGGGGCGGACGGCGGCGGACCGGACGGGCGTCCTGAGCCGGCACGGGCCTGCGGTGCCGAGGCCACGCGTGCCTGGGGCGAGGAGGTCACGCGACGACCGGCGGCGGGCTGCTGAGCAGCGGGTCTGCCGGCGGCGGGCTGCTGCGGGGCGCCGGTGCGTGAGGCGCCTGTCGCGCCCGGGCGGGCGGTCCGCGACGCGGGGGCGTACGAGACGGGTGTGCCCGAGCCGCTCGTGGGCGTGCGGCTCGCTGCCGAGCGTGCGGGGACGTCGCCCGCAGCCGCGCTCCCGGGTCGGCTCGTCGGCCGGCCCGGCGGCACGCTCGCGGGTCGAGCGGCCTGCGGGTTCTCGGCCGGCCGCTGGACGCGTGCCGGGACCCGACCAGAGGCTCCGGGCCGGGGAGCGTTGCTGCTCAACGGCGCCACCGGTGCCGCTGGCGCGGACGTGGGAGCCGGAGACTGCGGCTGCTCGCCCGAGTCGGGCACCTCGATCGCGACGTCACGGGCCGACGGGCGCGCGGGGCGTCCGGACTGCGGCGTGAAGCTCGGAGGGGGTGTCCGCCTCGGAGGCGTGGCGTCGGATGGCATTCAGGTCCCGGTCAGGTGGGGCAGCGGAGCGTCGCGGTGCCGGAGCACACGAGCGGTGCGGTGGTCGTGGTGCTCATGGAACCACGACACCGGTGGTGTCGGCCGTCTCACCGGCCGTGTCGGCCGGCTCGGGGCTGCTGATGCCGGTCCCGGAGACCTGCTCGGAGACGGGGATCGGGATGTCGGCCTTCATGTTCGCCCACACCTCGTCGGCTGCGCTCGTCCAGATGACGCGGTTCTTGTCGGCCGGGTAGTCGGTGATCGGGATGGTCTCGAAGATGATGTTCTCGGTCGAGACCTTGTTGAGCGACAGCGCGAGGCCCGTGAGCTCCGGGATGCTCGAGAACTCGGGGCTCACCGTGAGCGACGACGTCGCCGAGCTGAGGAACTGGATGAGCGCCGGGGTGTCGGTCAGCAGGTTCTTGGAGAGCACCGCCGACGCCATGGCGTCGAGCAGGTCCTGCTGGCGGTCGATGCGCTGCAGGTCGGAGCCGTTGAGGCCCTCGCCCTTGCGGGCCCGGGCGAGGCCGAGGGCCTGCTGCCCGTTGAGGACCTGCTCGCCCGCGGGCAGGTCGAGGTCGGCGAGCGGGGCGTTGATCGGTGCGTCGAGGGTGATCGGCACGCCGCCGATGGCGTCGACCATGTGCTCGAAGCCGGTGAAGTCGACGACCATGAACCCGTCCATCCGGACGTCGGTGAGCGACTCGATCGCCGTGCGGGTGCAGCTGACGGCGGACTCGATGTCGCCTCCGCGGTCCCATCCGAAGGCGAAGGCGGAGTTGAACATGGCCTTGGACTGCGCCGGGACCTCGCCGTTGGAGGTCAGGCAGGAGGGCAGGTCGACGATGCTGTCGCGGGGGATCGAGACGACCTCGACGCGGGTACGGTCGGCCGAGACGTGCATGACCATCGTCGTGTCAGAGCGCATGCCGGGCGCCTCGCCGCCGATCGCGCCGTTCTCGCCGTCGCGGGCGTCGGAGCCGATGAGCAGGATGTTGAGGGCTCGGCCACCGTTCGGGTCCTCGGGGTCCGGTTCGGGCGCGGCCGGGCGCAGGTCCTCGTTGGTGAGGGCGTCGATGTTCACGGCCTCGATGTTGTGCTCGAGCGTGTAGTAGAGCGCACCGGCGGCGGTGCCGGTGAAGGTGAAGACCCCGACGAGCGCGAGCGCCACGATCCGGCCGACCTTGTGGCGGCGCAGGGAGCGGGCGTGAGCGGGGAGCTCGCGGTCCGTGCTCCCGCGGGCAGCGCGCTGGGCGGCTCGGGTGGGGGTTTCAGGTGAGGTCACGATGAGTCATCCTAGGTCGCGGTTCCGGCGGCGTGGAGAAGCCTGAGCGCCCGCTGGGTGGAGGGATTGTGGAGAAGGCCACCCTTCGCCAGCCGTGAGCCTACGGGACCAGGACCTGCCCGTCGCGTGCTCCGAGGGGCGTGGCGTGCGCCCCGGGCGCAGGTTCACCCGGCACCTCCGACCCCTGCTCAGAGGGGTTCGGTGCCACGTCGACGATCGGCTCGTCGGCCGCCATGCGGCGCCAGAGCTCGTCGGCCTCCTCGGTCCAGACCACACGGTTCCGGTCCTGCGGGGCGACCGTCGTCGGCACGGTCACGAGCGTGACGTCGTCGAGGGGGACGCCGCGGAGCGAGTGCGCGAGGCCGGCGATCTCCCAGACGGAGTCCAGGCCCGGGCTCGTCATGATGGACGACGTCGCGGCGTCGAGGAACCGCAGGAGCGACGGTGTGCTCGTCATGAGGTCGGTGCTGAGGACCTGGTCGAGCATCGCCGTGACCAGCTCCTGCTGCCGGCCGATCCGGGAGAGGTCGGAGCCGTCCAGCCCGGCTCCGGTGCGGGCGCGCACGTACCCGAGCGCCTGGTGGCCGTCGAGGACCTGCGGGCCGGCCTCGAGCTCGAGGTCCGCCTTGGGCGAGACGATCGGCTCGGGCAGGTCCATCGGGATGCCGCCGAGCGCGTCGACCATGGCGACGAAGCCGACGAAGTCGAGCAGCACGAACTCCGTGACCCGCACCCCTGTGAGCGACTCGACGGTGTCCCGCAGGCAGGCGATCGCCGACTCGTGGTCCTGGCCCTTGTCCCAGGCGGCGGCCATCGCGCTGTTGAACATCGCCTGCCGGCGCGGCGGCACGGGGCCGTTGGTGGTCTGGCACTCGGGGATGTCGACCAGGGAGTCGCGCGGGATGGACACCGACTCGACCCGCGTCCTGTCGGCCGACACGTGGATGAGCATGGTCGTGTCGGACCGCATGCCGTCCTCGTCCTCGCCGAAGGCGGCGTTGTCGCCGAGGCGCTCGTCGGACCCGGCGAGCAGCACGTTGACCGGCTGACGGCCGAAGGGGTCCTCGGGCTCGAGGAGCTCGGGCCGGTCGGGGCTCGCGAGGTGGTCCACGTCGAGCGTCTCGATGTTCGAGTCGAGCATGTGGACCACGGCGGCCGCGCCGACGGTGGTGAAGGTCAGGGCTCCGGTGACGGAGAGAGCGACCACCCGGAGGGCGCCGCCACCGCGTCGCGCCACCGCGTGCTGGCGGGGAGGGCGGGGCAGGTCTCGGAGCGAACGTCGGGTCTGCATCCGGCAGACGCTACGAGTCTTTCGTTCGCTTCCGTAGCATGTGTCCGGGATGTGCCGCGACGGTCCTGTGGAGGTCGCGCGACGACTGTCCGTCTGCCCCGGTCAGGTGCGGGGAGCGCCTGCGGACCCGTCGTCCGCGCCGGCTCGCCTGTCGCGCGCCTCGGAGAGCGTGAGCTCGCGCGTGAGCAGCGTGATGCGGCGCGACATCTGGTTCATGCGGCGGTGGCTCGTCGAGATGTAGCTGAGGAACGCGATGACCAGGGCGTAGAGGAGCAGGTCGGTGCCTCGACCGACGCCCACGAAGTTCGCGGCGCGGGTGAGCCACACGGGGAACGCGATCGACAGGACGGCGGCGACCACGAAGGCCATGAGGGCCAGGCGGCGGATCGCCTGGTGGCGTGCGCCCGCGGTCGAGCGGGTCAGCAGGACGGCGACGACGGCGACGGCGGCCACGAGGATCAGCTGGATGAGCACGGCTTGTCCGCCCATGGGGTTCCTTCGGTCGGGAGGTCGGGGAGTGGTCGGTGCGTGACGCTACTTGAAGAACAGGTCCACGAGGATGTTCACGGAGTTCCACATGGACTGCCCCTTGCCGCGGGAGTAGTCGGTGTAGAGGACGTGCACGGGGTACTCGCGCCACGGCAGCCCGGTGCGGCCGAGCTGCAGGACGATCTCGCTCGCGTGCGCCATCCGGTCCTGCTGCAGGTGCACGCCGCGCGCGGCGTCGACGCTCATGGCGCGCAGCCCATTGTGCGCGTCGGTGAGCCGCATGCCGGTGCTCTGCTTGGTGAACCACACCGCGAAGGTGAGGATGGTCCGCTTCATGAACCCCGGCTTGGTCCGGCCGTCGAGGAAGCGTGACCCGAACACGATCGCCGTCTCGCCCGACGCGATGAGCGCGACCATGGCGTCCGCGTCGGCCACCTGGTGCTGGCCGTCGGCGTCGAAGGTCACCAGCGCCCGGGCGACCGGCTGCTCGCACACGAAGGAGATGCCCGTCTGGAGGGCGGCCCCCTGACCGAGGTTCACGGCGTGCGTGAGGACGGTCGCCCCGGCCCGCCGGGCGGCCTCGCCCGAGCCGTCGGTGCTGCCGTCGTCCACGCACACGATGTTGGGGAAGACCTCGAGGGCACCCTTCACGACGTCGGCGATGACGGTGGCCTCGTTGTACAGCGGGATGACGAGCCAGTCGTCCGCGTGAGAATCCTGCATGACCTCATTCTCCCATCCGATCTCGGATAGGCTCGCGCAAGAGCGCGTCTGGGCTGGTCGCGCCGCGGTCGAGCAGGAGGAACGGTGCATGGGCGTCAAGGTCGCAGGGTCCGCCGACGTCGACGACGCGGCGACGATCGGTGACGGCTCGCAGGTGTGGCACCTCGCGCAGGTGCGTGAGGGAGTCGTCCTCGGCGAGCGGTGCGTGGTCGGTCGCGGTGCCTACATCGGGTCGGGCGTCCAGGTGGGCTCCGACTGCAAGATCCAGAACTACGCGCTCGTCTACGAGCCGGCGAGCCTCGCGGACGGCGTGTTCGTCGGGCCGGCCGCCGTGCTGACCAACGACCAGTACCCGCGGGCCGTGAACCCCGACGGCTCCATCAAGGACACCTCCGACTGGGAGCCCGTCGGCGTCGAGGTCGGCACCGGTGCGTCGATCGGCGCCCGCGCGGTCTGCGTCGCCCCGCTGCGCATCGGCGCGTGGGCGACCGTCGCGGCCGGCGCCGTGGTGACACGAGACGTGCCGGACTTCGCTATCGTCGCTGGCGTCCCCGCGAAGCAGCGGGGGTGGGTCGGCCACGCCGGCCACCCGCTGGTCGACGAGGGTGCCGGACGATGGTCCTGCCCGGTCACCGGGCGCGTGTACCAGGCTGACGAGGACGAGACGTTGAGAGAGGTCGTGTGATGGTGAGCCTTCCGTTCATCCCAGCAGCCAAGCCGATCATCGGGGACGAGGAGCGCGCTGCCGTCGACCGCGTCCTGCTGTCCGGGATGGTCGCCCAGGGCCCCGAGGCCAAGGCCTTCGAGGCAGAGTTCGCCGACAGGCTCGTCGGCGGGCGCCAGTGCGTCGCCGTGAGCTCGGGGACGTCCGGGCTGCACCTCGGCCTGCTGGCCGCGGGCGTGGGTCCCGGCGACGAGGTGATCGTCCCGTCCTTCACCTTCGCCGCGACCGGCAACTCCGTCGCGCTCACCGGTGCGACGCCCGTCTTCGCCGACATCGACCCGGCGTCGTTCTGCCTCGACCCGGCCTCGGTCCGCGCGGCGATCACCGAGCGCACCAAGGGCATCATGCCGGTGCACCTCTACGGGCACCCGGCTGCGATGGACGAGCTCCGCGTGATCGCCGACGAGCACGGCGTGGCTCTCTACGAGGACGCCGCGCAGGCGCACGGCGCCCAGCTGCACGGGACGCCCGTCGGGGCCTTCGGCGACTTCGCGATGTTCAGCCTGTACCCGACCAAGAACATGACCTCGGGCGAGGGCGGCATGGTCTCGTGCGCGACCGACGAGATCGCCCGCAACGTCCGCCTGCTGCGCAACCAGGGCATGGAGACGCAGTACGCCAACGAGGTGATCGGCTTCAACGCGCGGATGACCGACCTGCACGCCGCGATCGGCCGCGTGCAGCTCACCAAGGTCGAGGCGTGGACCGCGCAGCGCCAGGCCAACGCCGCGCACCTGGACGCCGGCCTCGCCGGGCTGCCCGGCGTCACCGTGCCGGTGGTCCGCGAGGGTGCCGTGCACGTCTACCACCAGTACACGATCCGCGTCGCCGAGGACCGCGACCGCATCGTCACCGCGCTGCGCGAGGAGCACGGGGTCGGGTCGGGCGTCTACTACCCCATCCCCAACCACCGCCTGCCGTCGCTCGCGCCGTACGCACCGGGTCTCGACCTGCCGCGTACGGAGGAGGCCGCGCAGCAGGTCATCTCGCTGCCCGTGCACCCCTCGCTCACCGACGGGGACCTCGAGCGTGTCGTCTCCGCGGTGACCGCCGCTGTGAAGGCGGGTTCCTGATGGCCTCCCACCGGACCCTGCGCGCCGGCCTCATCGGCCTGGGCGCGATGGGCCGCCACCACGCCCGGGTGCTGCGCGAGATCGACGGCGTCGACCTCGTGGCCGTGGCGGACCCCGCCGGTGACCCGCACTCGGTCGCCGGGGAGCTCGAGGTGCTGCGCGACGTGCAGGGCCTCGTCGCCG
The DNA here is from genome assembly GCF_000024925.1 of Sanguibacter keddieii DSM 10542. Classification (NCBI taxonomy): domain Bacteria; kingdom Bacillati; phylum Actinomycetota; class Actinomycetes; order Micrococcales; family Sanguibacteraceae; genus Sanguibacter; species Sanguibacter keddieii. The sequence continues at coordinate 978,473 of NC_013521.1, forward strand.
CCGGCATCGACATGGCGGTCGTGGCCGTCCCGACGGTCTACCACGAGGCCATCGCGCTGACGCTCGCCGAGTCGGGCGTGCACGCCCTCATCGAGAAGCCGATCGCGAGCACCGGCGAGGCCGGGCAGCGCATCGTCGACGCCTTCGCCTCGGCCGGGCTGGTCGGCGCTGTCGGGCACATCGAGCGCTTCAACCCGGCGCTCCAGGAGCTCCGGTCGCGCCTGGCCGCCGGCGACCTCGGCGCGATCTACCAGATCGTCACCCGCCGTCAGGGTCCGTTCCCGTCGCGGATCGCCGACGTCGGCGTGGTCAAGGACCTCGCGACGCACGACATCGACCTCACGGCCTGGGTCGCCCAGAGCTCTTACGCGTCGATCTCGGCGCAGACGGCGCACCGCAGCGGTCGCGAGTTCGAGGACATGGTCCTCGCGACCGGGCGCCTCGACAACGGCGTGATCGTCAACCACACGGTCAACTGGCTCTCGCCCATGAAGGAGCGCGTCACCGTCGTCACGGGCGAGCGCGGCGCCTTCGTGGTGGACACCGGCAGCGCTGACCTCACCTTCTACGCCAACGGCACCATCGCCACGGCCTGGGACTCCATCGCTGCCTTCCGCGGCGTGTCCGAGGGTGACGTCATCCGTTACGCGCTGCACAAGCGCGAGCCGCTGCGCGTCGAGCACGAGGCCTTCCGCGACGCGGTGCTGGGCATCCGGCACGACGTGGTGACGCTCGAGGAGGGCCTGCAGACCCTGCGGGTCGCCGAGGCGATGGTCGAGTCGGCACGGACCGGGCAGAGCATCACCCTTGCCTAGACGACCCCGACCCGGCAGCCGGGACCGCCGTCCGCACGTCGCGCTCGCGAGCAGGATCTTCGCTCCCGAGCCGGCGGCGGCGTCGTTCCGCCTGTGGGCGCTCACGCGCGCCCTCGGGCGGCTCTCGGCGACGGTGTCGGTGGTCTCGGTCCGCCCGAGCGCCGCGGTCGCGAGCCGCGCGACCTCGGGTCCCGGTGTCGACCTCCCCGAGGGCGTCACGGTGTCCCGCTGGCCGGTGCTGCGCGACGCCTCGGGCGTGGTGCGCGGGTACCTGCCCTACCTGAGCTTCGACGTGCCGCTCGGCCTCCGGCTGCTGTTCTCCCGCCGGCCCGACGTGGTGGTGAGCGAGCCGCCGCCCACCACGGGCGTCGTCGTGCGGGTCGCGTGCGCCCTGCGGCGCGTGCCCTACGTCTACTACGCGGCCGACGTCTGGTCCGACGCCGCGTCGAGCACCGGGGCCCCCGGCCTCGTGGTGCGCCTGGTCACGGCGCTCGAGCGCTGCGCGCTGCGCGGCGCCCGGCACACGATCGCCGTGTCCGAGGGGGTCGCCGAGCGCGTGCGCGCCCTGGGAGTGCCGGCCGACCGCATCACCGTGGTCCGCAACGGCATCGACACCACGACCTTCACCCCCGACGGCCCGGTCCAGACGCAGCCCGACACCTCGCCGTACTTGCTGTACGCGGGCACGGCGTCGGAGTGGCAGGGCGCCGAGATCTTCGTCGAGGCGCTCGCGAAGGTCCGGGCCACCGTGCCCGACGCCCGCGTGGTGTTCCTCGGGCAGGGCAGCGCGTGGCCCGCGATGCGCGCGACGGCCGAGCGCCTGGGCCTCGGCCCGGAGACCACCGGTGCGGTCACCTTCGTCGACGCGGCCCCTCCCGAGGGCGCCGCAGCCTGGCTGCGCGGAGCACGGGCAGCCCTCGTGAGCCTGCGCCCCGGCCAGGGCTACGACTTCGCCTTCCCCACCAAGGTCTTCGCGGCCGTGGCCTGCGGCACCCCCGTGCTCTACGCCGGGCCCGGCCCGGCCGGACCGGTGGTGTCCGAGAACAGCCTGGGCACCGTCACCGGCTACGACGTCGACGAGGTGGCCGCGGCGATGACCGCGCTGCTCGTCGCCGAGCGCCCGGACGCCGCCGAGCGCGCGCGGCTGGGCACCTGGGTGCACGACCACGCCTCGGCCGACAGCGCGGGCGACCTCGCGGCTGCGGTGGTGCGGTCGGCTGCGCGACCCGGCTGAGCACCGTGTGACCATGGTGTGGCGCGCGTCGCCGCACGAGCGACGGTGGGCGCAGGCGCACCGACTCCCCCCGAGGACAGGACCCGAGACCGTGAGAACCACCAGGCGCACCGGCCTCCGCGCTGCAGCCGCGGCGGACCCCGCAGCGAGGAAGAGCGCGCGATGACCAGCCTGTTCCGCACCGTCCGGACCCTCCTCGCGCTGCTCCCCGGGGGCAGCCGCCGGTTCGTCGTCACCTTCGCGGTGGCCTCCGGCGCGCTCGCGATCCTCGACGTCGCCGCCCTCGGGCTGCTCGCCATGACGCTCGCACCGATGATCTCGGGCTCGGAGATCACCCTGCCCGTGCTCGGCACCTTCTCCGAGTCAGGGGACTTCCTCCCGCTGCTCGTCGCCGTCGGGGTGCTCATCGTCCTCAAGAGCGTCTTCGCCGTGACGCTCCAGTGGTTCGCGACCCGCCGCTTCGCGCGGTTCGAGCAGGACCTCGGTCGCCAGCTGCTCGACGCGTTCTTCGTGTCGCCGTGGACGGACCGCCTCGGCCGCAACTCCACGGACCTCGTCCGGTCGACCGACGTCGGCGTCGCCACGACGGTCTCGGGCGTGCTCATCCCCTTCGCGATGCTCTCGGGCGAGGTCTTCACCTTCGTCGCGGTGATGCTCGTGCTCGTGGTCGCGCAGCCGCTCATGGCTGTCGTCACCGTCGTCTACTTCGGCATCGTCGGGGCGTTCCTCTACGGGTGGGTGCTGCGCAAGGCCGTCGCCGCGGGCACCGACAACCGCGAGTACTCCGCGCGGGCCGTCCGGCTCGTCTCGGAGATGGTCGCCTCGCTCAAGGAGATCACGCTCCGCGACAAGGGCGGCGAGGTCTCGAACCTCGTGCAGGGCGTCCGCCGGCACAGCTCGCAGGCGCGCGCGAACATGTCGTTCCTCGGTGTGGTGCCGCGCTACGTGCTCGAGGCCTCGCTGGTCGGAGGCTTCGCCCTCGCCGCGGTGGTCGGGTCCCTCGGCGGCGACGGGCTGGACGGTGCGCTCACGTCGCTCGCGCTGTTCGGGGTCGCCGGGTTCCGCATCGTCCCCTCGATCACCCGCTTCCAGTCGATCATGGCGCAGACCGCGGCCTCCATCCCCTTCGCCGAGAAGGTCATCGCGGAGATCGCGCGTGGTCAGCGCTACGCCCAGAAGCGTCACGAGGCGGGCGCGGGCACCGCCCTGCCCGACGACGCGCAGGAGATGATCTTCGACGCGGTCTCGTTCCGGTACCCCGGCAGCGACCGCGACGCCGTCGACAGGGTCGACGTGCGCATCCCCTTCGGCTCGTCCATCGCGCTCGTCGGTGCGTCGGGCTCGGGCAAGTCGACCCTCGTCGACATGATCCTCGGGCTGCTCGAGCCGACCGCAGGGGAGATCCGCGTCGACGACCAGCCCCTCGCCGGGGTCCTCGCCTCGTGGCGCTCCCGCGTCGGGTACGTCCCGCAGGAGGTGTCGCTCTTCGACGCGAGCGTCGCGCAGAACGTGGCGCTCTCGTGGACCGAGGACGGCATCGACCGCGACCGTGTCCGGCGGGCGCTCGAGCGTGCGCAGGTGCTCGACATCGTCGAGGCGCGCGAGGGTGGCATCGACGCCCCGATCGGTGAGCGCGGCATGAACCTCTCGGGTGGTCAGCGCCAGCGGCTGGGCATCGCCCGCGCGCTCTACGCCGAGCCGATGGTCCTCATCATGGACGAGGCGACCAGCGCCCTCGACACCGGCACCGAGGCCCTGGTCACCCAGGCCATCCAAGAGCTGCGGGGCGACGTCACGGTGATCGTGGTCGCCCACAGGCTCGCGACCATCCGCCACTCCGATGCCGTGTGCTTCATGCGCGACGGCGAGATGGTCGTCTCGGGGACCTTCGCCGAGGTGGTCGCCGCCGAGCCAGACTTCGCCCACCAGGCTGCGCTCGCCGGCCTGGCGAACGAGCCCGTCGAGAGGAACCCGGATGCCTGACACGACCCCCGGCCCGCTGCCCGAGGTCGACGGGCGCCGCGTCAAGATCGGCGTGCTCGTCTACAACGACTGCCACGCCGACGCCCGCGTCCTCAAGACCGCCGCGACGCTCCAGGCGGCGGGCGCCGACGTGCGCATCGTCGGAGTCGCCCGCGCCCGTGCCGGCTTCCCCGTCGGGTCGCAGGTGCTCCCCTCCGGGGTCGAGCTCGAGCGCGTCCCGGAGTTCGAGCTCGTCAAGGCGCTGCCGCGGACCGCCGCGCTGGCCAAGCGCCTCCTCGGCGTGGGCCGCGGACCGGTGCCCGACCCGGTCGCGGCACCGGCCCCCGAGCGCACGGCCGACGAGGCCGGTCGGACCACGGCGCCCGAGGTCCCGTCGGCACCTCCGGCACCGTCGTCCGCCCCCGCCCCCGCCCCCGCGCCGGCACGGTCGGTCGGGTCCCGCCTCAAGACCACGGCCGCCGGCCTCTGGCTCAAGACGTACCAGGTGGTCAGCCTCGTGCTGTACCAGCGCGGTGCCCGCAAGGCCCTCGCGGCCTGGGGCCCGGACCTCGTGCACGCCAACGACGCGAACACCCTCGCCCCGGCCTCGCGGCTCGGCGTCCCGGTGGTCTACGACTCCCACGAGCTCTGGACGCACCGCAACGTCAAGGGCCCCCGCCCGGTCGCGGAGGTCGTCGAGAGGCTCTCCGAGCGCCGGCACGCGCGCCGCGCGGCGGGCGTGGTGACCGTCTCCCCGAGCATCGCGGAGTGGCTGCACCGCACCTACCGGCTGTCGGCCGAACCGGTGCTCGTGCGGAACATCCCGTCGGCGCCCACCGCGCCGCCGAGCCCGTCCACGGGCCGGCTGCGCGACCTCGCAGGACTCGGCCCGGACGACCGCGTCATCGCCTACGGCGGCCGGATCACCACCTCGCGCGGCATCGAGGAGACGCTCAGCGCCATGCGCGAGCTCCCCGCTGATGTGCACTTCGTGCTGCTCGGGTACGGCGAGCCCGAGTACGTGGGCCCCCTCGGCGACCTCGCCGAGACCCTCGGCGTGCGGGACCGCGTGCACTTCGTCGGACGTGTCGGTCCCGACGAGGTGGCGGGGGCGCTCGCCGACGCCGACGTGTCGATCGTCTACGTCCGGCCCACCTGCCTGAGCTACCGCTACTCGCTGCCCAACAAGCTCTTCGAGGCGATCCACGCCGGGCTGCCGATCGCCGCGGCGGACCTGCCGGACACGGCGCGGGTGGTCGAGGACTTCGGCGTCGGGCGCGTGTTCTCGTCCGACTCCCCGCAGGACCTCGCCCGCGTGGTCCTCGAGGTCCTCGAGGACCCCGACGCGTACCGGGCGGCGTCCCGCGCGGCGGTCGAGCACCTCACCTGGGAGATCGAGTCCGAGCGGCTGCTGGCGCTGTACCGGGACGTGCTGGGCCGCCGCCGTGCATCTCGGGGCCGTGCATGACCCGCCCGTCGCTGCTGATCCTGTCGTTCTCGCCGATCGCCGACGACGCCCGCGTCCTCAAGCAGGTGCGGCTGTTCGCCGACCGCTACGACGTGACGACCTGCGGGTACGGTCCGGCGCCCGAGGGCGTCGTGGCCCACCACGAGGTGCCGGCCGACCTGCCGGCCTGGCGCAAGGACCCGCGGTGGTTGCTGCTGCGCCAGTACTCGCGCGTCTACTGGGGCAACGCTGCGGTGGCGTACGCGAAGAGCGTCCTGCCAGTCGGGGAGTTCGACGCGGTGCTCGCCGATGACGTGGACACCGTCCCGCTCGCGCTGTCGCTCCGGCCGCGTCACGGGGTGCACGCCGACCTCCACGAGTACGCCCCGGGGCAGAACAGCGAGCTGCCGCGGTGGCGCTGGTTCGTGGCGCCGTACGTCCGGTGGATCTGCCGACGCTTCGTGCCGCAGACCGCGTCGGTGACGACGGTCGGCCAGGGCATCGCCGAGCGGTACACCCGTGAGTTCGGGTACCCGGTCGGGGTCGTCACCAACGCGGCGCCCTACGCCGAGCTCGAGCCGGCGACGGTGGGCTCGCCGGTGCGCCTGGTGCACTCGGGCAACGCGCAGCGCAACCGCACCCTCGAGGTGATGATCGACGGCGTCGAGCGGTCCACCACCCCGGTCACCCTCGACCTGCTGCTCATGCCCAACGACGAGGTGTACCGCGACGAGCTGCGCGCTCGGTGCGCCGGCTCCGAACGCGTGCGGGTCCTCGACCCGGTCCCGTACCGGGACCTGGTGCGCACCCTCAACGGCTACGACGTCGGGGTGTTCGTGCTGCCGCCCGTCAACGTCAACTACGAGTGGACGCTGCCCAACAAGTTCTTCGACTATGTGCAGGCGCGCCTCGGCGTCATCGTCGGGCCGAGCCCCGAGATGGCCCGCGAGGTCGAGGCCCGCGGCCTCGGCGCGGTCACGGCCGACTTCTCGGCCGACGGCTTCGCCGCGGTGCTCGACGGTCTCGACCCCGCGACGGTCACCACGTGGCGCGAGGCCTCGGACGCCTGCGCCCGCGAGCTCTCCGCCGAGGTGCAGTCGACCGGCTGGGCCGACGCGGTCGGGCGGCTCCTCGACGGCCCTCCGGAGGGCTGACCGGGCACGCCCAGGCGGCTCAGCCCAGCGCGGCCACCCGGGCGAGGAGGTCGGTCGGGTCGTCGGGCCGCTCCTCCAGGCTGCTCTCGGGCAGGTAGGTGAGGGCGTCGCCGTCGATCGTGATGCGGCCGGTCGGCCCTGCGCTGACGTGGTAGCCACCGTCGTGCGCGGTGAGGAACAGGACGGCCTCGTCGCCGACCACCATGAGCGGGTCGTCCATGACCAGCAACGACGGATAGGGGTCCTCGGCGACGCCGTGCTGCTTGACGACGACCTCGGTCGGCGCGCCGGTGCTCGGCTTCACCGGGTGGTCGATGCGCACCCGGTACTCGGTCCACGGGATTCCTCCCTCGGGCGACTCCCAGTCCTGGACAGCCACGACGGTCGTCCGGGCGACGAGGTCAGAGGCCTCGGCCATCTCGGCAAGGGTCGGGTAGGAGTGCGCCCAGCTCTGCATCGAGGAGGTCGCGCCCCCAGCGCGATCACCCTGCCCGCACCCGCTCAGCGCGACGGACACCGCCAGCACCAGTCCGACGGCTGCCGTCGTTCTCGTGGCTCGGTCTCGTCCAGACACCGTGGCCCCCTCGGTCGTGGTGCGTCCTGACCTATCTGTGTGTGCGGCGAGTGGTTCCTTGCAACAAGACCGCTGTGACCAACTCATGTCTCGGTGCCATGACATCGCGGAATGTCACGGAACTGGGACGTCCAGTCGTGTCACGATACTGTGACGTTCATGGTCGTCATCCGGAACGAGATCGAGCTCGGACCGGCACTGCGCGAGCGACGCGAGCGTGCTGGCCTCACACAGGCTCAGCTCGCGCTCCGCGCGAATGTCTCGCGTGCCTTCGTGATCGACATCGAACGCGGGCGCAGGCCTCGCGCCGAGCTGACCAGGGTGCTCGCAGTCATGCGAGCGCTGGATTCCGCCATCACCCTCGTAGACCACCAGGCACAGACCGCCGAAGAGGCGCTGGCCGACCTCCTGGGGGAGCGGTGAGCCCGGGCTCGACGCCACGCGAGTTGCTCGGGCGCTCCGGGGCTTGACACCCGCTAGAGCACTCTCGTTCGCTACCGCGCCCGCCGCACCAGCTCGTCGACCACGCGCTCCGCCGCGTGACCGTCGCCGTAGGGCGTCGCGTCGGTCGGTGCGGGGGCCGGGCGCTGGACGCCCGCGAGGATCTGCTCGGCGGTGGTGGCGAGGACGTTCCAGCCGAGGTCGACGGTCTCGACCCACTCGGTCTCGGTGCGCACGGTGGTGCAGGGGACGCGCAGCAGGAAGGCCTCCTTCTGCAGGCCGCCCGAGTCGGTCACCACGCCGGCGCTCGCCATGGTCGCGGCGAGCAGCTCGGGGTAGGGGAGCGGCGCGTGCAGGCGCACGGAGCCACCGGTCCAGTCGATCCCGAAGGCCTCGGAGCGCGCCAGCAGGCGCGGGTGGGCCAGCAGCACCACCGGCTTGTCGAGGGCCTTGAGGCTCCTGGCGATCTCGACCAGGCGCGCCGGGTCGTCGGTGCTCTCGGCGCGGTGGATGGTCGCGACGTAGTACTCGCCCGCCTCGACGCCCGCGCTCGCGAGGATCGGCGCGGGGGCGCCCGTGAGGGCGTCGCGCACGGTGTGCAGGACGTCGGTCATGACGTCGCCGACCACCACGGTGCGCTCCGCGAGGCCCTCGGCCGCGAGGTGGTCACGGGCCACGTCGGTCGGCGCGAGCAGCAGGTCGGCCGCGTGGTCGGTGAGCACCCGGTTGTGCTCCTCGGGCATCGCCCGGTTGAAGGACCGCAGCCCCGCCTCGAGGTGTGCCACCGGCAGGTGCATCTTCACCGCGGACAGCGTCCCGGCGAGCGTGGAGTTGGTGTCCCCGTAGACGAGCACCCAGTCGGGGCGGTGCTCTTCGAGGACCGCGTCCATCGCGGCGAGGATCGCGCCGGTCTGCTGCCCGTGCGTCCCGGACCCGGCACCCAGGTGCACGTCAGGCGCGGGGATGCCGAGGTCGGTGAAGAACACGTCCGAGAGCATCGGGTCGTAGTGCTGCCCGGTGTGCACGATCACGTGCTCGACGCCGCGCGCCGTCGCGGCGTGCGCGATCGGGGCGAGCTTGACGAACTGCGGGCGGGCACCGACCACCGAGAGGATCTTCACGGTCGACGAGTCTACGCAGGAGCCCTCCGGCGGGCGCTGGTAGCGTCGCCCGCGTGAAGATCCTCGCCGTCACCACCTGGTTCCCGAGCGACGCCTCACCGACCACGGGCACCTTCGTGGACAAGGACGTCCGGGCGATCGCGCAGCACGACGACGTCGAGGTGGTCCACCTCGTGGCCCCGCACCTCGCCGACCGCTCCACGCTCGACGCCGGGGGAGCCGACACCGTCGACCGCGACGGGATCACCGTGCGCCGGTTCGTCATGTCCCCGCAGCGCCCCGACCAGATGGCCGCCGCACGCCGGGCGCTCGAACCCCTGGTCCAGCGGTCCGACGTCGTCCACACCATGGCCTTCTCGACCCTGCTGCCCTTCGCGGTGCGCCGCCCCGACCGCCCCTGGGTGCACACCGAGCACTGGTCCGGACTCACCACCCCCTCGACCCTCCCGCTCGCCTGGCGCCTCGCCCTCCCCGCCCTCAAGCCCCTGCTGCGCCGGCCCGACGTGGTCACCGCCGTCTGCGAGTACCTCGCCCGCCCGGTCCGCGCCGTGCGCTCCGGACCGACCACCCTCGTGCCCTGCATCGTCCCGCAGCCCCCGGCGCTCGTCCCGCGCCGCCCCCTCGACGGGCGGCCCCTCGAGCTCGTCGGCGTCGGCGGCCTCGTCGACCGCAAGGACCCGCTGCTCGCAGTCGAGGTCGTCGCCGAGCTCAGCCGCCGCGGCCACGACGCACGCCTCACCTGGGCCGGCAGCGGCCCCCTGCACGACGACGCGCTCGCGCTCGCGGCCCGGCTCGGCGTCGCCGACCAGGTCACCCTCCTCGGGTCGGTCGACACCGCGGGCGTCGGTGCGGCGCTCGACGCGGCCGACCTCTTCTTCCTGCCCACCAAGGCCGACAACTTCTGCGTGTCGGCCGCCGAGGCGCTCGTGCACGGGCGGCCCGTGGTGGTCGGCGCGACGGGCGGGCAGGGCGAGTACATCGAGCCGCACGTCGGCGAGCTCGTCGCCGAGCAGACCGTCAGCGCCTACACGGCGGCGGTCGAGCGCGTGGCCGCAGCGACGGCAGACCTCGCCGCGGACGACGTGGCCGGCACCATCGGCGACAGGTTCTCGGCCGAGGCGGTCCAGCGCGGCTACGCCGACGCCTACGAGCGCGCCGTCTCCCGGCGAGCACGGTGAGCCCGGTGGACCCGGTGGGTGTCTCGACGACCGACCCGGCGACCGACCCGGTGGTCGACCTCGTCGTCGCGGTGCACACCGCCGAGCGGCCCGTCGCCCGCGCCGTCGCCTCCGCCCTCGACTGCCAGGTCCCGGTGCGGGTCACGGTGGTCGCGCACCACGTGGAACCGGCACGCATCGAGGCCAACCTCGCGGGCGTCGCCGTCCCGGACGGGTCGAGCGTGCGCGTCCTCGCGCTGAGCGACGGCACCCGGAGCCCTGCAGGCCCGTTCAACCACGGGCTCGACGCCGCGACCGCTCCCTTCGTGGGCGTCATGGGGTCGGACGACCGTCTCGCCCCCGGTGCCCTCGACTCGTGGGTCGCGCTCCAGCGTCGGACCGGTGCGTCCGTGGTGATCGCGCGCCTCGCCCACGCCGTGGCTGGTGGGGGAGCGGGACGGCCTGTGCCGACCCCGCCAGCACGCCCGGGCCGCAGCACCGGGCTCGACGGCGTCCGAGACCGCCTCAGCTACCGCTCGGCGCCCCTGGGCCTGCTCGAGCGGGCGACCCTCGACCGCCTCGGCCTGCGCTTCACGCCGGGCCTGGAGGTGGGCGAGGACGTCGAGGTGGTCACGCGCCTCTGGTTCAGCGGCGCCCCGGTCGCCTTCGACCGGCGCGGCCCCGCCTACCTCGTCGAGGACGACGCCGGGGACCGCATCACCTACGTGTCCCGGCCGGTCGACGCGGAGCTCGCCTTCGTCGAGCGCATCGTCGACGCCCCGTGGTTCCTCGCGTACTCCGGTGCTCAGCGCTCCGCCGCTGCGGTGAAGTTCCTGCGCATCCACGTCTTCGGTCTGCTCGGCAACCGTGACGAGGCCTTCTGGGACGACGACGAGCGCCGGTCCCTGGCGCGCGTCGCCCGCGGCCTGCTCGACGTGGCCCCGGGGTGCGAGCGTGTGCTGTCCCGCGCGGACCGGGCGGTCCTCGACGCGGTGCTCGACCCGGCCGTCCCGGTCGCCGACCTGCTCGCCCGGGGCAGGGCCCGTCGCCGCCACGGGCGCCCGGCGACCCTTCTCCCGCGTGACGTGCGGCAGGCCTTCGCCCGCGAGGCGCCGCTGCGCCTCATGGCGGCGTCGGTGCTGGTGTGAGCGGCGGCGGCACCGTGCCGGGCGGCGCTCGACCGAGGTCCCGATTCGGGTCAGACCTGGCACGACCGCTATCCTCGGGGGTGGCAGAGGCCGCCCCCGACAGGGCTGGCCACGGACGACCGTGCACGGGGTGTGACAGCGAGTGATCTGGCGACGAGCAGGACGCGCAGGCGCCCGTCGCCCCGGTCGACCGCTCCGCGTGGTCGTCGCGAGCCGCATCTTCGTCCCCGAGCCCGCCGCCGCGTCGTTCCGGCTCGCCGCCCTCGTCGCGGCGCTCATCGGCCAGGGAGCCGACGTCGAGGTCCTCACGGTCCGCCCGGCCCCGCAGCACGGCGGCCAGGACGGTGCCCCCCGGACGGACGACGCCGAGACCGACGCGCACATCCGCCGCTGGCCGGTGCTGCGTGACGCGACCGGCACCGTCCGCGGGTACGTGCCGTACCTCAGCTTCGACATCCCGCTGTTCTTCCGGCTCCTGCTGTGCCGTCGCCCGGACGTGGTGGTCGTCGAGCCGCCGCCCACCACGGCCTTCGTGGTGCGGGTGGTCTGCACCCTGCGCCGCATCCCGTACGTGAGCTACGCGCCCGACGTGTGGTCCGACGCCGCGCGCGGGACCCCCGCCCCGCGTGTGCTCGTCGACGCCGTCGCCGCGGTCGAGTCCTGGGCGCTGCGTGGTGCACGCCGTGTGCTCGCCGTGTCGCAGCAGATCGCGGGCCGGGTCGAGGCCATGGGCGTCGACCACGAGTCCCTCGTGGTGGTCAACAACGGCGCCGACACCCGCACCTTCACCCCGGACGGTCCCCGGACCGACGAGGGCCGCTACTTCGTGTACGCCGGCACCACCTCCGAGTGGCAGGGCGCGGACGTGTTCGTCGACGCCCTCCGCAGCGTCCTGACGGTCGCCCCGGACGTGCGCATCGTGTTCATCGGCCAGGGCAGCGCGTGGGAAGGGCTGCAGGAGCAGGCCCGGGACCTCCCGGAGGGCTCCGTGGTGTTCATGGACGCCGTGGCGCCCGCCGAGGCCGCCGTGTGGATCCGTGGCGCGCTCTCGTCGCTCGTGAGCCTGCGCCCGGGGCTCGGCTACGACTTCGCCTTCCCCACCAAGGTCTTCGCGGCGGCTGCCTCGGGAGTCCCCGTGGTCTTCGCCGGCGTGGGTCCGGCGCGCGACGTCGTCGCCGGTGCCGACCTCGGGTACGCGGTCGAGTACGACGAGGCCGCGGTGGCCGAGGCCATGACGGAGCTCGCGACGCGTGAGACGGACCGCGAGGCCCGGACGGCCGAGCGCACCCGGCTCTCCCGGTGGGCCCGTCGCTTCGGGTCCATCGAGCGCTCCGGGGAGGACGCCGCACGCGCCGTCCTCGAGGTGGCCGCACGGGGCCGTTCCGTCAGCGAGGACCGGTCGGGCGTCTCCCGCCTGACGTGATCGACGGTCGTCGCAGTATCCTGCTCGGAGCCCTGCCGCCGTCCTGCGCGGGGCCACAACTCTCGTCGTGAGGATGTCGCATGCGCATCGCAGTAGTCGCCCTGGGCAAGATCGGCCTCCCGCTGGCCGTCCAGTTCGCCGACCAGGGGCACGACGTGGTCGGTGTCGACGTCAACGCGACGGTCGTGGACCTGGTCAACGGCGGGACCGAGCCCTTCCCGGGTGAGGCGCACCTCGCCGAGAAGCTCGCCGAGCTGGTGCCCGCCGGACGCCTGCGCGCCACGACCGACTACGCCGACGCGATCCCCGGGGCCGACGCCGTCGTCCTCGTGGTGCCGCTGTTCGTCGACGAGGCGACGGCCGCACCCGACTTCGGCTGGATGGACGCCGCGACCCGCTCGCTCGCCGAGCACCTCACGCCCGGCACGCTCGTCTCCTACGAGACCACGCTGCCCGTGGGCGTCACCCGCGGACGCTGGAAGCCGATGCTCGAGGAGGGGTCCGGCCTGAGCGAGGGCACCGACTTCCACCTCGTGTTCTCGCCCGAGCGCGTCCTCACCGGCCGGGTCTTCGCGGACCTGCGCAAGTACCCCAAGCTCATCGGCGCCCTGAGCGACGAGGGCGCCCGCCGAGCCCGCGAGTTCTACGAGGCCGTCCTCACCTTCGACGAGCGCCCCGACCTGCCGCGCGCCAACGGCGTGTGGGACCTCGGCTCGGCCGAGGCCGCCGAGATGGCCAAGCTCGCCGAGACCACCTACCGCGACGTGAACATCGGCCTCGCCAACCAGTTCGGCGCCTTCGCCGAGAAGGTCGGCATCGACGTGTACTCCGTCATCGACGCGTGCAACTCGCAGCCCTTCAGCCACATCCACCGTCCCGGCATCGCCGTCGGCGGCCACTGCATCCCGGTGTACCCGCGCCTGTACCTGTCGGTCGACCCCGACGCGTCGATCGTCCGCGAGGCCCGCGCCGTCAACGCCGCGGTCCCCGAGCGCGTGGTCGCCCAGGCGGAGAACCTGCTCGGCTCCCTCGACGGCCTGCGCGTCGTGGTGCTCGGCGCCGCCTACCGTGGCGGCGTCAAGGAGACGGCGTTCTCGGGCGTCTTCGCCACCGTCGACGCCCTCCGCGCCCGTGGGGCGCGCGTGGTGGTCCACGACCCGCTGTTCAGCGACGACGAGCTCGCCGCGCACGGCTTCGACGCCTACCACTACGGCGAGGCGGCGGACGTCGCGATCGTCCAGGCGGACCACGCCGAGTACACCACGCTCACTCCGGCCCAGGTGCCCGGGCTGCGCCTGCTCGTCGACGGGCGGCGGTCGACCGACCCCGCGCTGTGGGCCGGCGTGCCGCGCGTGGTCATCGGGACCGGGGTCCCGGCTTGAGCGACACCACGACGCGGGTGAGCGTCGTCCTCGTCGCCTACAACCGCCAGGACCTGCTCGTCGAGGCGCTCGACGCCCTCGCGGCGCAGTCGCGCCCCGTCGACGAGGTCGTGGTCCTGGACAACGCCTCCGACGACGACTCCGCACGCGTCGCCGCCGAGCACCCGGTCGGCGCGCGCGTCATCACCCTGGACCGCAACACCGGCGGTGCGGGCGGCTTCGCGGCCGGCATGGCCGCAGCGCTCGACGTCCCCCGCGAGCAGGCGCCCGACTGGGTGTGGCTCATGGACGACGACACCATCCCCACCGAGGACGCGCTCGCCGAGCTGCTGCGCGCCGCGGACTCCTACGAGGGCCCGGTGGCCCTGCTCGGCTCGCGGGTCGTGTGGCACGACGGCCGCGACCACCCGATGAACACCCCCCGCAAGCGCCCCCGCGTGTCGGGCGAGCTCATGGACGTCGCCGACCGTGCGGGCGCGCGCCCGGTGCGGTCGTCGTCCTTCGTGTCGATGCTCGTCAACGCCAAGGCCGTCCGGTACCACGGGCTGCCGATCGCCGACTACTTCATCTGGAACGACGACTTCGAGTACTCGTGCCGCCTGCTGCGCCGCGGCACCGGCCTCTACGTCCCCGGCAGCGTCGTCGAGCACCGCACCAAGACCTTCGGTGCGACGGACGCCGACCCCGGCCCGCGCTTCTACTACGAGGTGCGCAACAAGATCTGGATGATCACGCGCTCCGGGTCGCTCACCGGCCCCGAGCGGGTGCTGTACTCGGGTGCCTCGGTGCGCCGGTGGGTCAAGACCTTCCTGCGGTCCCAGAACCGCTCCGTGCTGGTGAGCGCCCTGCTGCGCGGCGCCCGCGACGGCGTGCTGCGGTCACCGCGCCCCACCTCCGTGGTGCTGGCGGGCCTGCCGGTGACGTCCTCGGTCGCCAGGATCGAGAGCCGCAGCCGATGACGGCCGAGCAGCCGCGGTTCTCCGTCCTGCTCCCGGTGTATGCGGGCGACGACCCGCAGTTCCTCGAGCGGGCCTTCCGCTCGGTCACCGTCGAGCAGACCCTGCACCCGGCCGAGGTGGTCGTGGTGCGCGACGGGCCCGTCGGAGCCCCGCTCGCCGCGGCCCTCGCCGGGCTGCCCGCGCTGGCGGCCTCGACCGACGTGGAGGTCCGCGTCCTCGAGCTCGCCGAGAACGTCGGGCTCGCCCGCGCTCTCGAGCGCGGCCTGGCGGCCTGCACGCACGACGTCGTCGCGCGCATGGACGCCGACGACGTGAGCCTCCCCGAGCGCTTCGCGCGCCAGCTGGCCCTGGTCGGCGAGGGCTACGACCTCGTGGGCACGGCCATCCAGGAGTTCGCCGACGAGGACGCCCCGGGGATCGTCCGGGTCCCTCCGCTCACCTCGGCCGACGTGGACCGTGCCTCACGCTTCGTCTCGCCCTTCAACCACCCCTCCGTCGTCTACCGCGCGAGCGTCGTCGGGCGTGCCGGGGGCTACGAGCACCTGCCGCTCATGGAGGACTACTGGCTGTTCGTCCGCATGCTCGCCACCGGCGCGCGGGCCTGCAACCTGCCGGAGCCTCTGGTGCTGTACCGGGTGGGTGCTGGCGCCTACGCACGACGCGGCGGCCTGCGCCTGCTGCGCTCCGAGCTGCGCCTCCAGTGGCTCATGCGTCGCAGCGGGTGGACCACCTGGGCGCAGCTGCTGCGCAACGTCGTGGTCCGCGGCGGGTACCGGCTGGTGCCCGAGTCGCTGCGCCGCGTCGCCTACCGCCGGTTGATCGTGCGCCGGGGCACCGACACCGGCACAGGTTCCGACACGAGCACCGGCGCAGGCAGCGCGGCGTGAGCGACGTCGGGCGCGCGCAGCCGCACCCGGGGAGGGGGACCGCATGAGCTGGGCCGAGTCTCTCCCCGCCGTGCTCGCGCTCGTCGCCCTGCTGTACCTTCCGGGCCTCGGGTTCGGCCTGCTCGCCGGGCTGCGAGGCATCGTCCTCGTCGGGGCCGCCCCAGCCGTCACGGCCACCACCGTCGGCGCCACCGGCGTGTTGGTCGACAGGGTCGGGCTCGGCTGGGGTGTCCTCGCCTATGCGCTCGGCACCGCCGTGACCCTCGGCGCCGGCGCCCTCCTCGGCTGGTGGCGCCGTCGCACGGGCGCCACCTGGCGCGAGACCCTCGGCCCTGCCCTCACCCGGGCGCAGACCGTCGGGCTCGTCGTCACCTGGGCGGTCTCCGCAGCGGCCGCGCTCGCCGTCCTGCGGCCAGGCATCGGCACGCCCGACGCGCTGCTGCAGACCTGGGACTCGGTGTTCCACCTCAACGCCGTCCAGGCGATCCGCGAGCTCGGCAACGCCTCCCTCGTCGGAGGCCTCAACTCGCTGTCCGGGCCGGGGGCTCCCGTCCTGTACTACCCGAGCGTCTGGCACGCGCTCGTCGCGCTCGCCCCGGGCCAGGTCCCGCTGGTGGCCAACGCCTCGACCGTCGTCATGGCCTGCGTCGTGTGGCCCCTGGGCCTCGCCGCCCTCGCCCGCGCCGCCTGCCCCCGCACCCCGCTCGCCGCGCTCGCCGCCCCGGTGGTCGGCGCCAGCTTCCTCGCCTTCCCGACGGTCATGCTGAGCACCTCCGGCCAGTGGCCCAACGGGCTCTCCGTCGCGGTCCTGCCCGGGGCGCTCGCCGTCACCGCGCTCTCCCTGCGCTCGTGGCACGACACCCGGGTCAGCGGTGCCCTCGTGGCGCTGCCCGCCCTCGCCGGGGTCGCCCTCGCGCACGCGAGCGGCGCCTTCGCCGTGGTCTACCTGCTGGTGCCGCTCGTGGTGGGCTGCGCCGTCACGGGCGTCGTCCGGCTGGTGCGCGCGGGGCGGTGGCCGTGGGCTCTGGGCGGCAGCGTCGTGGTCCTGGCGCTCGTCGCGGTCGCGGTCCGGGTCCTCACCGGGGCGACGGTGCTGCAGAACACGCTGCGCTACCCGCGCCCGGCCACGGGGACGCTGTCCGACGGCGTCCGGGACGGCCTGCTCGACGTCCCCCTGTCCTCCGGCGCCCCCGGCAACGTCGTGGTGCTCGTCCTCGTGCTCGTCGGGTGCGTCGCGGCTCTCGTGCGTCGCGAGGCCCAGTGGCTCGTGGTCGGGTGGGTGGTGTGCGTGGCGCTCGTCGCCCTCGCCACCGGCCCCGAGAACGACCTGCGGTGGCTCACGGGGTTCTGGTACAAGAGCGTGCCGCGCGTCGCCGCGCTCGTCCCCGTGGCGGCCAGCGTCCTGGGTGCCCTCGGCGCGGTGTGGCTCGGGCAGCTCGCCGCCCGGGCGGCGACCCGGTGGCCCGGTGACGGACGCCGGACCGTCGCCGCGCACGAGGGTGGCCACGACGACAGGGCACGGAGCGCCGGTCGCACGACGGTCGCGACAGCCACCGCCGCCACCGTGGTCGCCTGGGCGGTGCCGGCGGCGCTGCTGCTGGGTGCGTGGACGGCGAGCGACGGGTTCCGGCACGACGACAAGGTCCACCGCATGGCCCAGGGGTACGACCCGGAGCAGATCCGCTTCGGCGCCATGGTGAGCGCCGAGGAGGAGGGCCTGCTGCGCAGCCTCGACGACGTGCTGCCCGACGACGCCGTGCTCCTGGGTGACCCCTTCAACGGGGCGGCCCTCGCCTACGCCGTCTCGGGCGTCGACGTCGTCTTCCCCCAGCTCGGTGCCGCCTTCGCGAGCGCCGACCAGCAGTACCTCGAGCTGCACTTCCGCGAGCTCCGGACCGACCCCCGCGTGTGCGAGGCGGTGCAGGAGCTCGGCGTGACGCACTTCTACGCCGACGAGCCCGCGTGGATCGAGGGCACGGACGTCGCCGCCCGGTGGCCCGGCCTCTACGGGGTCGACGTCAGCGAGGGCTTCGAGCTCATCGCCTCGGCCGGGGGAGTGGGCGTCTACGCGGTCTCCGCCTGCGACTGACAGGCTCCACGAGGCGTCGCGGACCTGGTCAGGCGCAGATTGTCACATCTGATTTGTGCGGATCGCGTGAGGGCAGGGATCATCGTCCTCGTGAGCGCCGAGCCCCGCACCCCTGAGGTCGAGGCCCCGCGCCGTCACCGCCCAGGGTTCCGGGCCGACATCGAGGGCCTGCGAGCCGTCGCGATCCTCATGGTCGCCGTCTACCACGTGTGGGTGGGGCGGGTGTCCGGAGGGGTCGACATCTTCCTCATGATCTCCGGGTTCTTCGTCGGCGCGTCCGTGGTGCGCTCGTACTCCGAGCGACGCGCACCGAGCCTCTGGCGCTACTACGCCCGCGTCTTCGGCCGCCTCGTGCCCGCCGCGGCGCTGGTCCTCGTGGCCGTGCTGCTGAGCACCTGGTACCTGCTGCCCCGCACCCGCATGACCGAGGCCGTCCAGCAGGCCGTCGCGTCGCTGTTCTACTACGAGAACTGGTACCTCGCCACGACCGGCCGCGAGTACGGTGCCGCCGACGCCTCGCAGTCCATGACGCAGCACTTCTGGTCCCTGTCGGTGCAGGGACAGCTGTTCGTCGCGCTGCCCCTCCTGCTCCTCGTCCTGACCCTCGTGCTCCGACGGTTCGCGACCCTGCGCGTCCTCCTCGGGGTCGTGGTGACGCTGCTCGTCGCGTCCTTCGCCTACGCCACGTACCTCGTGCAGGTCGACCAGGGGCTCGCGTACTACAGCACCCTGGCCCGCGCGTGGCAGATGCTCTTCGGGACGGTCCTCGCCTTCGTGGTGGTCCTCGGTCCCGTCCGCCGGATGCCGCACGCCCTGCGCAGCGTCCTCGGCGTGCTCGGGGCAGCCGCCGTCCTGCTCACCGGCGTGCTGGTCGACGGCCTCACGCTGTTCCCCGGCCCGGCCGCCCTGCTCCCGCTGCTCGGTGCCGCCGCGATCGTGCTCGCCGGCTCGGGGGACCGCCCCACCGTCGTCACCCGGGTGCTCGCGCTGCGCCCCCTGGTCCGTGCCGGCGGCAGCGCCTACGGCTTCTACCTGTGGCACTGGCCCGTCCTGGTGCTCGTGGTGACCCTCCGCGACCAGCCCGTCGGGTGGCTCGCCGGGACCGCCGTGCTCCTCGCCGCCGCGGTGCTCACCTGGCTGACAGAGCTGCTGCTCGGCTGGCGACCCCGCTGGACGCGGGGCGAGCAGGCCGAGGCGCTCGCGGAGAAGGAGCCCGAGGCTGCGCCTGGGCCCGAGACGGCGGCTAAGCCCGAGCCCGAGACGGCGGCTGAGCCCGAGCCCGAGACGGCGGCTGAGCCTGAGGCCGAGCCGGCCGCTGAGGCTGAGGCTGCACCCGAGACCGAGACCGAGACCGAGACCGAGACCGAGACCGAGACCGAGACCGGGACCGAGACCGAGCCGGTGCTCGTGCCGGACGCCCCGGCTGTGCCAGCAGTGTCACGTCGTCGTCACCGTGGTGCGCGCGTCCTCGCACGGGTCACGCCGCGCGCCGTCGTCGGGACCGTCGCGGCCGTCGGCGTCGTCGTCAGCGCGTCGGCGTGGACCCACCACGTCGACTCGGAGCGCGCGGAGGTGCTCGGCGCGAGCGACCTCGACACGGCCGTCTACCCCGGCGCGCTGACCTTCGTCGACGCGACGGCCTGGCCGACGCCCCAGGACGTGGCGGCCTTCCCCGAGCCGGTGCTCTCGCTCGAGGACTGGCCGGCGAGCGACCGGACCGGCTGCACCACGGACCTCTACGACGAGGAGGTCTACACCTGCGACTTCGGCGACCCCGAGGGCGCGCTGCGGGTCGCCCTGGTCGGCGGGTCGCACGCGGTGAGCTTCGTCGAGCCGCTCGACGCGGTCGCCCAGGTGCGCGGGATCCGTCTGGACTCGTACTTCAAGCGCGGCTGCCCCTTCAAGCTCCTCGACGACGACCCGGGCTCGTGCACGCCGTGGTCCGAGAACGTCCTCAAGATACTGGTCGAGGAGGACTACGACGCCGTCGTCGTCACGGGGACGCGCCCGGCCCCCGACGGTGGTGACTACGTCCCCGACTCCTACGTCGCCGCGTGGTCCGAGCTCGAGCGGGCCGGCCTGCCCGTCATCGCGATCCGCGACAACCCGTGGCTGCCCTTCGACGCCGCGGAGTGCCTGGTGGTCGACGGGCCGGAGGGGTGCACCGTGCCGCGGTACGAGGTCCTCGACATGTCGAGCCCGCTCGACGTGCACGTCACCGACGGGAGCGCGTTCTCCACGCTCGACCTCTCCGACCTGTTCTGCGACGAGCTCGTGTGCCCCACGGTCATCGGCAACGTCCAGGTGTACATCGACACCGACCACCTCACCGCGACCTTCAGCCGGACCCTCGCCGGTCCGCTCGACGAGATGCTCGGGGCCGCCACGGGCTGGTGGTGAGCGCAGGTCAGGGCGCAGGAGGAGGCCCGTCCAGGATGATCATGCCTGTACTAGGCTTCGGGTCTACCCACCTGCTTCGAAGGAGTCACCCATGCCCACGATCATGCTCGTCTACGGGACACGTCCTGAGGCGATCAAGATGGCCCCGATCGTCGACGCCGTCAAGGCTGCCGACGACCTGACCGCCTCGGTCGTGGTGACCGGTCAGCACCGCGAGATGCTCGACCAGGTCAACGGGCTGTTCGGCATCACGCCGGACTTCGACCTCGAGCTGCTGGCCCACGGGCAGACGCTCGCCCAGATGACCACCAAGGTGCTCGACAGGCTCACGCCCGTCCTCGAGGAGGTCCGTCCCGACGCGGTCGTGGTCCAGGGCGACACCACGTCGGCCTTCGCCGCGGGGCTGGCGGCGTTCTACCAGAAGATCCCGGTGTTCCACGTCGAGGCCGGCCTGCGCACCGAGGACCCGCTCAACCCCTTCCCGGAGGAGATGAACCGTCGCCTCGCGACGCGCCTGAGCGTGCTGCACCTCGCGCCGACGAGCACGAGCCGCGACAACCTCCTCGTCGAGAACGTCGACCCGGCGTCCGTGGTCGTCACCGGCAACTCGGTGATCGACGCGCTGCTCTCGACCGTGCGCAGCCGCGACGCCTTCGAGACCCCGGCGCTGCAGGTGCTCGACTCCTCCGACGGCAAGATGGTCCTGGTGACCGCGCACCGTCGTGAGTCGTGGGGCGCCCCGCTCGAGTCCGTGGGCCGTGCGCTCGCGCGCCTGGCGACGACCTTCACGGACGTCACCTTCGTGCTGCCGCTGCACGCCAACCCGGTCGTCCGCGAGTCCCTGGTGCCGGCCGTCGGCGACCTGTCGAACGTCATCATCACCGACCCGCTGGCGTACGGGGACTTCTCGCGGCTCATCGAGCGCGCGACCGTGGTCCTCACCGACTCCGGCGGCGTGCAGGAAGAGGCCCCGTCGCTCGGCAAGCCGGTGCTCGTCATGCGCGAGAACACCGAGCGTCCCGAGGCCGTCGAGGCCGGCACCGTGCGCCTGGTCGGCACGGACGAGGACGCCGTGGTCGAGGCCGTGACGTCGCTGCTCACCGACGAGGCGGCGTTCGCCGCGATGGCCAACGCCGTCAACCCCTACGGTGACGGGCGCGCCGCGGAGCGCACCGTCGCGGCCATCCGCCAGTACTTCGGCCTGGGGGAGCGGATCGCCGACTTCCCCGGCTGACGCTCCCCGCCTCGGCCTCGCTGAGGCACGCTGCCTCTCTGGGGCATGCAGAAGGCCCCGGAACCCTCCACGAGGGTTCCGGGGCCTTCTCCGTGCTGTGGGCCCGTCAGGGCCGTCTCAGCGTCGGCTCAGGTGGTGCTCGACGTCAGACGTTGCGCCACAGGCCGCGGGTGTCCACGACCGCCTTGTCGGCGAGGACCGCGTGGTCCACGAGACCGAAGAGGTCGTGGTCCACGAGCAGCGCGACGACCTGCGAGGCCTCGAGGGCCTCGTTGAGCGGCGACAGGCGCACGTTCGACAGCGCGGCGAGCTCGGCGGGGAGCTCCTCGACGTGCGGCTCGACGGCGAGGATCGTCGCCTCGGGCAGACGGTCGGCGAGCTCCTTGGCGATGTAGCGCGCCGGGCTCTCGCGGAGGTCGTCGATGTTCGCCTTGAAGGCCAGGCCGAGCAGCGCGATGGTCGGGTTCTCGACGTCCTTCGCGTGGGCGAGGATCTGGTCGATCACCTGGTGCGGCTTCGCGTCGTTGACCTCGCGGGCCGTGCGGATGAGGCGCGACTCCTGCGGGGCGGCCGAGACGATGAACCACGGGTCGACCGCGATGCAGTGGCCGCCGACACCGGGGCCGGGCTGCAGGATGTTGACGCGCGGGTGGTGGTTGGCCAGGTTGATGAGCTCCCACACGTCGATGTCGAGCTTCGCGGCGACCTGCGACAGCTCGTTCGCGAAGGCGATGTTGACGTCGCGGTAGGAGTTCTCGACCAGCTTGGCCATCTCGGCCGTGCGGGCGTCGGTGAGCAGCAGCTCACCCTCGCAGAAGATGCGGTAGACCTGCTGCGCGGCGACGGCGGCCTCGGGGGTCACACCACCGATGACGCGGTCGTTCTTGACCAGCTCGATCATCACGCGGCCCGGGAGCACACGCTCGGGGCAGTGCGCCAGGAGCACGTTGCCCGCGAGGTCGGGGCGCTCCTCGTCGATCCACTCGCCCATCTTCTCCGTGGTGCCGGGAGGGGAGGTGGACTCGAGGATCACGAGCTCGCCACCGGTGAGCTGCGCCGACAGGGTGCGGGTCGCCGCCTCGATGTATGAGAGGTCGGCCTGGTGGTCGTCCTGGAAGGGCGTCGGCACGGCGACGATGTACACGTCAGCGTGCGGCGTGGTCGTCGACGCGGTGAGGTCACCACGACGCACGGCCGACTGGAGCGCCTGCTCGAGGCCGGGCTCGACGAAGGGCAGCTCGCCCCTGTTGACCATGTCGACCGTCCGCTGGCTCACGTCGATGCCGTGCACCCGCGTCCCCGGAGCGGCCAGCGCAGCCGCGGTCGGAAGTCCGATGTATCCCAGGCCGATGACGGCGATGGTCGGATTCACTGTGTAGTCCCCTTGTGTGTGCGGCGCCTCGTGGGCCTGTTACCGCATGCCACTCTAACGGTGAGTGAACTGATAGCGGATATCCGGTGCTCACGGACGTCCCTGCGGTACCGGCCGGGTCGTCCACGAGCGTGCCAGGCCGGTCACGAGCCGGCGGATCATGTCCGAGACCAGGGACTGCCATGCTCTGACGTGGTCGGCACGGGTAGGCTCGCCTGGTCCTTCCCAGCGAGCAGAGAGCCTCTACCTGTCGTGAGCACGCGCCCGAGTGTCAAGCGCAACAGTCGTCCAGGAGAGCATTTCGGGCCTCTCGTCCGTTACGCCCGCAGTGCGTGGACGACAGGCACCGCGGCGTTGACGGTGCTCCGCGACGACCCCTCAGGGTTCTGGCTCCTGGCTGCTCAGCAGGTCCCGCCGAGGCTCGTCCGCATCCTCGCCACCCCGGTAGCGGCCCTCGCGAGACCACGAACCCTCGCTGGTGCCCGAGCCACGGCGCTGTGGCTCCTCGGTCGCGAGCACGAGGCGGTCGACTGGGTCTCACGCGACGGGATCGCCCCCCTCCGGGCCGCTGCGTTCCTCGTCTCCGTCAAGCGCTTCGAGAGCGCCGAGAAGGTCTTGAGAGAAGCCGGTGTCGATCTCGGCGCCCCGTCAATGACGACCGTGCGTCTTCGCTGGCACCGCGGTGAGCTCCGCGACGCTGTCAGTGACCTGGAGTCGCTCCCGAAGCGTGGCGGTGGGGCTGGGGAACGGCTCCGGGGAGACCTCGCGCTGCTCGAGCCCGGATGGTCGGCACCCGTGCCTGGCGGCCGTGCCGAGGTGGTCGGCCGTCCTGACGTCGTCCTGCACCTCCTGACGAACTCTCTGCCGTTCACACGGAGCGGGTACACGTCCCGTACCCACTCGATCTTGCGGGCGCAGCAGGCCGCGGGTCTCCAGGTCGAGGCGGTGACCCGGCTCGGGTACCCGTCGACGGTGGGGATCCCCTCGGCGAGCTCCGAAGACCTCATCGACGGTGTGCGGTACGGCAGGCTCTCCGTGCCGACGCTCCCCTCGCGATCCGACGAACGACTGGCACGCGAGATCGACGCGGTCACGGCGACCGCCGAGCGTGTCCGGCCGTCGGTGCTCCACACCACGACGCACTACGTCAACTCCCTCGTCCTCGACGGGGTCCGTGACAGGACCGGGATCCCCTATGTGTACGAGGTACGGGGCTTCCTCGAGGAGACGTGGCTCTCGAAGCAGCCACCTGGTGCCGAGCGGTCCGACCGCTACGTCCTCTGGAGGGAGAGAGAGACGGAGGCGATGCACTCCGCCGACGCCGTCGTGACCCTCGGCGAGGAGATGCGCCAGGAGATGGTGGCACGCGGCGTCGACCCGGCGAAGATCAGCCTGAGCCCGAACGCGGTCGGCCCGGGATTCCTCGGCCCAGCACCTGACCCCGCACGACGGCGAGCATCGCTGGGGATCGCCCCCGAGGACCAGGTCGTCGGGACGGTGACCTCCGTCGTCGACTACGAGGGCCTGGAGACCGCAGTCTCAGCGGTGAAGATCCTCCAGCGACCAGGTCGACGGGTCGTCCTCCTGATCGTGGGGGACGGTGCTGCGAGGCCACGGATCGAGTCTCTCGCCCGAGACGCGGGGATCGACGCAGTCTTCACCGGTCGTGTCCCGGCCGAAGAGGTGCACGAGCTGCACAGCTGCATCGACGTGTTCCTCGTCCCTCGCAGAGACGAGAGGGTCTGTCGGCTCGTGACGCCGATGAAGCCGCTCGAGGCCATGGCGACCTCGCGTCCGGTGGTCGCGAGCGACCTGCCGGCGCTGCGCGAGATCGTCGACGACGGGAGCACCGGCCGGCTGTTCGCCGCAGACGAGCCCGAAGACCTGGCTCGCGTGCTCGACGAGCTCTTGGGAGACCCGGACACCATGCAGCGCATGGGCGCTGCGGGCCGTGAGTTCGTGGTGCGGGAGCGCACGTGGGCGAAGAACGCAGAGATGTACCGAGCCCTCTACGAGAGGCTCGCCGACGGACGCCAGGGGGCGCAGTGATGTCAGTACCAGAGAGCAGTCGCGAGATCGACGAACGGACCGGGCACGGCGCC
The DNA here is from genome assembly GCF_000024925.1 of Sanguibacter keddieii DSM 10542. Classification (NCBI taxonomy): domain Bacteria; kingdom Bacillati; phylum Actinomycetota; class Actinomycetes; order Micrococcales; family Sanguibacteraceae; genus Sanguibacter; species Sanguibacter keddieii. The sequence goes on from NC_013521.1 coordinate 1,003,374, forward strand.
CAGGGTCGACGTGTCCTCGGACGGAAGGTGTCCTAGGTGCGATACCTCATGCACTCCCTCGGGCCGATCGTCCGGCGTGCCCGGAAGGCCGCCGTGGCGGTGGCCGTCCTCGCCCTGGCAGTCCTCGTGCTCGCAGTACTCACCAGCACCGGCGCGTTCTACGCCGCTGCGGCAGTGCTCTCCGTCGGCGCCCTCGGGCTGGGAGCGCTGTCTGTCCTCCGCTGGAGGATCGTGGTGGGGGAGCTGTTCCTCTCAGCGCGGCGGCGCGCCCCTCACCTCAGGGGCTCGCGGTCACGACGACGCTCGTCCGACGACGGCTCGCCGCTCGACGGCACCGAGGACGTCCTAGAGGCCTGGTATCTCATCCAGGCGTCCGGGACCGAGTCCTCCCTGAACCGACGAGAGCTGCTGTCGATCGCCAGGGGGCTCCGGCGGCGTGGTTATCTCACGCGGGCGCTGGAGTGCACGAGTCACATGGTCCGCCGGTTCGACAACCCGGCCGACCGCGAGTTCGAGGCGAACCTCAAGGGTGAGATCGCCGTGCTGAGCGGTGAGGTCAGGTACACGCTCGCTCGCCCGTACACACCCCTCGACCCGGTCGCGGGGCGTGTCCTGCACGTCGTCGGGACCTCGCTGCCGGAGCAGCAGTCGGGCTACACCCTCCGGACCCAGTACACGGCGGTGGCCCAGCTGCAGTCGGGCCTCGAGCCGCACGTCGTCACCCAGGCCGGCTTCGGAGACGCGACGAGCGACGAACCGCAGGTGGTCGACGGTGTCGTCTACCACCGGTCAGCCGGCAACGAGCGGGGTACGGATCCCCTCGACGTCTGGTTCTCGCAGAACCTCGACGCGGTCGAGAAGGTGATCCAGAGGGTTCGTCCGATGGTCCTGCACGCCGCGTCCGACCTGATCAACGCCCAGACTGCGCTGATCCTGGGACACGCCTACGGCATCCCGGTCGTCTACGAGTCGCGGGGGTTCTGGGAGGAGACCTGGCTGCAGCGAGAGGCGGACCGGTTCGGGTGGTCGGACCTGGACGAGCTCGAGCGTGCTCACGGTCTCCCGGACACGTACACCCTGCGGCGGGACACCGAGGACGCGTGCCGGAGGGACGCCGAACGGGTCGTCACCCTCGCCGACGTCATGGCGGCGCGGATCGCTGAGGGTGGTGTCGAGCCGAGCCGGATCAGCGTGATCCCGAACGGAGTGGACTCCGAGAGCTTCCCCGTCGTGACCAGGGACGAGACCCTTGCCCAGACGCACGGGATCGAGCCGGAGACCGTGACGATCGGTTACGTGTCGTCTCTCGTCGACTACGAGGGCATCGACGTCCTGGTCGACGCGGTGGCTCTGCTCAGGGAGCAGGGGACGACGAGCAAGGTCCGCCTGGTGGTCGTGGGCGACGGGCCCGAGCGGCCGGCCTTGATGGACCGGGCGGCGTCGCTCGGCCTCGACGACGCGATCTTCACCGGCAAGGTCCCGCACGACGCGGTGCTGGACTACTACGGCCTGATCGACATCTTCGTGGTCCCGCGACGCCCGGTCGAGGTGTGCCACCTCGTCACGCCGCTCAAGCCGTTCGAGGCGCTCTCGACAGGTCGCGTCCTGGTCATGTCCGACGTGCGCGCCCTGAGCGAGATCGCCGAGCGGAGCCAGGCGGTGACGCTCTTCGAGGCGGGGTCGGCGGACTCGCTCGCCAAGCAGCTCTCTGCGTTGATCTCTGCTCCGGACGAGAGGGCGCGGGTCGCCGCGGCCGGTGCACGATGGGTCCGGCAGAGCCGCACCTGGTCGCTGAACGCTGCGCTCTACCACGAGGTGTACGAGGGGATCGGCCTGGGGGCGTCGACGGTCGCCCGCAGCGTGCGGGGCGATCGAGGCACGGCGGTCAAGGCGCTCTTCTCGCGCAGGCTGCCCGTCAGCTTCGGGTCGGCGGTCCGTCCGGAGCCTCGGTCCGCGGAGTCGGTCAAGCACGAGGGGTGGCGGCTCGGCCAGCACGAGCCCGTCGTCTTCGACGGTTCTCCGATCGACTGGGACACGCTGTGCGCTGAGAACCGCTCGTGGGCGTTCAACCTGCATGCGTGGGACTTCATGGGCCCTGCCCTCGACCGGTACGCGGAGACCGGTGACGCGGAGTACCTCGACTGGTCCCGCGACATCGCCCGGTCGTGGGCCGAGCGGTTCACCGAAGGTGACGCCGGGAGCACGATGGCCTGGTACGACATGGCGATCGGTCTCCGGGCGCCTCGCCTCGCGCTGCTCCTCGAGATGCTCGCGGTACGCGACGACGACCGCGACGTGGTCGACCTGCTCCTCCGCTGCGTCGACCGGCACCGTGCAGAGCTCGCCAAGGCAGTCGCCTTCAACGCGGGCTCCAACCATGGCTTCTACGTGGCCACGGGCCAGCTCATGTTCAGCCTCCGGCTCCGTGGGCTGCCTGGGATGACCGAGATGCTGGAGCAGGCGCGCAGGCGGCTGCGCCTGGTCGCCCGGGCGCAGTTCGCGGCCGACGGCGGCCACCTCGAGCACTCGCCGGAGTATCACCGGATGCTCCTGGACTCGTTCACCCGTGCCATCGAGCTCGGCCTCGTGGACGACCCCGAGGTCGTCGAGTCGATCCGTCGCGCGGAGGACGTGCTCGGCTGGATGGTCGAGCCGAGCGGTCACATGGTCCAGATCGGTGACAGCCCTCGCTGGAAGGTCCTCTCGCGAGAACCGGTGACGAGCTCTCCGTCGACGGAGTTCATCTTGTCGCGGGGAGTGCGCGGAGCGCCTGCAGAGGAGACGCTGCTCGCGCTCCGCGAGTCGGGCTATGCCTTCGTGCGGTACCCCCAGCCGGCCGGGACCGAAGACCACCAGGACTCGAGCTACCTGTCGTTCATGGCGGGTTTCCACTCGAGGACGCACAAGCACGCAGACGACCTCTCGTTCACCTGGTTCGACCGAGGCGAGGAGATCGTCGTCGACGCCGGGCGGTTCGGCTACGTCGGCCCGGTCGCCAAGGATTCTCCCGAGCGTCTGGCAGGTCACTTCTACTCAGCCCCGGAACGTCAGTACGTCGAGTCCACGAGGGCTCACAGCACCGTCGAGGTCGGTGGGAAGGACCATGACCGGGTTCGGCGAGAGCCTTATGGCTCGGCACTCGGGGTCGTCGAAGAACGCGACGGGCTCTACAGGCTCTGCGGGGCGGTCGACCACGACACGTGGCAGCACGAGCGGGAGATCATCTTCTCCCCCGGAGAGTGGCTGCTCGTGACGGATGCGGTCACCGGGCTCGCCCGCCGAGAGACCGTGCGGAGCCACCTCAACATCTCCGCGGGCTTCGCGCTCAAGCGCAAGAACTCGTCGACGGTCACCGCGACGAGGGACGGGGAGAGAGCCTTCTCGATCGTCGAGCTCAGCCAGGCAGCCTTCGTCCGACCGACCAGCGGAGCCACCGCTCCGCTGAGAGGGTGGCGTTCGACGACCGACCTCGAGCTCATCCCGTCCTGGGCCGTCTCCTCGGTGGTGAAGGACGTCCGGGCGCACACCTTCCGCACGTTCCTCAGCTTCGACGCAGACTTCGAGGCAGCCAGCGAGGCCATCCGGTCCCGGGGGATCCTGATCGAAAAGCCCTGAGGTCGGGGTGGCTGACTGCCACCCCGACCTCTCTCAGTCTCCGAGCATGGCGTGCAGTCGCTCCTCGACCTGCGGCCCCACGGACCGCACGTAGTTCGTGGTCAGGTGCGAGCCCTGCCGGTAGACGAGGGTGTCTCCGATGACGGCCGGGCAGGTCCCGGCAGGGCAGAGAGCATCGGTGAGGTCCAGCACGTCGACCTCAGGGACCTGGCTGGCCGCGGCCAGCTGGACGGACGCTGCGGAGCGGCTCTCTCCCTCTTCCTGGGGGAACGAGCACCTGTCCAGCGCGTCAGGGTTCTCGAGGACGCAGTCGTAGACGGGTGAGAGCTTTCCCGGAGAGGGGTTGTCCAGCAGGACGACCACCTCGATGCCTGCGTCCTCCAGGAGCCGCCACTGCTGCGCGATCCCGTCGGCGAGGGCCTCGGGTGACACACCCGCCTCAGGGTTCTGCGGGTCGTTCATCGCCCTGGTCGCTCCGTTGCCGTAGATGACCACGTCCGGGAGCTCTTCAAGGAGGATCTCGGAGGCGGCAGCGCTCCAGTCTGCGCAGGTGGTGTACGGCGCCTCCTCCTTGAAGAGGACCGCAGGGCTGGGTGTGCACGAGGACTTGATCAGGGTCTGGAGCTTGTACCCGTTCTTCACCGCGTAGTCCTCGAGCGGTGGCTGCCACTGAGCGATCTTGGAGTCGCCGACCATGATCATGGTCCGGTCGCTGGTCAGGTCGCCGTAGTCGCACACCGTTGCAGTCGTGATGTCGAAGGCCATCTGGCACCCGTCGATGTACAGCTGGGGAGCGTCCTCGACGGCGAACATGGGGTCGGGCGATATGACGCCCGCAGAGGTCGCCGAGGCGATCGCGTCGAGGTCCGCGCCCGGGACGAAGATGGCTGCTGCCCCGGGCCCTTCGACGACCGGCCCTTCTGATGCGGTCGAGGCCCTGTTCGGGGCGACCATGAGCAGGGCCCCCGCCAGGATCCCGACAAGGGTGCAGTTGAGACCGACGGAAAGAGTCAGCCCAGGGCGCCTGGCGAGGATCTTCGAGCGGCGAACCGGGTTCTCGATGAACCGGAGACTGAGATAAGCCGGGATGAACGAGAGTGCGACCACGAGCAGTCCTCGCTTCACGCCGAGCTCACCGTAGTGGGCGGTCGCGAACACGAGCAGCGGCCAGTGCCAGAGGTAGAGCGAGTAGGAGAGCCCTCCGATCCAGACTGCCGGTTTCCACGACAGGAGAGCGCGGACAGGATTCTCGTGCCCGGCGACTCCAGCGGCGATGACCGCGGCAGTACCGAGGACCGGCACGAGCGTGGCAGGTCCTGGCCAGGTCGTCGACGACCCGTAGGCGAAGGCCGGGACGATGATGGCGAGCAGGCCCACGGTGGCGAGGACGGAAGACGCCTGCTTGTTGATCTTGGAGAGGAGAGCCATGGACAACGCGACTGCTGCACCGACCCCGAGCTCCCACAGCCTCGTGGTCGTGACGAAGAAGGCGACGTTGGGCGAGACCGGAGTCAGGTGGAGTGCCCAGAGGAACGACGGGACGGCGATCGCAGCGAGGCCGAGCCCCAGGGTGAGGGTCTGGCTCTTGCCCTGGCTGCCGCGACGGGCGAGCCGGCCCACGGCGAGGATCACGACGATGAGCACCGGCCACACCACGTAGAACTGCTCTTCGACGGCCAGCGACCAGAAGTGCTGGACAGGCGACGAGCCAGCATCCTCGGCGAGGTAGTCGACGGCTCGGTCGGCCAGCCGCCAGTTGACGATGTAGCCGGCTGCGGCGGCGATGTCTCCGCCGAAGACGGCGCGCTGGCTGACCGGGAGGAAGACGACGGTGAGCACGGCGGTCGTGACGAGCACCGCGACCGTGGCTGGGAGCAGCCTCTTGGCTCTCCGCGCGTAGAAGCCCACCAGCGACAGGCGACCGGTCTCGGCGACCTCACGGAGGATCACCCCTGTGATGAGGAACCCGGAGATGACGAAGAACACGTCGACGCCGATGAAGCCGCCGGGGATCCACGGCAGGCCAGCGTGGTAGATCAGGACGAGCCCGATGGCGACAGCCCTGAGCCCCTCGATGTCCGGGCGATAGCCGAGCCGGGGTCCACGACTGGTCGAGGACCTGGTTGGAGCGGGGTCGGCTGGCCCGACGTGTGACGTGACGGTGTTCATACGCTCCTCGAGTCCTCTGCGGGCGAGCACATCATAGGGGTTAGAGCGACTGGGGGGGTTATGCGCCACCTGGGTGGATGGTCCGTCGAGGGGCGGTGTCGCTTCCGAGGAGAAGCGGGCTGGCGATGCATCGGTCCGACCTGGTCCGGGTAGGCTCCTCACTGATATGACGACTGAGAACTCCATGCCGAGCAACCCCTCCGAGGGGAGCAAGCGCATCCCCAGATCTGAGCGGGTCGAGCAGGTCGCAGCAGGTCTGACCCCGGTGAACGCCCAGATGTCGATCGGTCGTTACACGCGTCAGGTATGGGGCCGCCGCCGCTTCGTCGCGGCGCTCGCGTCGTCGAAGCTGAGCGCCAAGCACGGCAAGGACCGTCTCGGGAGCCTGTGGCTCATCTTGACGCCGCTGCTCAACGCAGCCACGTACTACCTGATCTTCGGTGTGCTCCTCGACACGCAGCGGGGCATCGAGAACTTCGTCGGGTTCTTGATCATCGGCGTGTTCGTGTACCAGTTCTCCGCGAGCACCATCAACGAGGGCTCGCGCTCGATCGTGTCGAACACGAAGCTGCTGCAGACGCTCCACTTCCCGCGTGCGGTGCTGCCGCTCTCCGTGGTCGTCCGCCAGGTCATCGCCTTCATGCCTGCGCTCGCAGTCATGTTCGTGATCGTGCTCGCGATCCCCCCGCACGCCTCCGTCACGTGGCGCTGGCTGCTCGTCGTACCGGTCTTGATCCTCCAGGTCGCCTTCAGCACGGGGGTGGCGCTGATGCTCGCCCGGCTCGTCGCACGGGTGAACGACATCAGTAACCTCATGCAGTTCGTCATGCGCGCGTGGATGTACTTCTCCGGGATCTTCTACTCCTTCGACCGGTTCGACGCCTACCCGACCGCGAAGGCGGTCCTCGAGCTGAACCCGCTCCACGCCTTCCTCACGATCTACCGAGACGCGGTGCTCTACGAGCAGGTCGCGCCCGCAAAGGACTGGTACGTCGCGGTGGCGTGGTCCCTCGCTGCCCTGGTGGTCGGTTGGGTCGTGTTCTGGCGTGGCGAGAAGGAGTACGGACGTGTCTGAGGCTCAGCTGGCACCGACGGGAGAGGCGGTCCTCCCGCCCGCGACCGTCGTGATGGACGACGTGCACGTCACGTACCGGGTCCCGACCGTCCAGCAGCGGGCCGAGTCACCTCGAGGGCTCAGACGGCTCGCGTCGTTCGTCCAGCCGACCCCTCAAGCCTCCGTTCATGCAGTGCGAGGGATCTCTCTCGTCGTCCGGGAGGGAGAGTCCGTCGGCCTGATCGGCACGAACGGCTCGGGCAAGTCGTCCTTGCTCCGGGCGCTCGCCGGGCTGCACCCGCTCAAGCAGGGCCGGATCTTCGCCGCCGACGAGCCGATGCTCCTCGGGGTGAACGCCGCTCTACTGCCGGAGCTGCCTGGAAGCAAGAACGTGCTGCTCGGCGCGATGGCCCTCGGGCTCTCGAAGGCGGAGGCTGCTGCAAGGTACGACGAGATCGTCGAGCTCGCCTCTATCGGGAACTCGATCTACCTGCCGATGAAGACGTACTCCTCTGGTATGGCAGCTCGTCTGAACTTCTCGATCGCCACGGCGGTCCGACCGAAGATCCTGCTGGTCGACGAGGCGCTCAACACCGGGGACGCCGACTTCCGTCAACGCAGCCAGAACAAGATGGACGAGCTGAGGACGCACGCCGGGACGGTCTTCTTGGTCAGCCACAGCTCGTCGACGCTCCGAGACACCTGCACCCGGGTGCTGTGGATCGACAAGGGCACGCTCCGTATGGACGGCGAGCCGAAAGAGGTCCTCAAGGCGTACTCGGTGCGCCAGAAGGAGATCGTCGAGGCTCGCACGTCGGGCAAGCCGGTCCCGCCGCCGCCGTGGGAGAGCGGTGAGCTGGCACCTGTGCCAGACCCGTTCGCCTGACCGGCCTGGCTCCGGCGGGGCCCTCTCTCACGACGGATCTTCACGAGTCCTCCAGCCCACCGGCTCGCCCCGGTAGTGTCACCGGTTAACCTTGTGTGCTGGTATCTCTACAGAGGGAGTGTGCGTTGGACGCGGACCTTGTCATCGTCGGTTCTGGATTCTTCGGTCTCACCGTCGCCGAGCGGATCGCCGAGGAGTACGGCCGCAAGGTCCTCGTCGTCGACCGCCGTCACCACGTGGGCGGCAACGCCTACTCGGAGAACGAGGCGCAGACCGGGATCGAGGTGCACCGCTACGGTGCCCACCTCTTCCACACCTCCAACGAGCGCGTCTGGGAGTACGTCAACCGGTTCACGTCCTTCACGGACTACGTGCACCGGGTGTACACCACGCACAAGGGCGAGGTGTACCCCATGCCGATCAACCTCGGCACGGTGAACCAGTTCTTCCGCTCGTCGCACGGCCCGCAGGCCGCCCGCGACCTGCTCCTCGAGCAGGCTGCCGAGCTCGGCGGCAAGTCGCCGGAGAACCTCGACGAGCAGGGCATCTCCCTCATCGGGCGCCCGCTCTACGAGGCGTTCATCCGCGAGTACACGGCCAAGCAGTGGCAGACGGACCCCAAGGACCTGCCGGCGAGCATCATCTCGCGCCTGCCCGTGCGCTACACGTACGACAACCGATACTTCTCGGACACCTACGAGGGTCTGCCGACCGACGGGTACACGCGCTGGATCGAGCGCATGGCCGACCACAAGAACATCGAGGTCCGCCTGGACGTCGACTTCTTCGACGAGTCGCAGCCGGTCAACAAGAAGAACGTCGTCGGCAACGTGCCCGTCGTCTACACCGGCCCGGTCGACCGCTACTTCGACTACGCCGAGGGCGACCTCTCCTGGCGCACCCTCGACTTCGAGGAGGAGGTGCTCCAGGTCGGCGACTACCAGGGAACCTCCGTCATGAACTACGCGGACGCCGACGTGCCGTACACGCGCATCCACGAGTTCCGCCACTTCCACCCGGAGCGGGACTACCCCAAGGACAAGACCGTGATCATGCGCGAGTTCTCGCGCTTCGCGGAGAAGACCGACGAGCCGTACTACCCGATCAACACCGCAGCCGACCGTGAGCGCCTGCTCGCCTACCGCGACCTCGCCGCGGCCGAGAAGGACGTGCTCTTCGGCGGGCGCCTCGGCACGTACAAGTACCTCGACATGCACATGGCGATCGGCTCGGCCCTCTCCATGGTCGACAACAAGCTCGCGCCGCACTTCGGCGCCGGCCGCTCCATCGAGAGCGGCGGGGTCGACGCATGAGCGCCACCACCGCAGCCCCGGTGAAGCCCGCGACGGTGACCCGCACCCTCCAGCGCGTCGTGCTGCCCCTCGAGGCCGACCAGGACATCCTCCCGCTCTACGTCGAGGGCGAGCAGCAGCAGCCCCCGGTCGTCGCCCACGGGGAGAAGGAGCGCGGCGCCGCCGCCGAGGCGCAGGACCTCTCGCAGGTGCTCTCGCGCACCAGCTACGCGGTCCGCGCGCAGCAGCGCACCTCCTTCGGCACGTACTTCAACGCCTTCCCCGCCAGCTACTGGCGCCGCTGGACGGTCGTCACCGAGGTCACCCTCCGGGTGACGCTCCTCGGCTCGGCCGACGTCATCGTCTACAGGTCCAACGCGAAGGGCAACGTCTACCGCGTCGAGTCCACGCGGGTCGAGGCTGGCACCGACGCGACCGCGGGCACCGACGTCTCCTTCAGGCTGCCGCTGTCGACCTTCGCGGACGGCGGCTGGTACTGGTTCGACGTCATCGCCGCCGACGGGGGAGCGACCGTCAAGGCCGCCCGCTGGGAGGCCGAGGTCCCCGAGGACCGCGCGACCCCCGGCACCCTGTCGATCGCCGTCACCACGCTCAACCGCCCGGACGACGTCGTCGCCCTCCTCGGCCAGCACGGCGCCGACCCCGAGCTCCTGTCCATCCTCGACGAGGTCATCGTCGTCGACCAGGGCAACCAGCACCCCACCGACGCCGAGGGCTTCGCCGAGGCCGAGAAGGGCCTCGACGGGCGCCTGCGCGTCATCATCCAGGCCAACCTCGGCGGGTCCGGCGGGTTCTCCCGCGGGATGAGCGAGACCCTCGACGCCGAGAAGAGCACCTACGTGCTCATCTCCGACGACGACGTCCGCACCGAGCCCGAGGGCATCGTCCGCGCCGCGACCTTCGCCGACCTCTCGCGCCGCCCGACGATCGTCGGCGGCCAGATGTTCTCGATGTTCGACCGCCCGTACCTGCACTCCATGGGCGAGCGCATCCAGCCGTGGCGCTTCTGGTGGGGACCGGTCCTCCAGGACTCCGAGGGCCACCACCTCGACAAGGAGTCGCTGCGCAGCACCCGCGAGCTCCACCGCCGCGTCGACGTCGACTACAACGGGTGGTGGATGACCCTCATCCCGCTGTCCGTGGTCCGCGAGATCGGCCTGTCCCTCCCGCTGTTCATCAAGTGGGACGACGCCGAGTACTCGCTCCGCGCCCGCCAGACCGGCGTCCCCACCGTCACGCTCCCCGGCGCAGCCGTGTGGCACGTGCCGTGGACCGACAAGGACGACACCCTCGACTGGCAGGCGTACTACCACGAGCGCAACCGCTTCGTGGCGGCGCTGCTGCACTCCCAGTACCCCCGCGGCGGCCGGATCGTCCGTGAGTCCTTCATCCACCAGACCCGGCACCTGCTCGCCTCGCAGTACTCCGTGGCCGAGCTGCGCCTCATGGCCCTCGAGGACCTCCTCAGCGGCCCCGAGCACATGCACGACCAGCTCGGCACCCGCCTCGGCGACATCCGTGCCGTGCGCGCCGCGCACCCGGACTCGACCGTCGAGAAGGACCCGGGCGCCTTCCCCGCGCCCCGTCGCGAGAAGATGCCCAAGAAGGGCGAGGGCGTCCGCCCGCCGTCCAACCGGGTCGGCCTGCTCACGATGGCCGCCGTCGGCGCCGTCAAGCAGCTGCGCCCCATCCGCCAGCTGTCCAAGAGCCACCCCGAGGCCGAGGTGCACGCCGCCGACGCCAAGTGGTGGATGCTCGCGCAGTTCGACTCCGCCGTGGTGTCCACCTCGGACGGCTCCGGGGCCTCGTGGTACCACCGTGACCCCGAGCGCTTCCGCTCGCTCATGACCCGCTCGGTGAAGATCCACGAGCAGCTGCTGCGCGCCTGGCCCGAGCTCTCCGAGCAGTACAAGTCGTCCATCGACTCGCTCGTCGGCCAGGACGAGTGGAAGAAGACGTTCAGGGGCGAGCGCTAGACCATGGCCCAGACAGAACTCTCGGTCCCTGGGAGAGGACGCGGCCTCGTCGACGTCTTCTCCCAGCGGTACCTCCTCAAGCTCCTCGTGCGCAAGGAGCTCCGGGTCCGCTACCGCGGGTCCGTGCTGGGCATGGCGTGGTCCTACGTCAAGCCCGCGACGCAGTTCGTCGTGTTCTACTTCGCGATGGGCGTGTTCCTCAAGGTCGGGCAGGACATCGACTACTTCGCGGTGTACCTGTTCTCGGGCATCGTCGTCATCAACTTCTTCTCCGAGGCCTTCGGCAACGCGACCAGGACGTTGATCTGGAACGCGCACCTCATCAAGAAGATCTACCTGCCCCGAGAGCTGTTCCCCGTCAGCGCGATCTACGTGTCGGTGGTGCACTTCCTGCCCCAGCTCGTGGTCCTGCTCGTCGGGGCGCTCGCCGTCGGGTGGCGACCCACGCTGCTCGGGGTCCTCGCAGCGTTGCTCGGGTTCCTGCTCACCGCGATCCTGGGCCTCGGCCTCGGCATGCTGTTCGGGTCCGTCAACGTGTTCTTCCGCGACGCGGAGAACTTCGTCGACCTCCTCCTGCTCGTCGCGACCTGGGCCTCACCCGTCCTGTACTCCTTCGCGATGGTCAAGGACGCGTTCGAGAACCACGCGTGGCTCATCACGGTCTACGAGCTCAACCCGATCACCGTCGCGGTCCAGCTGTTCCACTACGCCTTCTGGGTGCCCGTGGGCGGCCCCGACGCGATGTCGCAGATGCCCGACAGCATGGTCCAGACCACGATCACCGGGTTCCTCGTCGCGTTCGTCGTCCTCTTCCTCGGCCAGACGGTGTTCCGTCGCCTCGAGGGCCGATTCGCCCAGGAGCTCTGAGCCATGGCCACCTCACGCACCACCACCGGCCCGGTCAACATCGAGATCGCCGACGTCACCAAGTCCTTCACGCTCCGCCACCAGCGGTCCATGAAGGAGCTGCTCGTCGCCTCCGTCAAGGGCAAGGACCTGTCCAACAGCTTCAACGCCCTCGACGGCGTGAGCTTCGACGTCCACGAGGGCGAGACCGTCGCGCTCCTCGGCTTCAACGGCTCGGGCAAGTCCACCTTGCTCAAGCTCATCGCCGGCGTCATGCACACCGACGGCGGGACCATCCGCACCCGCGGACGCGTCGCCGGGCTCATCGAGGTCGGGGCCGGGTTCCACCCGGACCTCACCGGCCGCGAGAACGTCTACATGAACGGCGCCATCCTCGGGATGAGCGAGCAGGCGATCGAGAAGAGGTTCGACGACATCGTCGCCTTCTCCGAGATCGAGAAGTTCATCGACACCGAGGTGAAGTTCTACTCCTCGGGCATGTTCCTGCGCCTCGCCTTCTCGGTCGCCGTGCACTCGGACCCCGAGGTGTTCCTCATCGACGAGATCCTCGCCGTCGGTGACGAGCCGTTCCAGAAGAAGTGCCTCGCGCGCATCCGTGAGCTCTCCGCCGAGGGCCGCACCCTCGTCATCGTCTCCCACGACCTCGACATGGTCGCCGACCTGTGCGACCGCGGCATCCTGCTCGAGAAGGGCAAGATCGTCGCCGACGGCGAGAGCCACGAGGTCGTCAAGCAGATGCGAGGCTGACGGTGTCCTGGGCGTCCACCTGGGAAGAGGTGCTGCGCGGCATCCTCGTCCTGGCGGTCCCGGGCGCCCTCGTCGGGTACGCCGTCGGCCTGCGCCGCTGGTGGCTCGTCGCCACCGCACCGGCGCTCAGCGTCGGCACCCTCGCCACCTGGGGCGTGCTGCTGTCCTTCGCGGGGATCCCCTGGACCGTGCTGAGCGTCGGCGCGGCCACGCTCCTCACCGCCGGGGTCCTGCTCGGGGCGCAGACCGCCCTGCGCCGCGTGTGGCGCCCTGACCGCGCCGCCCTCGGCTGGTGGCCCGCGACGGTCGCCGGCGTCGCCGTCGCCGGGTTCCTCGGCGTGGTCGCCATGCGCGACGGCATGGCGCACCCCGACGCACCCCCGCAGACCTGGGACGCGATCTTCCACCTCAACGCCGTCCAGCGGGTCCTCGACACCCAGGACGCCTCGTCGCTCCACCTCGGCCAGCTCACCGCGCCGCTGCGCGACCCCGCCATCTACCCGGCCGCGTGGCACGGGCTCGTGTCCTTCGTGGTCGTCGACAACGTGGTGGTCGCCACCAACGTCGTCGCGATCCTCGTCGCCGCGGTCGTGTTCCCGCTCGGCTGCGCCCTCCTCGCCGCCGCGCTGCTGCCGGGCTCGCGCCTGCTCCCCGGGCTGACGGCCGTGGCCGGCGTCGCCTTCGTGGCCTTCCCCGGCCGCATGGTGTCCTACGGGACCCTGTGGCCCAACGCCCTCGGCTACGCGCTGCTGCCGGTCGCCCTCGCCCTCACCGTCCGGCTGCTCGACCAGGCGCCGGTCGCCGACCGACGGCGCGGACCCCACGTCGGGGCACGCCACGTGGCCGCGCCCGCCACCACACGCCGCGGCGCGCGAGAGCAGACCGCCGCAGGCCACCTGCCGCTCGACAACCTCGCGCCCGCCACGACCGAGACCAGCCGCACGCCGCTCGTCCTCGCCCTGCTCCTCACCCTCGTCGCGGTCACCGCTGCGCACCCCAACGCCCTCATCGGCTACGGCGCGGTCTCGGCCGCCCTCGTGCTCGTCGGGGTGGTCCGGGTCGCGGCCGTCGCCGTGGTCGAGCGCCGCTACGTCGAGCTCCTCGCCCTGGTCCTCACGACCGGGGCCGTCGTGGTCCTCGCGACGCTCATCTTCCGGTCACCGCAGATGCAGTCCGTCATCGCCTACGAGCGCGGGACCTACGCGACGCCTCTCGAGGCCGTGTGGCAGGCGCTGAGCGACACCCAGCTCACCGTGATCGGTGCCGGCAACGGCGACCCCTCGTGGGTGCTCGCCGGGCTCACCGTCCTCGGGTTCCTCGTGGCGCTCGTGAGGTCCCGGCTGCGCTGGCTCGCGCTCGCCTACGCCGTGGTCCTCACGCTGTTCGTCGCCGCCAACGACCCGACCCTGCCCATCGGTGCACTCGCCGGGCCCTGGTACAGCGACGCGGTCCGCCTGGGCGGGCTCGTGGTCGTCGTCGCCGTGCCGCTCGTCGGGCTCGGCCTGCTCCTCGTCGCCCAGGTGCTCGGGCTCGGGCTGCGTGCCCTGCTCGCCCTGGTGCCTGCCCCGAGGTCTCCGCGGCGCGCAGGTGCGCTGCGCGGTGCCGTGGTGTCGGTCATCGGTGTCGCCGTCGTGGTCGCCTTCCTGGCGACGACGGGCCTGGCGCGCCAGGATCTCCGCGAGCACCGCATCCTCGCCGAGTACGGACGCTCCGACGACCCGGCGTGGCCCGGCATCGTCACCACCGGCGAGATCGAGCTCATGGAGCGGCTCGCCGACGAGCTCCCCGAGGACTCCGTCGTGCTCGGCAACCCCTTCACCGGGGCGCCCTTGCTCTACGCGATCAGCGGCACCGAGGTCGTGTTCCCGCACCTGCGCGGCGCCTGGACCCCGGAGTCCCGGTACCTCGGGCTGCACCTCGCCGACATCGCCACGGACCCCGAGGTGTGCCGGCTCATCGACGAGCTCGGCGTCACCCACCTGTACGTCGACCCGCAGCTCTACTGGCCCGAGCACAGCTCGCGGGAGCTCTACGCCGGCATGGGCGAGGAGCCGCCTGCGGTCGAGGGCTTCACCCTCGTCGACCAGGCAGAACGCGCCCGCATCTACGCCGTCGACGCCTGCTGAACGGCTGCCTCTTCAGCCCCGAGGTCGATTGCGACCCGGTGCGCGGGTACGACATGATGGTCGTCTCCTGCGCTGATGCCGGCGCGGGACCGTGCGCCACCACCGACCGCTAGGGGATCCGTGTTCAAGCAGCGTCAGCGCCCAGCAGCCCGCAGCCGCGTGCTCTACCTCGTCGCGACCCCGGGTCACCCGAACTTCGGCGACGAGGTCATCGTCCGCCGCTGGCTCGAGACCCTCGCGACGGTCGAGCCCGGCGCCCAGGTGTGGGTGGACTGCCCGAACCCCGGCCCCGCGGCCGCGCTGCTCAAGGACGCCCACCCTGACCTGCACTTCACGGACACCGTGTTCCGGCTCTGCTGGGACGCACCGGGGGAGACCCCCAAGGAGGTCGAGGAGTTCGTCACCTCGGCCCTCGACCACCCGTGGGAGGCGCCGCGGTGGATCCCCGGCATCGACCTGCTGCGCACCGCCGACGTGTTCCACGTGGTCGGCGGCGGGTACGTCAACACCATCTGGCCCCGGCACACCGGGATCGTCGCCGTCGCCCGCTGGATGAAGCGGGCGGCCGAGGCGCGCGTCGCCGCCACCGGCCTGGGCCTGCTGCCCGCCGACGACGGCGCCGACGGCCTGTGGCGCGAGGCAGCACCGTCATTCGACGTGCTGACGGTCCGCGACACGGAGTCGCACGAGCTTTTCCAGGGCGCCCCGCAGGCTCGTCTGGCTCCCGACGACGTGTTCCTCGGCGGCCTCGCGCCGCTCTACGCCCGGAACGCGGCGTCCGCGCCGGAGTTCATGGTGTGCGTCCAGGACGACCTCAACGAGAGCGACGACTTCACGCCCGTGGTCGAGACCGTCGCCAGCACGCTGCGCGCCTGGGGTGCGGCCGGCAAGCCGATCGGCGTCGTCGAGTGCATCCCGCGCGTCGACCGCCGGATCTACGACCGGCTGGTGCCGGAGTTCGGCGACGACCTGCAGTTCTACTCCCTGTGGGAGATCCTCCGCGACGGGTTCCCCGCCGCCCCGCACCAGCGCTGGGTGTCGAGCCGGTTCCACCCGCACATCCTCGCCGCCGCGGCGGGGGCCTCCGGGGTGACCCTGTCCATCCGCGAGGACTACTACGACGTCAAGCACGCCGCCGTGCGCCGCATGGGCTCCGACTGGGGAGCCGTCGCGACCGGCGCGACGGCCACCCAGGCCGGGGGACCCGGCACCCTGCCCGAGCGCTCGACCAAGCACTCGAAGACCCTGGTCCAGCTCGCCCGAGAGATCTACGGCTGAGCAGAGGTCAGTGGCCGGCCTGGGCGTACTTGGCCTCGGTCGCGGCCTTGGCCGGGCGCCACCACGCCTCGTTGGCGCGGTACCACTCGACGGTGGCGCGCAGGCCGGCGCCGAAGTCCGTGAAGGTCGGCTCCCAGCCGAGCTCGGTGCGCAGGCGGGTCGCGTCGATCGCGTAGCGCATGTCGTGCCCCGCGCGGTCGGTCACGTGGTCGAAGTCGTCGGTCGGGCGACCGAACACCTCGAGGAGGGTCTGGACCACCTCGAGGTTGTTCTTCTCGCCGTCGGCCCCGATGAGGTAGGTCTCGCCGATCTGGCCGCGGTCGATGATCGCCCACACCGCCGTGTTGTGGTCCTCCACGTGGATCCAGTCGCGCACGTTCTCACCCGCCCCGTAGAGGCGGGGGCGCACGCCGTCGATGAGGTTGGTGACCTGGCGCGGGATGAACTTCTCGATGTGCTGGTACGGCCCGTAGTTGTTCGAGCAGTTCGAGATGGTCGCCTGCACGCCGAAGGACCGCGCCCAGGCGCGCACCAGCAGGTCGCTGCCGGCCTTCGTGGACGAGTACGGGCTCGACGGGTTGTACGGGGTGTCGGCCGTGAACTTGGCAGGGTCGTCGAGCTCGAGGTCGCCGTAGACCTCGTCGGTCGAGATGTGGTGGTACCGCACGCCGTGCTTGCGGACGGCCTCGAGCAGCGTGTACGTGCCGATGAGGTTGGTCTGCACGAAGGGCCACGGGTCGTGGAGCGAGTTGTCGTTGTGCGACTCCGCGGCGAAGTGCACCACGAGGTCGCTCTCGCCGACGAGCCGGTCGACCAGCGCACCGTCGGTGATGTCGCCCTGCACCAGGGTGACGCGGTCGGCGACCGGCGCGAGCGAGGTGGCGTCACCGGCGTAGGTGAGGGCGTCGAGCACCGTCACCTCGACGTCGGGGCGGTCGCGGACGGTCGTGTGGACGAAGTTCGAGCCGATGAACCCGGCCCCACCGGTGACGAGCAGACGCATGCGTGGTTCCTCCAGGTCGAGACGTGAACGCTCCAGGGTATCGAACCCCGCCCGCTGGCCCCGGCACGGAGGACGACGCCCGGGCATCCGGGACGAACGTGCAGGTTTGTGCTCCGCCCGCCCGCGCGCCAGACTGAGCCGGTGAACCAGCCGACCCGACGAGCGACCGCCCTGCTCAGCCCGCGCCAGCTCGACCCGCGTCGCAACAGCCTCAACATGTTCCGGCTGGTGCTGGCCCTCGGTGTGCTCGTCGCGCACGCCTTCACGCTCGCCGGCCGCCCCGAGCCCTTCTGGCAGGGCGAGAGCATCGGTGGCTGGGCGGTCTCCGGGTTCTTCATCATCAGCGGCTACCTCATCACCGCCAGCCGCATGCGCACGCACCTCACCGAGTACCTGGTGCACCGCATCGCGCGGATCTTCCCCGCCTTCATCATGAGCCTCGTCGTGGTCGTCGTGATCTTCGCGCCGCTCGGCTACTACCACGCCAACGGCACGCTCTCCGGGTACCTCACCACGGGCAACACCCCGCTCAACCACGTGTACTCGTCGATGTTCCTGCAGATGGGCGACTACTCCGTCGCCGGCACCCCGACGGGCGTCCCCTACCCGGGGGCGTGGAACGGGTCGCTCTGGTCGCTGTACTACGAGTTCCTCTGCTACCTGGCGATCGCCTTCCTGGCGCTGCTGCCCGTCGTCAAGCGCTCGCCCTGGCCGATCGCCGTGGCCTTCGGGCTGAGCGTCGTCGCGCAGGCGAAGGTCGGTGCGGTCTCGAACCTCTTCGGCGGGAACGTCGACGCCGTGCTCATGTGCAAGCTGCTGCCGTACTTCCTCGGCGGGTCGCTCGTCTACATGCTGCGCGAGCGCATCCCGCTGCGTGCGGTGGTCGGCATCGCCTCGGCGGCCGTGGCCCTCGGGCTCATCATGATGTGGCCGCAGTGGGGCGGCCAGGCGGCCTCGCCGTTCCTCGCCGTCGCGCTGCTGTGGCTCGCCACGGTGATCCCCTCGCCCAAGGTGCTCGCGACGCACGACATCTCCTACGGCGTGTACATCTACACCTTCCCGATCCAGCAGCTGCTCGCCGTCTACGGGGTCCACGAGAGCTTCGTGCTCTACATGGTGCTCACCGCCGTGATCGTCGTGATCCCGGCCACGGCCTCGTGGCTGCTCCTCGAGCGTCGTGTGATGAAGCACGTCCGCACCTACGACCACCGTCGCGTGTGGGCCCTCGCGAAAGAAGAGCCCGCGATCTGACGCGGAGCAGCGGCCGTCGCGCGCAGCCGGGCACGTCGGTGACCCGGAGCCGCGGCCCTGCGTGGATGTCGTGAAGGTGGCCTCTGCCACAGCCTCGTACAGGCTGGAGACGCGAACCGCTACCGTAGGCTGCTGGGGTCCTCCTCGCGCCTGCCGCCTGGAGCCCTGCGTGCCGCCACCTCGTCAGTGGCGAGCGAGCCCGAGAGCGTCAGCCGTCGCTGAGCCCGGGCCGTCCGCCCCGGTACCGCGCGCGCCCCACCCGACCGAAGAAGAGAAGCTGTGATGCTCGAAGAGATCTGGGCAGTCTGCGCGAGCCTGCTGCTGGCCGTCGTCCCCGGCGCCGCCGTCCTGGTGGCCGCCCGACTGCGGGGCTGGGTGCTCGTCGCCTCCCCGCTCGTCACCTACGGGATCGTGACCATCGGCGGTGCCCTGTGCACCTGGACCGGGATCTCCTGGTCGATCTGGGGGCTGCTGCTCAGCACCGTCCTCTGGGTCGCGGTGGCGCTCGCGCTCAGCGCGTTCGTCCCGCAGGTCCTCCAGCCCGTGGTCACCGACGACAGCGACTCGACCGAGGGCTCGCCCGTCACGGGCGAGCACGCCGAGGTCGCCTCGCCGCTCACGCACCGCCTCACGTGGAAGGTGCACGGCCTCGTCGCCGCCTGCGCCGCCTTCGGCGGGCTCTTCGGCGCCTACGTCCTGCGCCGCGGCATGGGCTCCCTCAACTCGGTGGTGCAGGACTGGGACGGTGTGTTCCACGGCGCCGTGGTGCGTTGGATCGCCGACACCGGCGACCTCTCGCAGTCCTCGATCGCCCAGCTCAACAACCGCGAGACGGTCGACACCTTCTTCTACCCGAGCTCGTGGCACGGCCTCGCCGCCCTCGGCTGGGACCTCGGCGTCGACTCCGTCCCGCGCCTGCTCAACGCGGGCTCGCTCATGATGCCGATCCTGCTGGCCTTCGGCATCGCGGGCCTCGTGCTCCGTGCGACACGCAACCCGGTGATGGCCGGCGCGAGCGCGATCCTCGTGACGATGCCCTCGGCCCTCGTCTTCGACACGCTGTGGCGCGGCCCGCTCATCCCCTTCGCGGTCGGCCTGGCGATGGTGCCCGCTCTCGTCCTGCTCTTCGACAAGGCGCTCACCCACCGGTCCACCGGCCTCTTCCTCGCGACCGGCCTCGCCGCGGGCGGCGTCGTCGGCGTGCACCCGAGCGGTGTCTACACCGCCTTCATCTTCCTCGTGCCGTGGATCCTGCAGCGCTGGATCACCCGCCGACAGCTCATCGTCGGCGACCTGCTCTCGATCGTCGCGATCGGGTTCGTCGCCGCCCTCGTCGCCGCGCCCTCGCTCCTCACGGCGATCAGCGCCAGCACCGGCGCGCGCCAGGACTGGCCGGCCGTCGAGACCGCCGGGCAGGCCGTCGGCGAGGCGCTCCTGCTCAACCACGCCCGCAGCGGCCCCCAGTGGGCGATCGTGCTCCTCGCGGTGGTCGGGGTGCTCACCTTCCGTCGGGTCCGTGGGCTGTGGTGGTTCTGGGTCGCCGGGATCATCTCGCTCGGGCTCTTCGTCCTCGCAGCCGCCTACGACACCCCGCTCGCCGAGGACCTCACGGCGCCCTGGTGGAACGACCGCTGGCGCTTCGCCGCGATGGTCGGCATGTTCGTGGCCGTCGCCGCCGGTGTGGGCGTCGCCGCGATCGTCGAGCGCGTGCCGCGCTGGGTCGCCGGCCTCACGCCGGTCGGGATCAAGACCGCGACCGCCGGTGTGGTCGTGGTGCTCGTCGGGTCGTTCTCCATGCTCAGCCACGCGGGCTACGCGGAGCAGAACTCCAGCCGCATGTACTGGAACTTCCAGAGCGGCTCGGTCATCGGGCAGGACGACCTCGAGCTGTGGTCCAAGGCGGCCGACATCGTGCCCGAGGGGCAGATGGTCCTCAACGACCCGACCGACGGCTCGACCTGGATGCTCGCCATGGAGGGGCTGCGGCCGTTCTTCGGCGGCATCACGCTCGCCATCCCGAACCAGGCGGGCCTGACGGCCACGCAGGAGGCGATCCTGTTCCACCTGTCCGACATCGCGACGGACCAGGAGGTCCGCGACATCGTCGACGAGTACGGGATCGAGTACGTGATCGTCGGTGACGGCTGGATCCACGGCATGAGCCGTGCGGCCGGGTTCCTCGACCTCGAGGACAACCCGTCCTTCGAGCTCGTGGAGCAGGTCGGCGAGGCGCAGCTCTTCCGGATCGTCGGGTGAGCGAGCTCCCCGCCGCGCAGCCGACCCAGGCAGGCGCCCTCGACGGCCGCGGCGCCCGCGGCGTCGCGGTCGCCGGGATCGTGGTCGCCGCGACGGGGTTCGTCATCCAGGCCCTCGTCTCGCGGACGGCCTCCGCCGAGGACACCGCGCTGTTCCTCGTCTTCTGGTCGCTGCTGTTCGCCGTGGTGGGCATCACGGGAGGCATCCAGAACGAGAGCACCCGCGCGGTGCGTGCCGGGCTCCGCGGCGACGTCCCGACGGAGACGGCCACCGCGCCCGGCGCGCGGGTCGTGCCCGTCGGCCTCGCGGTCGGTGCGCTCATCGCCGTGGTCGTGCTCGCCACGTCCCCGCTGTGGGCGTCGAGCGTGCTGCAGGAGCACACCGTCGTCGGCGTCGTGCTCGTCGCGCTGGCGGCCCTCGCGTTCTCCGGGCACGCCTCGGCGACCGGCGCGCTCGCCGGGGCCGGCGCGTGGAAGGTCTACGCGCGCGTCGTCGGGCTCGAGTCCGTGGTGCGCCTCGTCCTGGTGGTCGGCGTGGTTGTGGTCAGCGCCACGCTCTTCAACCTCATGGTCGCGACCGCCGTCGCGACCGGTGCGTGGCTGCTCGCGCTCGCCACGAGCGCCCAGACGCGCAGCACCCTCGCCATGCGCGCCGACCGCCCGGCCCGGCAGTACGTCACGGGCCTCGGGCACGCGATCGTCGCGTCGTCGTCCACGGCGGTGCTCGTGGTCGGCTTCCCGGTCCTCATCCAGCTCACCACCCCGGACGACGTCGTCACCGCGGCCGCCCCGCTGCTGCTCGCCATCTCGCTGACCCGCGCGCCCCTCCTCCTGCCGCTCAACGCCTTCCAGGGCGTCGCGATCGCGCACTTCGTGGAGCACCCCGAGCGACGCGCCCGGACGCTCACGGTGATCGTCGGGATCGTGGCCGTCGTCGGCGCTGTCGGCGCCGGGCTGGCGGCCCTCGTCGGGCCGTGGCTCATGGACGTCGTGCTCAACCAGCAGATCGGGTCGGCGGTGCTCGCCGCCCTCACCGGCGCCGGCGCCCTCCTCGCGCTGCTCACCCTCACGGGGACGGCGGTGCTGGCCCTCGGCCGCCACCGCGCGTACTCGGCCGGCTGGGCCGTCGCGAGCATCCTCGCGGTCGTCCTGCTGCTGCTCCCCGGCTCGCTCGAGCAGCGCGTCCTCGTCAGCCTGTGGGTGAGCCCGCTGGTCGGCGCGGCGATCCACGCGGTGGCGCTCGTCCGGTCCCGAGCACCCCGATCGGTAGGATGACACCCATGGTCGACTTCCTCACCGAGCGCGTGCTCGTCATCATTCCCGCGTGGAACGAGGAGGAGACGCTCGGCGCCGTGCTCGACGAGGTCGCCGCCGAGCTGCCCTACGTCGACGTGCTCGTCGTCGACGACGGCTCGACGGACCGCACCTACGAGGTGGCCCGTGCCAAGGGTGTCCGTGTCCTCCAGCTCCCCGTCAACCTCGGAGTCGGCGGCGCCATGCGTGCGGGCTACAAGTTCGCCGCCCGCAACCGCTACGGCTACACCGTGCAGCTCGACGCCGACGGCCAGCACCCTCCCGCCGGTGTCGTCACCATCTTCGACGCGCTCTCCGCGAGCGGTGCCGACGTGATGATCGGGGCGCGCTTCGCCGGCGAGGGCGACTACGAGGCCAAGGGGCCGCGACGCTGGGCCATGAAGCTGCTCTCCACGATCCTGTCGCGCGTCACCCGTGCGCGCCTCACCGACACCACGTCGGGCTTCAAGGCCTGCGGCCCGCGGGCCGTCGACCTGTTCTCGCGGACCTACCCGGCGGAGTACCTGGGTGACACCGTCGAGGCCCTCGTCATCGCGGCACGCGCCGGGATGAAGGTCGGCCAGGTGGGCGTCACCATGCGTCCGCGCGCGGGCGGTCGCCCGTCGCACAGCCCCGTCAAGGCCGCGGTGTTCCTCGTCCGGGCGATGCTCGCGCTGTGCATCGCCCTCACCCGACCGGGTGTGCCCAAGGAGGAGAGAGTCTGATGAGCGGTTACGGATTTGTCGTCGGCCTGTCGGTCGTCGTCCTCGCCTCGTTGATCGGCCTCATGCGCAGCCGCCGCATCCGCGAGAAGTACGCGGCCGTGTGGATCGCGCTCGGGCTCGGCATCATCGTCGTCTGCGTGTGGCCGAACCTCGCGGTGTCGCTCGCGCGGCTCGTGGGCGTCGAGACCCCCTCGAACCTCGTGTTCGCGGTGGCCCTCGTCATCCTCCTCGGCGTGTGCATCCAGCTGAGCGTGGCGCTGTCCGCCCAGGAGGAGCAGTCGCGCACCCTGGCCGAGGAGATCGCGCTCATCCGGTGCACCCTCGACGAGGCCGGGATCTCCGACAAGACGTCGCACCCGACCCCCGTGCCGGACGACGGCACCGAGGGCCCGCACACCGACTGACCGGCCGGCGCGCCAGGCCGGGGCCCGGTCGGGCGCGGCCCGTCCCGCGCACCGAGGTGCGCCCGCCTGCAGCAACCGACCCGCCCGCAGCAACCGATCAGGAAGGTGCGTCGTCGTGCCCACCGTCTCCGTCATCATGGCGGTCTACAACGCCCAGGACACGGTCGTGCGCGCCGTGCGCAGCGTGCTGGACCAGACCCACCCCGACCTCGAGCTGCTGCTCGTCGACGACGCGTCGACCGACGCCTCGATCGACACGGTGCGCGCCCACCTCGCCGAGCGGGGCGGTGACGACCGCGTGCGGTTCCTGACCCACCCGACCAACCGGCGCGCGGCGGCCGCCCGCAACACCGGGGTCGACGCCGCGACCGGCGACTTCGTGGCCTTCGTCGACTCCGACGACGAGCTGCTGCCCACCTACCTCGAGACCCTCGCCGGCGCGCTCGCCGAGGGCGTCGACATCGTGGTCGGCAACGTCGTCTACGTGCGGCCTGACGGCTCGCAGCGCGAGCGTCACCCGGCGGTGACGGGCGACTTCCCCGGGGCACAGGCCGCCGAGCTCGGGCTCTTCGACAAGATCACGCCCTTCACCTGCGACAAGCTGCTGCGGCGCAGCCTCTACGACGGCGTGCGGTACCCCGAGGGGATCATCAACGAGGACTTCCTCACCAACCCGGTCCTCGCGGCGGCGGCGCGCACGGTCCGCGTGGTCGACGCGCCCGTGTACCGGTACCACGTGCGTGCCGACTCGGTGACGTGGGGGAGCATCCCCCCGGTGAGCGAGCTGGACACCGCCGAGGCGTACCTGCGCGGCGCGCTGCTGACGCCGGGATCCTCGGCGAGCCTCCGGGCGGCCGTCGACCACGCGATGGTGTTCCTCACCCTGAGCTCCGCCCAGCGGGCGCTCATCAAGGAGCCCGCGACCGCGCACGACCGTCAGGTGGTGCGCGACTGCCGCAGGCGCATCCGGCTCAGCACCCTGGTGCGGCTGGTCCGCCGCGCCCCGGTGACGGTGGCCGGCGCCCTGCTGCTCAAGACCGCGCCGCCGCTCTACACCTGGCTGTACCGGCGCCACGTGCGGGCCAGCTACGGACAGGACGCCTGACTCATGACGACGAGCCCCACCCCCGGCCCCGAAGGAGCCCTCGTGCCCGCACAGGACGTGTCCGTGATCATGCTCGCCTACGGCGTCGAGGAGTTCCTCGGCGACGCTGTCGCGGCCGTGCTCGCCTCCGAGGGGATCGACGTCCACCTGGTCCTGGTCGACAACGGCTGCACCTCCGACGCCGTGCGGACGCTCCCCGAGGACCCGCGTCTGCGGGTGCTGCGTCCCGCGGAGAACCTCGGGTTCTCGGGCGGGGTGAACTACGGAGCCCTCGAGGCGACGTCGGAGCACCTCGCCTTCGTCAACAGCGACGCGATCGTCGCGCCGGACGCCCTGCGGATCCTCGTGGACGAGGTCGACGTGCCCGGCCGCGGGATCGTCAGCGCCTGCGTGCGGCTGGCCGACAAGCCCGACCTGGTCAACAGCGTGGGCAACCCGATCCACGTCCTCGGGCTCAGCTGGGCGGGCGGCATGGACGAGCCCGTCGCTGACCACCAGGTGCCCCGCGAGATCGCCTCGGCCACCGGCGCGTGCCTCGTGGTGACCGCAGAGCACTGGCGTGCCCTCGGGGGGTTCCCCGACGATTTCTTCGCGTACGTCGAGGACCTCGAGGTCAGCTGGCGCACGTGGCAGCAGGGGCTGTCGGTGCACTACGTGCCCGCGGCGGTCGCCGACCACCACTACGAGTTCAGCCGCTCGCCGCTCAAGATGTACCTGGTCGAGCGCAACCGTCTGCTGTTCGTCCTCACCGGGTACGGCACGCGTCTCCTCGCGCTCCTCGCCCTGCCGCTGCTCGCCTTCGAGGTCGCGATCTTCCTCATCGCCCTCAAGGAGGGCTGGTGGAGGCAGAAGGTCAAGGGCTGGGGCTGGATCCTGCGGAACACGCGCTGGGTGCGGGAGCGCCGCCGCCTCGTGCAGTCGACGCGCACCGTCCCCGACAAGCAGCTGGTGCACCGGCTCACCGACACCTTCGACCCCGCGCAGTTCCCGCTGCCCGCCGGCGGAGGCCTCGTGCAGGGCGTCCTCAAGGCCTACTGGCGCGTCGTCCGCCGCTTCGTCTGAGCGCACCACCCGCACCGCTCGCAGCACCTGGACCACGGACGAGGCCCCGTGCCCGACGCGAAGAGCGTCAGGCACGGGGCCTCGTCCGTGCGGTGGGACCGGTCAGCGGTAGCTGACGGTGATGGCCCCGTTGCGGGTGTCGAAGGTGATGCGTCCGCCCTCGAAGTTCTGGTAGACCAGCACGCCCGAGACCGTCTCGTCCGAGACGGGGTAGCCGAGGCGCCCGTTCTCCCAGCCGTTGTGGCCCCACCAGGTGAGGATCGCCCCGTTGACGGCCTTGGTGCCGTGCATGGGGGTCCAGTAGATGGCACCGCGCTCGAAGCTCTGCACCGAGCCGCCTGCGCGCAGACCGCCGCGCTCGCTCACCGTCGGGAAGCCCATGCCGTTCTCCCAGCCGCGGGCGGCCCACCACTGGTAGATGCCGCCGCGGATCGCGTGCGCACCGTAGGCCGGGTGGTAGTAGATCGGCCCGCCCTCGAAGCTCTGGACGGCGCCGCCGCTGCGCAGCGCGCGCTCTGCGGAGACCGGGAACCCGAGCACGCCGCGCTCCCAGCCCATGGCCGACCAGCGGCCGACCATCGCACCGAGCACGGTCTGCGGACCACCGGCAGGGCTCCAGTAGACGTGCCCGCCCTGGAAGGTCTGGACGACGCCGCTGCGGACCAGCGACTTCTCGGCCGAGACGGGGTAGCCGAGGCGACCGCGCTCCCAGCCCTGGCCGCCCCAGTAGGTGCCGACGCCGCCGCGCACCATCTGCGCGCTCGTGGCGGGGGACCAGTAGATGGTGCCCTTCTCGAACTGCTGCATGACGCCGCCCTTGGTCAGGCCCGTCTTCTCGACCGCGGTCGGCTGCCCGAGGAGGTTCTGGTTGTTCTGCCAGACGCCGGCGATCGCACCGATCACCGGGAAGTTCGGCCGGCCGAACCAGTCGTCGTAGAACTTGGCGAAGTTGAAGTTGCCGTAGGAGGAGCAGCCGTCGGGGCGCCCGTTGAGGAGCGCGCCGTTGGGCGTGTACGGCGTGTAGTTGTAGAGGCTCGCGGTGGCCTGGTTCTCGATGCGGACGCTGACGCTGCCGCAGGCGGCGTTGGGGTGCAGGCGCACGGCCTGGGTCCGTCCGGCGACGTGCGCGTAGCCGTAGGGGTTCTGCGCGTACCGCTTGAACTGGGCCGACGCGTTGTAGAGCTGGTTGAAGAACCCGTAGTACTGGTCGTCGCAGGCCGCGGTGTCGGGGCAGCCGAAGCCGGTGGCGATCTGGTACTTGCGGGGGGGTGAGCGCGTTGCCGCTCGAGGTGACCAGGCTCTGCTCCTTCTGGAGCAGCACCAGCAGCACCTTCGGGTTGATGCCGCAGGCGGCACCGACCTTGCGGATGATCGCCGCGGCGGTCTCGTTCGCCGCGCCGGAGTAGGCACTGCAGCGTGCGGTCGCGGCACGGTTGGGGGTGCTCTGCCGGAAGTTCTTCAGGCAGGGCACGCCGTTGCCGGCGGGGACGCAGTTGGGCGCCCGCTGGTTGAGGAAGGTCTGGACCTGCGCGGTGGTCATGGAACCGGAGTTGTAGAACTCGGCGTCCGAGATGATCATCCCGGCGCGGAAGGTCGCGGCCTCGGCCGGCGCCTGGGTCGCCGTGACGAGGGGGGCGACGAGCGCGACGAGCAGCGCGGCGACGAAGACCGCCGGTGCGCGGCGCAGGCGTGCGGCGCCGGTCATCGGATCGTCACCGTGGTCGGCGCGCTGATGCCCGACCGGGTCGCCGACTGGTAGCCGATGGTCGCGTGCCAGTCGCCGAGGGGCAGGCCGGTGGTGGTCATGGTGAGACCGCCGCAGACCGTGGTCGTGGCGTCGGCCTCTGCCGGTGCCTCGATGGTGCGGACGTCGTCGCCGCGGGTGAGTGTCAGGGTGCAGGTGCCGTCGGCCTCGACGTCGGGCACGAACCCGCTGGCGAGGACAGCGCCGGCCACGAGGTCGGTCGAGGCGAGCGTGATTTGCACGTCGGCCGCTGCGAGTGCCGGGTCGGCCGGACGCTCGAGGTCGCCCTCGGTCGGTGCTACGGCGTCGGGCAGCGGTGCGCCCGCGAGGGCGTCGTTGGGCTCGACGGCGAGCGCGCCGCTCTCCTCGGTCTGGACGGGCTCGTCCTCCGGGGCGGGGAGCGAGGCGGGGTCCGTCGGGTCGGTCGACGGCTCCTCGGTCGCGGTGCCCTCGTCGGTGGGCTCCTCGGTCGGCTGGTCGGTCGCGGTCCCCTCGGTGGGGTCCTCGACCGACGCGTCGGCCGGGCTGGTCTCGGTCACGGGTGCGCTCGGGTCGTCCGACGGCACCGCCTGTGCGGCGATGGCGAGAGAGAGGACGAGGACCGGAGCCGCCGCGGCCGCGAGTGCGGTCTGACGTTTCATGTGGGTTCCCCCTGGTGGGCCGCAGACGCCTCAGCGGGATCTGCAGACGATGTTCACGGTGCGGTCACCCTACCCAGACATCTCGCCCGCCTCGGGCACGCCACGCCCTCACGGGACACACCGTGACACGACTGTGCCCTGGCGCGAGCCGAGCACCAGCCGCCCTCGCGCCGGCCGTCCACGACCCTCCGAGCCCGGCCCGGCGTGCGTCAGCGCAGGCCAGCGACGAACTCTGCGACCTCGTTGGCCGACGGCAGGAGGCCGCTCTGAAGGGCCTCGGCGAGGGTGGGGGCGACGGAGTCCTTCTCAGACAGCTCGTACTGCAGAGGCGAGCCGTCGCGGGCGGTCGTCGGCCAGTCGATGCCGATCTCGGGGTCGAGCGGGTGGATCCCGTGCTCGCGGCCCGGGGCGTAGGGCGCCGAGCACAGGTACAGGACGGTCGAGTCGTCCTCGAGGGACAGGAACGCGTGGCCCAGGCCTTCCGACAGGTAGATGGCGCGGCGGTCGACGTCGTCGAGCAGCACCGAGTCCCACTGGCCGTAGGTGGGGGAGCCCACGCGGATGTCGACGACCACGTCGAGGACCGCACCACGGGCGCAGGTCACGTACTTGGCCTGACCGGGCGGGACGTCGGCGAAGTGGATACCGCGCAGCACGCCGGCGGCCGAGACCGAGAGGTTCGCCTGCGCGAGCGCCAGGGCGTGGCCCGCCTCCTCGGCGAACGGCGCACCCTTGAACCACTCGAGGAACACGCCTCGCGGGTCACCGAACTGCTTCGGGGTGATCTCCCACGCGCCGGGCACGGACAGCTGGCGGAACTCCACAGGTCTACTCCTTCGATGGCGGGAGGCCCATGCTATCGGTGCGGCCTCGCCCGGGGCGCGCTGCGACGGCCTGCGACGGTGCCGTGCGTCCGGTCGCCGATAGGGTGGCCGGGGACCGCAGGTGCGGCCACTGACGACAGGAGCGACGGTGCACGAGCACGACGAGAACCCGGTGGCTCAGGCCTCCTCGACCACCCCCGCTGCCGAGCGTCCCGCCCGGTGGGCCGTCGTCGGTGCTGCGGGGATGCTGGGCCAGGACGTCGTCGCACGCCTCGAGCGCGACGGGCGCGACGTCACCGCGCTGACCCGTGCCGAGCTCGACGTCACCGACGCCGCCGCCTGCCTCGCGGCGCTCGCGGGCTACGACGTGGTGGTGAACTGCACGGCGTGGACCGCGGTCGACGACGCGGAGACGCAGGAGGGCGCGGCCTTCGCCGTCAACGCCGTCGGCGCCGCCAACCTCGCGCAGGCCGCCGCCGCCCGCGGGGCGCGGCTGGTGCAGGTGTCGACCGACTACGTGTTCGCCGGTTCGGCGACCACCCCCTACGAGGCGGACGCGGTGGTCGCCCCGGTCTCGGCCTACGGCCGCACCAAGGCCGCGGGGGAGTGGGCCGTGCGTGCGGCGAGCCCGCAGCACCACGTGGTGCGCACGGCCTGGCTGTACGGCGCGGGCGGCGGCAGCTTCCCACGGACCATCGCGCGGGTCGCCGGCGAGCGCGGCGCGGTGTCGGTGGTCGACGACCAGCGCGGCCAGCCGACGTGGACTGGCGACGTGGCCGACCTCGTGGTGCGACTCGTCGACGCCGACGTCCCCGGTGGGACCTTCCACGCGACGTCGTCGGGGGAGGCCACCTGGTTCGACTTCGCCCGGGAGGCCGTCGCGACCGCCGGCCTCGACCGTGACGTCGTCACCCCGACGACGAGCGCCGACTTCGTGCGCCCGGCCCCGCGCCCGTCGTACTCCGTGCTGGGTCACGCGAGCCTGGTCGCTGCCGGTGTCACCCCGATCGGCGACTGGCGCGACCGCTGGGCCGTCGCCGGCCCGCAGGTCGTCGCTCCGGCCTGACCGTCCAGCAGACGGAGCGAGCCCCGTACCCGTCGACGGGTACGGGGCTCGCTCCGTCCCGGGTCAGCCCGGGAAGGCCTTCAGCGCGGCCCGCGGCCCTCGTCGAGAAGGCCGAGCAGGTAGGTGCCGTAGCCGGACTTGACGAGCTTCTCGGCGCGCTCGGCGAGCTGGGCGTCGTCGAGGAACCCGCGGCGCCAGGCGATCTCCTCCGGGGCGCCGATCTTCAGCCCCTGGCGGTTCTCGATGGTGCGGACGTAGTCGGAGGCCTCGAGGAGCGAGTCGAAGGTGCCGGTGTCGAGCCACGCGGTGCCGCGGGGCAGCACCTCGACCTGCAGGCGGCCCTGCTCGAGGTAGGTCCGGTTGACGTCCGTGATCTCGTACTCGCCGCGCGGCGAGGGCTCGAGGCCTCGGGCGATCTCGACCACGTCGTTGTCGTAGAAGTACAGCCCGGGGACCGCGTAGCTGCTCTTGGGGTGGGTCGGCTTCTCCTCGAGGGAGAGCGCGCGGCCCTCGTCGTCGAACTCGACCACACCGTAGGCCGTGGGGTCCGCGACCCGGTACGCGAACACGGCGCCGCCGTCGATGTCGGCGAAGCGGGTGAGCTGGTTGCCCAGGCCCGGGCCGTAGAAGATGTTGTCGCCGAGCACCAGCGCCACGGAGTCGTCACCGATGAAGTCCGCGCCGAGCACGAAGGCCTGGGCGAGGCCGTCCGGGACCTCCTGGACGGTGTACTCGATCGAGATGCCGAACTGCGAGCCGTCGCCCAGCAGGCGCCGGAACTGCTCGGCGTCGTGCGGGGTGGTGATGACCAGGACGTCCTTGATGCCCGCGAGCATGAGGGTCGACAAGGGGTAGTAGATCATCGGCTTGTCGTAGACGGGCACCAGCTGCTTCGAGACGCCCAGGGTGATCGGGTGGAGTCGTGTGCCAGACCCGCCGGCAAGGATGATTCCGCGCATCGCCCCAGTCTGCCCGATCCCGGGCGTGCGTGTGCCCCACCCTGCCTCGCCGAGGTCTGGAGGGGCGCAGCCGCTCAGCGCCGGGCGGTGACCCGCTCGGTCGCGACGAGCCGCTCGAGCCGCTCCGGGTCGGCCTCGAGCGCCGCGGTGGCCTCGGCCGAGACGAGGACGACGGAACCGTCGGAGGCCCAGGCATCGAGGGCGTGGGCGAGCACGCGAGCGACGCCTGCGGCACCGGCCGGTGCCGCAGGCACGGTGACGAGGACGCGGTCGCCGGGGGCGACGGGCTCCACCTGCGCGCGTGCCCACGCGAGGAGGCCCGCGTGCGTCACCTCGGGCTCCGCGCCGAGACCGTGACCGCTGAGCGCGGTCTCGGAGTCGTCGGTCGGCGGGACGTACCCGACCTGGTCGCCGTAGGTCATCACGGCCGACGCCGCGTCGACCGTGCCGGCCGGCAGGTCGGTGCCGAAGGTGCGTGCGAGGGCCGGGAGGGCGACCGCCACGAGCTCGGTGCCGCGCGGCCGGGCTCCGGCGGCGTCCAGCCAGCGCTCCGGCGTCGCGGTCACCACGACGCCCGGTGCGGGGGAGGGCGCGGCACTGTCGGCGGGCTCGGCAGTGCCGACGGTCGCCAGGTGCGCCCCGGTCCGCCACGTCGCGAGCGCCCACACGAGGGTCCGCCAGTGGGGCGGCAGGTCGGTCGCGACGACGGTCCCGGGCTCGGCGTCGAACTCCTCGACCAGCAGGTTCGTCGTCTTGGACACCCAGTTGACGAGCACGGCACCCGACAGCTCGATGCGCTCGGAGTCAGCTCCATACCAGGTCAGGCGGGGTCGTCCGGGCTCGGTCGTCAGGGCGCCGAGGAGGGCGGGCAGAGTGTGGGGCATAGCACGATCCTAGTCGGGTCACGAATCGCGGGAGGGTGTCAAACTTCACCCGGTCGTACCTGCCAAAGGGAACAACTCGGCTTGACTCCAACAGATGACACGCGTGTAATTTACGACAACGGTCGAGGCTCCGCGCCCCGACGATGTGAGAGAGATCACGCGAGAGTTTCACCCTCGTGGCGTGTCACCTCTCATAGAGGGGTGCTCGCTGCCGATCGTGAGACGACTGCTGATGCCCGGAGGGGGTGTGCCATGTGGGATCTGCTCGACGGGGACAAAGACTTCCCCACTGACGCGGGACTGACCGAGGCCGTGCCGCAGACGCTCGCGCCTGTGCTGCCGCTGTTCGGCTCGGCCGACGACGAGGCCGTCGCGGGGTGGCAGGAGCGCGCGCTGTGCGCCCAGACCGACCCCGAGGCCTTCTTCCCCGAGAAGGGCGGCTCGACCCGCGAGGCCAAGAAGGTCTGCGTCAGCTGCGACGTCCGCTCCGAGTGCCTCGACTACGCGCTCGAGAACGACGAGCGCTTCGGCATCTGGGGCGGTCTGTCCGAGCGCGAGCGCCGCAAGCTCAAGCGCCGCGCCGTCTGACCTGGCCGTCCGGCTCCGTCTGACGCCGCGCTGCCGCTCGCAGCCCGGGCGACGCGACGCCCGGAGGCCTCCCTCCCCGCCCCACAGGTGGCGCCCAGACTCGCGCCGCGCCGCGACCGCCGCCGCCAGACGGCAGGCGGTTGAGGCACTATGGACGACGGTATGACAACTCTGACCCCCACCACCCCGGCGAGCCTGCCCGCGGACCGCACCCCTGCCGGTGCCGTGACCGCGATCCTCGTCACCCGCGGGACGACCCCCTACCTCGACGCCTCCCTCCGCGCCGTGCTGGCCGTCGACCGTGCTCCGGCCCGCGTGGTGGTCGCCGACGCCTCGGAGGACTCGAGCGCGCAGGTCGCGCCGGACCTCGCCGACCGGGTGGTGCTGCACCGCGTCCCCGGTGCCCGGTCCTTCGGCACCGCGGTCACCGCCGTGGTCGACGACCTCTCGGTCACGAGCACCTGGCTCTGGCTGTTCCACGACGACTCCGCCCCCGAGCCGCAGGCCCTCGAGCACCTGCTGCGCGCCCTCGAGCACACGAGCAACGTGGCCGTCGCCGGGGCCAAGCAGGTCCGCTGGGGCGCCCCGGACGAGCTCCTCGAGGTCGGGTACACCGTCTCGCGGAGCGGTCGCCGGATGACGGGCGTCGAGGACGGCGAGCTCGAGCAGGGGCAGCACGACTCGCGCGACGACGTCCTCGCCGTCGGCCTCACGGGAGCCCTCGTCCGCACCGCGGTGTGGGTGGAGCTGCGCGGCACCGACCCCACCTACGGCGTCTTCGGCGACAGCCTCGACCTCGGCTACCGCGCCCGTCGCGCCGGGCACCGCGTGGTCGTCGTCCCCGCGGCGGTGGTCCACCACGCCCGCGCCTCGCTCACGGGGGAGCGCACCCGCCCTGAGGGGCCGGAGACCACCCCGGACGGTCTGGTGGTCGGCGACCCGTCCTTCGGACCGCGCCTGCGGTCGCAGCTGTTCTTCCTCGCCTCGACCATGCCGCTCGTGCTCCTGCCCTTCTTCATGGTGCTCGCCGTCGTGGCCGGTCCGGTCCGTGCCCTCTACCGGATCGCCGTGAAGCAGCCCGCCCAGGCCCTCGACGAGATCTGGGCGCCGCTGTGGCTCGTCGCCCGCACCGGGCGGACGGTGCGCGCCCGGACGGTCGCAGCCCGGACCAGCACGGTCCCGCGGCGCCTCCTCGCCCCGCTCCTCGCGACCACCCGCGACGTCGTCACCGCGCACCAGGACCGCCGGCTCGCCGCGCGGGCACGGCGTCGTGCCCTGCACCGCACCGACGACCTCGACCGCGCCGAGATCCGCCAGACGGGTCGCCGCCGACGCCTGACCCTCCTCGGCCTCGTGCTCGCCCTCTCCGTCGTGACGCTGGTCGCGCTCGGCCCCGTGGTCGCCACCCTCACCAGCACCGGTCGCGCCGTCGGCGGCGCGCTGCTGCCGGCCCGCGGCGGGTGGTCCGACCTCTGGCAGGCCATCTCCGGCGGCTGGGTCCGCGACGGCCTCGGCGCGTCCGCCCCGGCCGACCCCCTGCTCACCGCCCTCGCGCCGGTCACCGCCCTCACCGGCGGAGATCTCCAGCTCGCGGTCAACCTCGTGGTCGTCGCAGGGCTCGTCCTCTCCGGCCTCGGGGCCTGGTTCGCCGCCGGCGTCGTGACCCGCTCGCTCACGCTGCGCGCCTGGGCCGTGCTCGTCTGGACCGCGGCACCGACCCTCCTCGCCGCCGTCGGGCAGGGACGCCTCGGGGCGATCCTCGCCCACGCCGCCCTCCCGTGGTTCGCCCTCGCACTCGTCCGGGCGCTCGGGCTCCAGCGCACCGACGTGTGGGGACGCCTGCGCATGCGCTCGCAGGCACGCGCGGACCAGCGCTTCCAGGACCGTGAGCGCGAGCGGGCCGCCGCGCGCGAGGTACAGGCTGCGCTCGCCCAGGGCGAGCCCGTGGGCGGCACGCTGGTCGACGCCGCTGCCGACGGTGCTGCTGACAGCGACGCAGGTGCCGACGCCTCCGACCCGGACGGCACGGCTGCCCGTGCGTCGGCCGACGCAGCCGCCGCCCCGGTCGCGGGCGTCACCGTGGTCTCCGACGACGACTACGACGACGACCTCGCCGCGGACGACGACGGCACAGGTACGTCGGTCGACGCCGCACCGCGTCCCGCGTCGTCGGCGCCCGGCGCTCCCGTCCGCGGGTCGCTCGCAGCCCTCGGCGCAGCGGCGCTGCTCTGCGCCGTGGTCGTGGCCGGCGCCCCGGTCCTCATGCTCCCGCTCGTCGTGGCGCTAGTCGCCGTGGCCGTCGCGGTGCCTCGTCACCGTGCGCCGCTGCTCCTCGTCCCGCTGCCCGCGCTCACCATCCTCGGGCCGCTGGTGGTCCGCGCCGTGGTGACCTGGGACAACGGCGGCTGGCGGATCCTGCTCGGCGACCCCGGGCTCGCGACGGGCTCCGACGCCCCGGTCGCCTGGCAGCAGCTCCTCGGGTTCCCCGACACGGTCCGTCCGTGGTTCGAGGCCGAGGGTGCCTGGGGCGAGGTCTGGCGCTACGCGCCGGGCCTGCTAGGCGGGCTGCTCGTGGTCACGGCGCTCGTCGGTCTGCTGCGTGCCGGTGGGCGCGGCACCGCGGCCCGTGTCGGCTGGGCCGTCGCTGCGACCGGTCTGGCGACCGCGCTCGTCTCGGGCGCCACGGTCGTCGCCTCCGGGGTCGACGGGCCGGTGACCGGCTGGGCCGGTGCCGGGCTCTCCCTCATGACGCTCGGCCTGCTCTCCGCCGGGCTGCTCGGCCTCGACGGCCTGGGTGAGAAGGCCGTGACGCACACCTTCGGCTGGCGCCAGGTGGCGGTGGGGACGCTCGCCGCCGTCCTCGCCTGCGTGCCCGTCGGCGGCCTGGCCGCGTGGACCGTCCAGGCGCGCGGCGAGGACAGCCCGGTCGAGGTCCAGGCGCTCGACCGCGCGATCGTGCCCGCCGTGGGCCAGCAGATGCAGACCTCCGGGCGGCAGGCCCGTGTGCTCGCCCTGCAGACCGGCCCGGACGGCACGGTCGACTACCAGCTCTTGCACGACGACGGTCCGCAGCTCGTCGACTCCTCCGTGGTGGTCGACGTGGCGCGCCTGGGCACGCGCCCCGACGACCTCGCGGTCCCGGTCGCGCAGCTCTCGGCCGGCCTCGACGGCGACCAGGTGGACGTCCTCGCCGAGCTCGGCGTCGGCGCCGTCCTGGTGCCCCCGTCCGAGGACCTCGCGCGGGCCGAGCTCGTGAGCCGCGTCGACACGGTCGCCGGCCTCGAGCGCATCACCGAGAACGAGTCGGGCACCATCTGGCGCGTGGCCCCGGTCGGCTCGGCCGACCCCGCCCTGCAGCCCGGGTGGGCCGACCTCTACGAGCCCGACGAGGGCGGCACGCTGGTCCCCGTCGGCGTGCTCGCGGCGACGCCGCTGCGGGTCGACGTGCAGGTGCCGGCCGGTGCGCCGGGCCGTGTGGTGGTCCTCGCGGAGAACGACGCGCCAGGCTGGCGCGCGACCCTCGACGGCAGGTCCTTGCGGTCCGTCGGCGACGAGCAGCCCACCTTCGAGATCGGCGCAGACGGCGGCCACCTGGTGGTGGCCTACGAGCGCGCGAGCCGTGCACCCTGGCTGGTCCTGCAGGGCACGGTCCTCGTGGTCTTCGTGCTGCTCGCCCTCCCGGTCCGTCGCCGTCGAGGAGGAGCCCGATGACCGCCGCCCGTCCGTCCACCCCGCGCCGTGCCATCGGAAGTACCGGCAGCCGGCGCGACCGCCGCCGCTCCGTGGCCCGGGCCGTCGTCGTCTCCCTCGTGGTGGTGGGCGCCACCGGTGCCCTCGCTGCCTACGGCGACGACCTCGTCCCGAGCGGCACCCTCGCCGCGCCGGCGGGCGAGGCCGTCGCGATCGAGGCGCGGTCCACGGTCGCCGTGTGCCCGGGTCCCGTGGTGCTCGCCGACCCGGGGTCGACCGCCGACGCCGAGTTCGGCTCGACCCCCGACGAGACGCTCACCTCCCTCCAGGTCGCCGCCTTCGGGGCCGCGACCACCTCCGTGCTGGTGCCGCTCGGGCCCGACGCCGGCTCCGGCGAGCAGCGCACCGTGCAGGGCTCCGACCCGAGCGCCTACGCGGTCGCCGACCAGGGCCCCCGGTCCGAGGTGCTGCGCTCGACGACCGCTGCGGGGGACACCTCCGACGCCGCGGCGAGCACGTCGTCGGCCACGGCGTCGGGCGACCTGCGCGGCCTCGCCGCCGCGAGCTGCGCGGCCCCGGGCGTCGACCAGTGGCTGGTCGGCGGCGGCACCGAGCTCGGCTCGAGCACGCGGCTGGTGCTCTCCAACCCGAGCCGGACGCCGGCGACCGTGACGATCTCGCTGTGGGGTCCCTCCGGCGCCCTCGACCCGGCAGGCCCGACCACCTACCTCGTCCCCCCGGGCGAGGAGGTCTCGACCCTCGTCGAGGGGCTCGCCGCCCAGCAGCGCGGCCTCGTGGTGCGAGCGACCTCCGCCGGTGCCCTCGTCACCGCGACGCTCCAGCACTCCGTCCTCGAGGGCCTCACCGCGCGCGGCGTCGACCTCGTGGTCCCGGGCGACGCCCCCGCGACGGCGCAGGTGGTCACCGGGGTGAGCGTCGAGGCCTCCGAGATCGGCGACCCGGACGTCGCGTCGGTGCGGCTGCTCGCGCCCGACGAGGGCGGGACGGCGACGCTGCTCGTCCTCGGCGAGGACGGCCAGCGGGTGCTGCGCGGCGCGCAGACGACGGAGCTCGTGGCCGGCACGGTGACCGACGTGAGCCTGTCCGGCCTGCCCGCGGGGAGCTACTCCGTGGTGGTCCAGGCCGAGGTCCCGGTGGTCGCCGGGGCGGTGGCCACCTCGACCGGCGAGGCCGACGACGACGAGCCCCTGCTGGGGACGCCCGTGGACCGCACCTGGGTGGCCTCGCACCGCACGACGTCGACGGCGCCGAGCAGCGCCGTGCTGCCCGAGGGCACGCAGGGCACCGTGACGCTCGTCGCCCTCCCGGCAGACCTCGACGGCACGACGGACCTCGCGGGGCCCGTGCCGATCGTGTACGACGAGGAGAGCGGCGAGGACGCAGAGAGCGCCGAGGACTCCGCTGGCCCCTGGGCGCCGGCCGCGCTCGGGACCCTCGAGGTCTACGGGACCGACGGGACCCTGCTGGGCAGCAGCCCCGTCGAGCTCGCGACCGGCCAGACGACGAGCGTCGAGATCGAGAGCCTCTCCGACGACGAGCAGGTCGGCGCGGTGCGGTTCGTGCCGACGGCCGGGGCCCCGTCGACCGTCGAGTGGAGCCTCACGGCGCGGGCAGACGCGATCAGCGGCTCGATCACCACGCTGCAGCCGACCGCCCCGCCCGCTGCGCAGGACGCGCTCGTGGTCCGACGGTCGCAGACCGTCGGTCTGCCCAACGGCTGAGCGAGGTCAGCGGCGGTCAGTCGATCTCGCGGTAGTGCGGGTCGATCTCGTCGGGACGGCGTCCCAGCATGTGCGCGACCTGCTCCACGAGGACGTCGCGGACGAGGTCGACGAGGTCTCCGGCGTCGGCCGCGCGGGACTCGACCGGGCGGCGGTACACGAGGATGCGGTCCGGCTGGCCCGACTCGGCCGGGAAGTACCGGCCCATCGGCACGCCGCCGTGCTCCCACGGGGCGGGGTCGGACGGCGGGACGTCCTCGACGGCGAACTCGGTGCCGGCCAGCTCGCGGCCCCAGGCGGCCTCGAGCCGCTGGACCGTGGCGAGCACGTGCTCGTCGAACCTCTCGGCCCGGGTGCGGTGGGCGGGGACCGACATCGGCAGCAGCGGCCCGCGCATCCCGCGGCCGCGACGGTCGCGTCGGCTGCCGCGCACGGAGGGGCTGGACGGGACGAGATCACGCATGCGCCCCACCCTAGCCGTCCCCTGACGGACGTCGCGCGGGTCACGTCGAGGTCACGACCGGCGTGTGAGGGACGGCGTGCAGGTTCTGGGGAGGTACGGTCTGCGAGTGATCTCAGTACGCCAATGCTCCCGAACCGCCTGCGCGCGACCCGCAGTGGCGACCCTCACCTACGTGTACTCGGACTCGACCGCCGTCCTCGGCCCGCTCGCGCACATGGCGGAGCCGCACAGCTACGACCTCTGCGAGACGCACTCCGAGCGGCTGACCGCCCCCCGCGGGTGGGAGGTCGTCCGGCTCGCCCCCGCGTACGTCGAGCAGGGCCCGACGCCCGACGACCTCACCGCGCTCGCCGAGGCCGTCCGTGAGGCCGGCCGCCCCAAGCACCTCGCCGACCCCGAGCCCGTGCAGACCGGTGAGGTCGCACGGCGCGGGCACCTGCGCATCCTGCGCGGCGAGGGCTGACTTCTCATGGCTGACGCGGCAGGTCCCGGCGCGCCCCGGCGACGTCGTCGGGCGAGCGCGCCCGACGTGCCGCTCGGCTCGCTGAGCCAGCCGCGGGTGGCCGCGCCCGGTCCGGCCACCTGCCCGGACTGCGCGTCCGCGTCCCTCACCCGCCTGTCCGTCACCGGCTCCGGGGTGCCCGCGGTGTTCCTGTCCTGCCACGACTGCGAGCGGTCCGGCTGGTACGCGGCCGACGACGGTCGCGCCCTCGACCGGGAGTCCGTCCTGGGGTCCGGCACGTAGGATTGGTCCTCATGGACTCCCGTGACACCTCAGGCACCTCGAGCGCCGTCGACCTCTCTGACCTCATCAAGTCGTACGACGTGCGCGGGGTCGTCCCCGAGCCCTTCAGCCCTGCTGTCGCCGAGGCGATCGGCGCGGCCTACGCCACGGTCGTGGTCATCCCGGACGCGGGCGACGCTGCTGACGCCACCCCGAGCGACCCTGCTGCGACGGCCGGGACCGGCACCCGCGCCCGGCCCACGGTCGTCGTGGGCCACGACATGCGCGACTCCGGCCCCGAGCTCGTCGAGGCCTTCACCCGTGGTCTGGTGAGCGCCGGCGTGGACGTCGTGCACATCGGCCTGTGCTCGACCGACGGGCTCTACCACGCGTCGGGCGTGCTGCACGCGCCGGGGGCGATGTTCACCGCGAGCCACAACCCGGCGCGCTACAACGGCATCAAGCTGTGCCGGGCGGGTGCGCGCCCCGTCGGGCAGGACACCGGTCTGAGCCAGGTGCGCGAGCTCGCCGAGCAGTACCTCACCCACGGTCTGCCGGGCCCGGCGACCGAGCTCGGCCAGACGAGCGAGCGGTCGATGCTCGGCGACTACGCCGCGTTCCTGCGCGGCCTCGTCGACATCTCCGGCATCCGCCCGCTCAAGGTGGTCGTCGACGCGGGCAACGGCATGGGCGGCTACACGGTCCCCGCCGTGCTCGAGTCCGGCGCCGGGCTGCCGGCCCTGCCGCTCGAGGTAGTGCCGCTGTACTTCGAGCTCGACGGGACCTTCCCCAACCACGAGGCCAACCCCCTCGACCCCAAGAACCTCGTCGACCTGCAGGCCGCGGTCGTCGAGCACGGTGCAGACCTCGGGCTCGCCTTCGACGGCGACGCCGACCGCTGCTTCGTGGTCGACGAGCTGGGGCAGGCCGTGAGCCCGTCGGCGATCACCGCGCTCGTCGGGCTGCGCGAGGTCGCCCGCGAGATCGCCGCGGGCCGGACGCCGACGGTGATCCACAACCTCATCACCTCGCGCGCCGTGCCGGACTTCCTCACGGCCGCGGGCGCGGAGGTCGTGCGGACCCGCGTCGGGCACTCCTTCATCAAGGCGCAGATGGCCGAGCACGACGCCGTGTTCGGCGGGGAGCACAGCGCGCACTACTACTTCCGCGACTTCTTCTTCGCCGACACCGGCATGCTCGCGGCGCTGCACGTGCTCGCGGCCCTGGGCGAGCAGCCGCACCCGCTGTCCGACCTCGCGCTCGCCTACGAGCCGTACTCGGCGAGCGGCGAGATCAACTCGACGGTCGACGACGTCCCGGCAGCGCGCGAGCGCGTCGTCGAGGCGTACGTGACCGAGCAGGGGGCCGGTCCCGTCACGGTCGACGAGCTCGACGGGCTCACCGTCTCGCACTGGGACGAGCGCCCGCGCTGGTGGTTCAACCTGCGCGCCTCGAACACCGAGCCGCTGCTGCGCCTCAACGTCGAGGCCGAGGACGAGGACATCATGGAGAAGGTCCGCGACGACGTGCTCTCGCTCGTCCGGTCGACGGGCGCGGAGACCAGTGCCGGACAGCACGAGATCAGCAGCCAGCACGACGACACGGACGAGGTGACGGCATGACCATGCAGCAGCCCAGCACTCCTGCGGCAGGGGCGGGGAGCCCCTTCCCGATCGACCCGTGGGTCCGCGAGATCCTGCGCTGCCCGGTGAGCGGTGCCACCCTCGTCGACGGCGTCGGGCCCGACGGCTCGCCCGAGCTCCACTCCACGGCTGAGCACCAGCCGCTCGCCTACCCCGTGCGCGAGGGCATCCCCGTGCTGCTCGTCGACGACGCGCGCAGGCTGTAGCCGGCATGCCCAAGACCATCGTCATCACCGGTGCGAGCGACGGCATCGGTGCCGCGGCCGCGCGCCGCCTCGCCGCCTCGGGGGAGCGCGTCGTGGTCGTGGGCCGCTCGCCCGAGCGCACCCGCGCCGTCGCCGAGGAGATCGGTGCGGACCACCACCTGGCCGACTTCGCCGACCTCTCGCAGGTCCGCCGCCTGGCCGACGAGCTGCTGGCCGCCTACCCGTCGATCGAGGTGCTCGCCAACAACGCAGGCGGGATCATGGGCGCTCGCCAGACCACCGTCGACGGCTACGAGAAGACCTTCCAGGTCAACCACCTCGCGCCGTTCCTCCTCACGCAGCTGCTCATGCCCTCCCTGATCGCGGGCCGGGCCACCGTGATCCAGACTGCCAGCGTCGCCGCCCGGGTCTTCGCGAAGTTCGACGTCGAGGACCTGCAGGGCGAGTACGCCTACTCGCCGCAGGCTGCCTACGGCAACGGCAAGCTCGCCAACATCCTCTTCACCTCCGAGCTCCAGCGCCGCTACGGCGACCAGGGCATCTCCGCCGTGGCGTTCCACCCCGGCGTCGTCGCCACGAGCTTCGCGAGCGACACCACCAGCCTCATGCGGTTCATCTACCACACGCCCCTCAAGCGCCTCTTCACGATCCGCCCGGACAAGGCCGCCGACGAGCTCGTCTGGCTCGCCGAGGGCACCCCGGGGGAGACCTTCACGCCCGGCGCGTACTACGAGTCCAAGGCCGTGGCGAAGAACGTCAACCCGCTCAGCCGCGACGCCGACCTCGCCGCACGCCTGTGGGAGGAGTCCGAGGCGCTCGTCTGACCTGCTCTGCCGGTGCGCTGGCTGTGCGGGACTGCCGCCGACGTGGTCGACTGGGGCGGTCGGCGGCGTGCGCCGGCCGAGCGCACAGGAGGACGTCCGCATGGCTGAGTCGTTGAAGGTCGGAGACAGGGTGTCCTGGGGGACACCGCAGGGACGCACGCAGGGGACGGTCCTCGAGCGCAAGACGAAGGACTTCCAGCTCGCCGGGCACACGTTCACGGCGTCCGACGACGCGCCCGCCTACGTCGTCGAGTCGGAGAAGACCGGCGCCCACGCCGCGCACAAGGGCTCGGCGCTGCGCCGGCTCAAGGACTGACGGCCGTGTCCGCCCACGGTGGCAACAAGGCGATCGTCGCGGCGCTGGCCGCGAACCTCGGGATCGCGGCGACCAAGTTCGTCGCCTACCTGCTCACGCACTCGTCGTCGATGCTCGCCGAGTCCGTGCACTCCCTCGCCGACTCCGGCAACCAGGCGTTGCTCCTCGTCGGCGGCAAGCGTGCCCGCCGGCAGGCCGACGAGCAGCACCCCTTCGGCTACGGCCGCGAGCGCTACGTCTACGCCTTCATCGTGTCCATCGTGCTGTTCAGCCTCGGTGGCCTCTTCGCGCTGTACGAGGCGTACCACAAGTTCTCCGACCCCCACGGGATCGAGTCGTGGCACTGGGTGCCCATCGTGGTGCTCGTCGCGGCCATCGGCATGGAGGGCTTCTCGTTCCGCACGGCGGTCCGTGAGTCCAACCTGGTCCGCGGCAAGCAGTCGTGGCCCCAGTTCATCAAGACGGCCAAGGCCCCCGAGCTGCCGGTGGTGCTCCTCGAGGACTTCGGGGCGCTCATCGGCCTGGTGCTCGCGCTCTTCGGTGTGGGGATGACGCTCATCACCGGTGACGGGCGCTACGACGCCGCGGGCACGGCGTGCATCGGCGTGCTGCTGGTGCTCATCGCGGTCGTGCTCGCCCTCGAGACCAAGTCGCTCCTCCTGGGGGAGTCGGCCAGCAAGGACACGGTCGCCGCGATCGAGGCCGCCCTCGTCGGCCCCGGGGTGCCGTCGGTGATCCACCTCAAGACGCTGCACCTGGGCCCCGAGGAGGTGCTCGTCGCGGCCAAGATCGAGGTCGACGCGACCGAGAGCGCCCGCGAGGTCGCGGACGCGATCGACGAGGCCGAGGCACGCGTGCGGGCCGCGGCTCCCGGGCTGTCGATGCGCATCTACCTCGAGCCCGACCTCCGCGACGCGGCGGGGGCGCTCCGGAAGCCCTGAGGTCGTCCTGGTGCGGCATGAGGCCGGCCTCCCACGGGGGGGAGACCGGCCTCGTGCGCGTTGCGGTCAGGATGTCGGGGAGACAGCCGGGTGGGCCGTTCAGCCCACCTTCCGCCACGTGCTGCAGTTCGAGCTCTCGAACCCGACGTCGCGTGACGTGATGACGACTTCTTGGGTGTAGGCCGAGAACCCGTTGATGCGGATGGCGTCGAGCTCGCCGGAGAAGGACGAGACCACGCTGTAGTAGCAGAAGTCCCCGGTACCCAGTGCACGGTACCGGCCTGGTGCGAGCTGGGTTCCGACTGCGTAGACGCCGTCCTGGGTCACCGAGGTCTTCGGTGTGCCCGTGGTCGGCAGGGGCTTCCACCCTCCGCACCAGTCTGACGAGAAGTACTTGTCGTTCGGAGAGATCGTCACGATCCGCTGCCCGTTGCCGATGTCGTTGGCGATGATGCCCTCGAGGTCGTCGGTCGCGTTCGAGCGGCGCTCCCAGTAGCAGAAGTCCGGGTTCTTGGAGATGTACGTCCCGGGGGAGATCTGCGACCCGACCCGGAAGATGCCGTCACCCGACGGCACCACCGCGGGCGTGGTCACGGCAGCGGTCGCCGCACTGGTGCGCGACGTCGTGGTCCAGCCGTCCTTGCGCGCCGTCACCTGGACGGTGATCTTCTTGCCGACCTGCGAGGTCGTGGGCACGAAGGTCGTGGACCGGGCACCGGTGACGGGCGTGCCGCCCGCGAGCCACTGGTAGCTGAGCGTCGCGCTCGGGGACCACGTGCCGGCCGTGGCCGTGAGCGTCGACCCGGTGCGGGCCGTGCCGGAGATCTTCGGTGTGGGCGCCTTGGCGAAGACGCCTGCCGCGACGGCGCGGGTGGCTGCGCTGGTCTTCTTGGTGGTGGTCCACCCGGTGCGGGTCCCGGTGACCTGGACGGTGATCCTCGTGCCGACCTGCTGGGCCGTCGGCGTGAACTTCGACGCGGTGGCTCCCTTGATGGTGGAGCCGTTGGCCTTCCACTGGTAGGTGAGCTTCGCCCCGGGGGACCAGCTCCCGGCCTTGGCGGTGAGGGTCGACCCGGCGCGGACGGTCCCGGTGACCGTGGGCACGGGGGCTGCCGTGAAGGCGCCGAGGGCGACGGGTGCGCTCGACGCGCTCGTGCGGGCACGGGTGGTCCAGCCGGTCCGTGTGCCGGTCACCTGGACGGTGATCCTCTTGCCGAGGTCGCCCGCGGCAGGGGTGTACGTCTTCTTCGTGGCGCCCTTGACGGCCACGCCGCCGACACGCCACTGGTAGGCGAGCGTCGCGCTGGGGGACCAGGTGCCGGGCACGGCGGAGAGCGCCGAGCCGACCCGGACCTTGCCGCTGATCGTGGGCACGGGGGCCGTAGTGAACGTGGCGGGGGCGACCGCCGCGGTCTTCACGCTCGTCCGGGTGACGGGGGTCCAGCCCGCCAGGGTCCCGGTGACCTTGACGGTGATCGTCCTGCCGAGGTCGGCGGCCAGGGGCACGAAGGTCGCACGGGTCGCACCGGCCACCGGCGTGCCGCCGACGGACCACTGGTACGTGAACGTGGCGGCCGGTGACCAGGCGCCGGGGACGGCGGTGAGGGTGGAGCCGACCTTCGCGGTGCCCGTGACGGTCGGGACCGGAGCGCTGGTGAAGGTGGCCGCGGCGACGGCCGACGTCGGGAGGCTCGTGCGGGAGGCCGTCGCCCACCCGGTCTGCGTCGCGGTGACCTGCACGGTGAGCGCCGCGCCGAGGTCTGCCGGGGTGACCGCGTAGGTGGCCTGCGTGGCTCCGGCGACCGGCGTGCCTGCGGCGGACCACTGGTAGGTCAGCGTCGCACCGGCGGGCCAGGCGCCCGCCTGGGCGGTGAGCGTGGAGCCGACCCGCGCCGTCCCGGACACCGTCGGGACGGGCGTGGTCGCGAAGGTGCCTGCGGCGACCGGGGCGGTGCTGGTGCTCCGGCTCTGCGGGGTCCTGCCGTCCGCGGCGCCGGTGACCTCGACCGTGAGGACCTTCCCGAGGTCTGCGGCGGTGGGGACGTACGACGTGGAGGTCGCACCGTCGACGGCCAGTCCGTCGGCGAGCCACCGGTAGGTGAAGGTGGCAGCCGGAGACCAGTCTCCGGTGACGACGGTGAGGGTCGTGCCGACCGCGGCGGTGCCCGTGACGGTCGGGTCAGGGGCGACGTCGAAGTCCTGGGGCTCTGGGCTGGCGGGCTCCTCCGGCACCGGCTCAGGGTCCGATTCCGGGGCGAGGGCGGGCGCTGGGGCCTCCTCGGCGGGAGAGGGGGTCTCGCCGCCGGGCTCCTGGCCGGGAGCCGGCGCGTCGTCGACGAGGCCCTGGTCGGGTGCCGGGGCGTCGTCGGCCGTCGCCGGGGCGGCGACGACGAGCGGCAGGGCCACGACGAGGGCGACGAGGAGCGCGAGGGCGCTCGGGCGTCGTGCGTCGTCGGTGGACGGACGGTAGGACGGGCGGTGGGACGGGTGATGAGGCACCGGTGCTCCGATCTCTGCGTCGGGCACCGTGGCCGACGAGCACACCGTCGGAGGCTGACGGCACTGTGCGGCCCCGCCCCCGAGGCAGTCGAATGCTA
The DNA here is from genome assembly GCF_000024925.1 of Sanguibacter keddieii DSM 10542. Taxonomy (NCBI): domain Bacteria; kingdom Bacillati; phylum Actinomycetota; class Actinomycetes; order Micrococcales; family Sanguibacteraceae; genus Sanguibacter; species Sanguibacter keddieii. The sequence continues at coordinate 1,048,355 of NC_013521.1, forward strand.
CTGACGCCGGTACGTGTCGACGGGGCGGAGCAGAGGGTGGTCTTTGCTTTGACCGGGCGAGACGATCCGGGACGTCCCGTGACGTACCGTCCCAGACCTCCGGGGTGAAAACACGACCAGGCGAGGCTCCGTGGACGCCAGCGAGGCCGGCCTCCCTGGTGGGGAGACCGGCCTCGCTGGGGAGCAGGCTCAGCGAGCCTGCGGGTGGTGCGGTGCTGCTCAGGCCTCGGCGGACGCCTTGAGGTCGTCGACGAAGGTCGGGTTCTCCTCGAGCCACTGCTTGACGGACTCGTCGTTGTCCGAGCCGCCGTTCTCGTTGAACATGATGTTCTCGAGCGAGAACAGCTGCTCGTCGGTGAGCTCGAAGGCACCGATCCACGACGCGGCGGTCGGGTAGTCGGTGGCGAAGTCGGCACGGCCGACCGAGTTGATCTCCTCGGCCTCGCCCATGAGGCCCTGCGGGTCCTCGAGGTCGCGGATCGGGAAGGCGTCGTAGGCCCAGTGCGGGCGCCACAGGGTCACGGCGACGTCGTTGCCGGCGTCGGTCGCGCCCTTGAGCTCGGCGAGCATCGCGGGGGTGGACGACACGACGAAGTTCATGTCCTCGAGGCCGTAGCCCGGGATCGCGTCGTCCTGCGTGATGCGGGTCAGGCCGGCGCCGGACTCGATGCCGACGAGGCGGTTGCCGAACACGTCGGCGTTGTCCGCGAGCTCGTCGAGCGAGGTGATGGGGGAGTCCTCGTTGACGGCGATGGTGAGCTTCGCGTCGTCGTACCAGACGCCGAGCATCTCCATCTCGTCGCCGTACTGCGTGAGGTAGTCGGCGTGGGTGTTGGGCAGCCACATGTCGAAGTTCACGTCGAAGTCGCCACCGGTGAGACCGGTGTAGACGACGCCCGCGTCGGCCTCGGTCGTCTCGACCGTGTAGCCCTCCTCCTCGAGCATGACCTTGAACAGGTGCGAGACGGCGATGCCCTCGTCCCACCCGGAGTGGATGCCGATCGAGATGGTCTCGAGGTCGCCGTTGTCGAGACGGGGGGCGTCCTCGGCCGAGCTGTCGTCCGAGGAGCAGGCGGCGAGGCCGAGGGCCACGGCGAGCGAGCCGGCGACGAGTGCGGTGCGGTGCGTAGAACGGTTGAGCATGGTTCCTTCCTGGAGGCAGCGACCCTGATGGTCGCTGCCGCGGGGTTGGTGAGTGGTGCAGTCGTCCGGGCGGGCCGGTGCGGCCCGCCCGGACGGACGGGTGTCAGGCAGAGGTCGTCTTGAGCGCCTTGGCCACGGGGGCACGGTCGCCGAGGGCGGAGGTCACGCGGTCGAGGAACATCGCGAGGATGACCACGGCGAGACCCGCCTCGAAGCCGAGGGAGATGTTGACGCGCTGGAGGGCACGGACGACGTCCGAGCCGAGGCCGGCGGCGCCGACCATCCCCGCGATGACGACCATCGAGAGCGACAGCATGATGACCTGGTTGATGCCAGCCATGATCGTCGGCAGCGCGAGGGGCAGCTGGATCTGGCGCATGATGCGGCCCTCGGTGGCACCGAAGGCGTGGCCCGCCTCGACGACCTCGCGGTCGACCTGGCGGATGCCGAGCTCGGTGAAGCGGACACCGGGGGCGAGCGCGAAGATCACGGTCGCGACGATGCCGGGCACCTCACCCGTGAGGAAGATGACCACGGTCGGGATGAGGTAGACGAAGGCGGGCATCGTCTGCATGAAGTCCAGGACCGGGCGCAGCAGGTGCGAGACCGCGTCGTTGCGCGCGGCCCAGATGCCGAGCGGGATCGCGATGATCAGGGCGATCGCGCTCGCGATGAGCACGAGTGCGAGGGTGTCCATCGCGTTGCCCCACTGACCGACCATGTCGATCACGGCGAAGCCGACGAACGCACCGAGCCCGAGCTTCCAGCCGCGCGCCCAGAAGGCGAGCCCGGCGAGGACGAGTGCGACGACCCAGAACGGCGGGCCGCTGAGGATGGTGTCCAGCTGGTCGAAGAACCAGGTGAGGACGCCCTTGATGAGGTCGAAGAACCACGAGAAGGTCGAGGTGACCCAGCCGACGAAGGAGTCCACCCACTCGCCGAGAGGCGCCCGGGGGAGCCCGGACTGGGTGTCTGCTGCGATGATCACGGGCGTTCTCCTGTCGTCTGCTCGGACGCGTCGGCAGGCAGGGGCGCTGCGGCGGCCGCGTCAGCGGCTCCGGCGCTCGTCGCTGGCTGCGCGGCTGCGGTCTGCGCAGCGGCGTCCGTGGTGTCGGTGTCTTCTGCGGCGGCGGTCTCGTCGTGCGCGGAGTCCTCGAGGTGCGGGGGCACCATGGCCTGCAGCAGCACGACGCGAGGCACGACGCCGACGAGGCGCCCCTCGGAGTCGGTCACCGGGACCGGGAGCGGGGACTCCGTGGCGGGCAGGAAGATCTCGGCGAGCGAGGCGTCCTGGTCCACCGCGGTGAGGTCGTCGCGGACGAGGGTCTCGAGCGAGGTGGTGCCGGCGCGCAGGGCGTCGACGACCTCGGAGTCGTAGACGACGCCGCGCAGCTTCCGCGAGCGGTCCACCACGTACGCGGCCTGCACCTGCGCCTCGCGCATGGTGCGGGAGGCGACGCGCGGCCCTGCCGACAGCGGCACCATGGCGGCCGGTCGGTGCATGAGCGACGACGCGGTGAGCACACGGGTGCGGTCGACGTCGGCGACGAACTGCGCGACGTAGTCGTTGGCCGGGTCGGAGAGGATCTCCTCGGAGGACCCGATCTGCACGATGCGACCGTCGCGCATGACGGCGATGCGGTCGCCGAGGAACATGGCCTCGTTGAGGTCGTGCGTGATGAAGACGATGGTCTTGCCGAGCTTGCTCTGCAGCTCGACGAGCTGCTCCTGCATCTCGCGGCGGATCAGCGGGTCGAGGGCCGAGAAGGCCTCGTCCATGAGCAGCACGTCGGTGTCGGCGGTCAGGGCGCGGGCGAGGCCCACGCGCTGACGCATGCCACCCGAGAGCTGCGAGGGCAGCTTGTCGGCCCAGTCGGTGAGCCCGACGAGGTCGAGGGCGGTGCGGGCCTTCTCGAGCCGCTGCGCCTTGCCCATGCCCTGGATCTCGAGCGGGTACGCCGCGTTGTCGAGGACGGTGCGGTGCGGCATGAGCGCGAAGTGCTGGAACACCATGCTCACGCTCTTCTGGCGGATGTCGCGGAGCTTCTTGGCGCCGACGGCGTTGATGTCCTGGCCGCCGAGGCGCACGGTCCCGGACGTCGGCTTCCACAGGCCGTTGAGCATGCGGATGAGCGTCGACTTGCCCGAGCCCGACAGGCCCATGACGACGAAGATCTCGCCCTTGGCGACCTCGAAGCTGGCGTCGATGACCGCGGCGGTGCCGAGGCTGGCGACGTCGGCGCGGGTCGCACCGGCCTTGAGCTTGCGGGCGGCCTCGCCAGAGCGGCGGCCGAAGATCTTGTAGACGTTCTCGACCTGCACGGCGGGGGTCTCCCCGCTGGCCGGGGTGGTCCCCGAGGTCTTGGTCAGCGTCGTCTGCGCTGCGTCCTGGCCCGAGGTGCTGGGCGCGGCCCCCTGCGCTGAGTGCGCTGCCGCTGCGTCCGTGCGTCCTGCGTGGTCAGGGTCCTGCTGTGTGGTGACTCCTGGTCCTACGGTCACTGTCTCCCCGTTCGCGTGTCCTGCCGCCCGCGTCTGGAGCGGCTGGGTGAGGCCTGCGACGGCGCGCCAGGACGGCACCTGAGGGGTGCCGGGAAGGGCGTCGAGGCGAAGGTGCCGACGGACTGGTCCGCCGCGCCACCACGCCGAGATCGCGCGACCGGTCCGGGGGTGTCAGACCACGACGGACGGCGGCGGTTCAGGGCGCTCGCAGGCCGATCGTGTCCTTGATCGGTCTTTTCCACCATGCCCCATGCCCTCCGGTCTGGCTACCGGAGCAGGGGGTGAACGGAGGGTGGCGATACCATTCCTTTACCCGGAAACCTGCGGCTGGTCAGCGGTTTTCCGCCGATCTCGATCGTTACCGCTTTGTGATCTACTCAATCTGATCAAATGGTCAGATGTTGCCTGGGTCACACGGACTTCGTGGTGCGGGTCACGAAGCCCGGCTGTTTGCCAGTGCTTGACGCACGGGGTGCCCCGGTCAAGGATCTGCCATCTCGCGAGGGATGTCCGCAGTGTCGGTCGCGCCGCGGTCGCGAGGTCTGCGAGGTGCGCGGGCGGCCGGTCGAGGGGACCCCCAGGGAGCGGTGGACACCCCTGCTGCGCGGACCCTCGCCGAGTAGTCTGGCCGAGACCCTCACACCGAGACCTCGGAGCATCATGTCGACGCACAGCTTCAGCGAGTCCCCCGGCCAGTACAAGGTCCGCGACCTCTCCCTCGCGGAGGCGGGGCGCCACCAGATCCGGCTCGCCGAGCACGAGATGCCCGGGCTCATGTCCCTGCGCGCCGAGTACGGCGAGAGCCAGCCGCTCGCAGGCGCCCGCATCGCCGGCTCGATCCACATGACCGTGCAGACCGCGGTGCTCATCGAGACCCTCACCGCGCTCGGCGCGAAGGTCCGCTGGGCCTCCTGCAACATCTTCTCGACGCAGGACGAGGCGGCCGCCGCCGTGGTGGTGGGGCCGCACGGCACGGTCGAGGACCCCCAGGGCGTGCCCGTCTTCGCCTGGAAGGGCGAGAGCCTCGAGGAGTACTGGGAGTGCACCGAGCAGATCCTGCTCTGGCCCGCCGACCCGGACGCCGGCGCAGACGCCCCGTACGCGGGTCCCAACATGATCCTCGACGACGGCGGTGACGCCTCGCTGCTCGTCCACGACGGCCTGGCCTACGAGCGTGCCGGCGAGGTCCCGGCCGACACCCGCCCGGGCGAGCCGAACCACTCCGAGGAGACGAACGTCGTCCTCGCGCTGCTGCGCCGCGTCCTGCAGGACGACCCGCTGCGCTGGACCGCGATCGCGGAGAACATCCTCGGCGTCACCGAGGAGACCACCACCGGCGTGCACCGCCTGTACCAGCTGGCCGAGTCCGGCACCCTCCTGTTCCCGGCGATCAACGTCAACGACTCGGTCACCAAGAGCAAGTTCGACAACAAGTACGGCATCCGCCACTCTCTCCCCGACGGCATCAACCGCGCGACCGACGTCCTCATGGGCGGCAAGGTCGCCTTCGTCGCCGGCTACGGGGACGTCGGCAAGGGCGCGGCCGAGGCCTTCCGCGGCCAGGGGACCCGCGTGATCGTCTCGGAGATCGACCCCATCTGCGCCCTCCAGGCCGCCATGGACGGCTACCAGGTCGCCCAGATCGAGGACGTGCTCGACGAGGCCGACTTCTTCATCACCACGACGGGCAACAAGGACGTCATCACCGCCGACCACCTGTCGCGGATGAAGAACAAGGCGATCGTCGGCAACATCGGCCACTTCGACAACGAGATCGACATGGCCGGCCTCGCCCAGGTCCCCGGCGTGACCCGCACCGAGATCAAGCCGCAGGTCCACGAGTGGACCTTCACCACCGGCGAGCGCGCCGGACGGTCCATCATCGTGCTGTCCGAGGGGCGCCTGCTCAACCTCGGCAACGCGACCGGCCACCCGTCCTTCGTGATGAGCAACTCCTTCGCCAACCAGGTGATCGGCCAGATCGAGATCTACACCAAGGCCGGCACCGACGAGGCCTACCCCGTCGCCGTGCACCGCCTGCCCAAGATCCTCGACGAGAAGGTCGCGCGCCTGCACCTCGACGCCCTCGGGGCGCGGCTGACCGAGCTGAGCCCGGCCCAGGCCGACTACCTCGGCATCGACGCGGACGGCCCCTACAAGGCCGAGCACTACCGCTACTGACGTGACCGCCCGGACGGTCGGTCCGAGCGAGCCCGCACCGGCGGTGGACGGCACGTCCGTCCACAGCCGGCCGGGTGCGACCTGGACCGGTCGCGCAGCCCCGACGACGATGGAGAGCATGGAGACACCGACCTACCTGTGGCGACGGTCCCGGGAGCCGCAGCCTCTCGAGCACGTCGGGTTCTTCAGCGGTGCCTTCAGGTCGCGGACCTGGCGCGAGCTGGCCTACCTGTTCCTCGTCACGGCATGGTCCGTCGTCGGCTTCGTCTACGTCCTCGCGATGTTCGCCCTCACCGCCGGACTGCTCCTCACCGTCGTCGGGGGAGGCGGGATCCTCGGCGCCATGATCGTCGGGGCGCGCGGCTTCGGTGCCGCCGACCGCGGTCTCGCCCGCGGCATGCTCCGTGCGGAGATCGACAGGCCCACCCCGTTCCGCCGCAAGAAGGGCCTGTGGGCCGGGATCTGGTCCATGGTCTGCGACGGCGTCGGCTGGCGGGCCGTGGCCTTCATGGTGCTCCAGCTGCCGCTCGCGGTCGTCACGCTCGCGCTCGCGGCCGTGTGGCTCGTGGTGCCGCTCGGTGCCATGACCCACTGGTACTGGTCGCGGTACCTCCCGGCCGTGCCCGACACCCAGGGGGTGCTGCACCGTGGCGCGGAGCTCGTCCCCGACTACTTCGTCGACACGGCGCCCCGCCAGCTCGTCATGGCGGTCGCCGGCATCCTGCTCTTCTTCGTCGGGGCGGCGGTCGTGCGCGGTCTCGCCCACCTGCACCGCATGCTCGCCGAGGGGCTCCTCGGCCCCACCGAGGCCAGCCTGCGCGTCGCGAGCCTCGAGCAGTCTCGTGGCCGCGCCGTCGAGGACGCCGACTCCACGCTGCGTCGGATCGAGCGCGACCTGCACGACGGCACCCAGGCGCGGCTCGTCGCGATCGCGATGCAGCTGGGGGAGGCCAAGGAGCAGGCCGTCACCGCTGGTGCCTCGCGCGAGCTCACCGACCTCATCGCGGCTGCCCACACCTCGACCAAGGAGACGCTCGTCGAGCTGCGCGAGCTCTCCCGCGGGATCCACCCACCGGCCCTCGACAACGGTCTCGGGGTCGCCCTCGAGACGCTGGCGGCCCGCAGCCCGCTGCCGGTCCAGCTCGACGTCGACCTCCCGGGGCCACCGGCCGCCCGCCCGGCCGAGGCGATCGAGACCATCGCGTACTTCTGCGTCACCGAGCTGCTCACCAACGCCATCAAGCACGCGCAGGCCACGACCATGCACGTGCGCGTGTGGGTCCGCGCCCGGGCGCTGCGCCTCGAGGTCCGCGACGACGGCGTCGGCGGTGCGGTGGTGCTCGTGCCCGACGCGGAGGGCCACCACAGCGGGCTCGCCGGTCTCACCGAGCGGGTCGGCTCGGTCGACGGCGTCTTCACCATCACCAGCCCGCAGGGCGGCCCTACCCTTGTCACGGTCGTCCTGCCGCTGCACGTGTGACGGTCGACCACAGTCCCGCCCTCTTCGCTCGCCCCACCCTCCCAGCAGCACCCACCGAGAGGCCCGCCCCGTGCGTCTGCTCATCGCCGAAGACTCCGTGATCCTCCGCGACGGACTCGTCGCCCTGCTCACCCGCCGCGGGCACGAGGTGGTCGGTGCCGTGGGTGACGGCGACCAGCTCCGGGTGCTGCTCGACGGGCTCGACCCCGACCAGGCGCCCGACGTCGTCATCATCGACATCCGGATGCCGCCGACCTTCACCGACGAGGGGCTGCACGCCGCGCTCGCGATCCGCTCGGCGAATCCCGCCCAGGGCGTCCTGCTGTTCTCGCAGTACGTCGAGACGCGCTTCGCCGCGCAGCTCCTCACCGGCGACGCCCGCGGTGTCGGCTACCTGCTCAAGGACCGCGTGGCCGACGTGTCGGACTTCATCGACGCCCTCGAGCGGATCGCCGACGGCAGCACCGTCCTCGACCCCGAGGTCGTCACCCAGCTCATGGGCGCGGCCCGCGCCGACGACGGCCTGACCCGCCTCACCCCGCGCGAGAACGAGGTGCTCGAGCTCATGGCGCAGGGGCGGTCCAACACCGCGATCGCCGAGCGCCTCGTGCTGTCCTACGGGGCCGTCGAGAAGAACGTCTCGTCGATCTTCACCAAGCTCGACCTCCCGCTCGACGCCGGAGACCACCGACGGGTCCTCGCGGTCCTCCGCCGCCTCAACGCCTGAGAGACCGCTCCCGTCACGCCGACGGCACGAGGCACGAGGCGCCCCACCGGCAGGCGTGACGAGTGGCACACGAGGAGGTGCTCGCCGAGCACTCATGCCGAGAGGCAGTCCTGCCGATGATCTGGGGATACCCCCGTCGGCCCTGGTCGGAGCACGCTGTCGTGCCCTGGCACCGGTCGAGGGGAGACCGGCGATCGTCAACACCAGGGACCTCTTCGATGTCTGCTCCGCTGCACCCCTCGAGCTCGACCGCGCGTCACCGACGCCCCGGCAAGGCCTCGCGCCACCTCTGGCGCGCCGGCCTCCAGCGGACGGCTGCCGTCGTGGCGGTCTTCGCCCTCGCAGCCACGACGGTCCTGGGCGGCATCGCCCTCGCGCCGTCCTCCGAGGCAGCGGCGCTGACGCCTGCGGTCACCCTCGCCCCGTCGGCCGACGGAGCCAAGGGCATGCTCGCGGGGGAGAGCGAGACCGTGACGCTCACCGTCGCGAACCCCTCGGCAGACCCCTGGTACAACCTCTCCGTGACGCTCACCGTCCCGACGGGCGTCGCCTTCGTCTCTGCCTCCGGGCTCGGGACACCGCGGGTCTACCCCGCGGGGTCACGCCTGCCCGACCGGACGCTCGTGCCGGCAGGTCAGGACCTCTGGGTGTGGCAGGACGTCTCCGACCTCCCGTCGACCGCCAGCCGCAGCTTCGAGGTGGTCGTCGACCCCGCGCAGCCCGCCGCAGGGACGGGCGAGACCGACGACACCACGGTGTTCCCCGTCGGCTCGACGGTGGACCTCGTGGCACGCGCCTGGACGAGCACCGACGCCCGGTACGTGCCGGTCTTCCCCGGCGGCACCAGCCGTGGCGCGGCGCCGGCCGTGGCCGCGACCCTCGCGGGCGACGCCGCGCCCTCGAGCACCCTCGTCCAGGCCATCCGGGTGACCAAGGACGAGCCCAGCCCCGAGTCCGAGCTGCTGCGCGGCGTGCACGACCGCACCACCGAGTACACGATCACCGTGAAGAACACGAGCGAGGGCCCGACCACCGGCGCCGTCGTCACCGACTTCCTCCCCGCCGGCCTGGAGTTCCTCGGCTGCGGGGCCATGGACAACACCACGGGCGCCCGCGAGGAGTACGCCGGCTCGGGAGACCTCGCCGCGACCCCCGTGGTCGCCGACTGCCTCCCCGCGTCGACCGTGACCACCCTCGAGAAGACCGCGGGCACCGCCGCCGAGTTCCCGGCCGACCTGCCCGACGGCGTCTACACCCGCGTGACCTGGGGCCCGCTCGACCTCGCCGCCGACCAGGCTCTCCCGATCGTCTACGCAGCGGGCATCCCGCAGCGGATGAACACCATGACCTGGACGGACGGCCCGGGCCCGGACGGCCTCGGCGCGACCGGCCAGGCGGCCAACCTCGACAACAACACCGGCGCCTCCACGCGCCACAGCGCGGGCGACCCCGCAGCGACCGACGGCGACGTCTACCGGAACGTCGTGACCGTCGACGGCACCTACGCCGGCGTCGTGCGCACCGGCACGGACCGGGCCACGACCGACCAGGACGACGAGGTCGTCTTCTCGATGGACCTGCGCGTCCTCAAGTCCGTCGACACGCGCCCCGTCGACGCCTCGCCGACGCCCTTCGGCGGCGGCAGCTCGAGCGAGTTCTTCACGGGGGCCGTCGCCAAGTACACCCTCGACCTGCGGACCAGCGAGTACGCCGACGCGTCGGACATCACGCTCGTCGACATCATCCCCAACGGCCTCTGCCCGGTCCTCCCGGCAGGCACCACGGTCCGCTCCGGCCCGGTCGAGATCCCGAGGACCGACGGCTCGAGCGAGTCCTTCACCGCCGCCGAGGCCGAGGACCTGCCCGCCGACTGCGTCCCGGGCAGCACCAGCGGTTCGGGTTCCTGGTCTGCCCCGGCCGTCACCGGCGCGGTCGTCGACTGGGTCGCCTACGACGCCGTGCTGGGCCGGTTCGTGCTGTCGCTCAGCGCTCCGGACATGACCGGTGCGGTCGACAGCCACGCCGTCGTGTACCCCGTGCTCATGCGCGGCAGCTACACCGGCAACGAGGGCACCACCTCCTCCCTCGACGACTTCGTCAACACGGTCGTCATGACCGCTACCACCACCGGCCTGGCCGGTGACGAGGCCGGCGTCACCGCGACGGTCGCCGACGACTCGTCCGCGCGCATCGTCGCCGGCCCGAGCAGCATCAGCAAGAAGGTCCTGCCGCGCGCCGTCGACGTCTCGGCGGGCTGCCCGGCGGACCCGTCGCTCTACGTCGAGGGGGACGACCCGGCAGCCTCCGGTGGCCTGAGCTTCGTCCTCGGCGACACGGTCTGCTACGAGCTCACCGTGAGCTTCGCCCCCGACGCCGACACCCGGAACCCCGTCGTCACCGACATGCTGCCCGAGGGCGTCGACTACGTCGGTACGACCACCACGCTGTTCGACGGCGCCACGGAGATCCCCGGGGTCACCTGGAACGAGACCGTCAACGGCAGCACGCTGTCCTGGAAGCCGTCGACCCGCGTCGCGGGCAACGGCGACCGCCTGGTGCCGCTCGGCTCCCGCCTGGTGATCCACGTGGCCGGGACCGTCACCGGCGTGTCCGAGGACGCGGCGCAGCTCGACAAGCCCGAGAACCTCATGAAGTACCAGCAGGAGAACGTCCGCGGCGAGCTGTTCTTCGAGCGCGACCAGGCCGCGATCCTCGTCGAGGCCGGCCTGCAGCTGGTCAAGGGCGTCCGCGACGTCGACGGCGACGCGACGCGCCCCGCCACGTCCGAGGCGCTTCCCGACGGCGCCCTCGTCGGGTCCGACCGCGACGGCATCGAGGTCGCCGAGGGCGACGCGATCACCTACCGGGTCGACCTCACCGGCGCGCGCGAGGACATCCTGGGGATCTCCGTCGAGGACAGGCTGCCCGACGGGATCGCGGCCGCCGACGTCTCGGCGGTCTCCGACGCCGGGGTGGTCGAGACCCGTCCCGACGGGGTCTTCGTCGTGTGGACCGGTCTCACTCTGCCCGCGGGCACGGAGGCTGCGCCCACCGCGAAGACGCTCACCTACGTGGTGACCGTCCCCGCCGAGACACCGGTCACGACCCGGCTCGAGAACACCGCCTCGATCCTCGCGTACCAGTTCCTCACGAACGCCGGGACTCCCGGCCCGGTCGCCGTCCCCGGCGAGGACGGTGTCTCGACGCTCGGGACCTCCGACACCTCGGACGTGTCCCTGCCCGACGTGACCGTCGCGAAGACGGTCGTCACCACCGGGATCGAGGGCGAGAACAACAACATCAGCGGGACGCCTGTCCCGCCTGCCACCGCGCTGCCGCAGGCGGTGCACGGTGAGTACGTGGTCTACGAGTACGCGGTCACCGTCCCGGCACGCACCACCGTGCTCGACGGCGTCCTCGAGGACGCCGGTGTCCTCGAGGCTGCCACCGGCAGCGGGCCGTACACGGTCGACGCGACGCAGAGCTTCTGGCTGCTCGACGGCGCCACGCAGCCGGCCGGCTTCGCCTTCGACGACGCCACCGGACGGCTCGAGTTCCCCGCGGTCTACGACAACACCACGACCGCCGACCAGGTCTTCACCGTCCAGGTCACCGTCTGGACGACGGGCCGGACCACCCCGACCGCCGCCCGCTGGGCGTACGGTGACGTGCTGCAGAACACCGCGACCTTCACCAGCGCCAGCTCGACCCACGACGCGACGGCCGACGTCGAGTACGTCGTCGCCGAGCCGACGCTCACCAAGACCGTCGACGACGGCGACCTCCCGGTCGTCGCCGGCCAGGTCCTCACCTACACGCTGACCGCCACGAACACGACGGGCCGTCCGACCTCCTTCGACACCGTCGTCACCGACTGCGTGCCGGCGGCGCTCGTCGACGTGGTCCCCGGGACGCCGACGCGCGGCACCGTGGCCCCCCTCGGCACCTGCGCGGACGGCGAGACGCAGATCGTCTGGACCATCGGGGACGTCCCCGCCGGCCAGACGTACACGCTCACCTACACGGCCGAGGTCTCGCCGGCGGCGGCCGGCGGTGCCAGCTACACCAACACGGCGGGACTCGTGGGCTACACGCTCCCCGGCGTCGACCCGACCGACGCGCGTCAGCTCGAGCTGACCAGCACCGCGGACGCCACGGTCACGGTCCAGGACGCGAGCATCGTCAAGACCGTCGACGCGCCCTCCGGCAGCATCGGTGACACCCGCAGCTTCGCGGTGACGGTCACCCTGCCCAAGAACGTCAACTTCTACTCCCCGACGATCACCGACGCCGTCCCGACCGGGCTGCGCGTCGTCCCCGGGTCGATCGCCGTCAGCGCGGTCGACTCCGGGGTGACCTTCTCCTGCACCCCTGCCTCCGGGTCGGGCACCGACGGCGGCGACGTCGTCTGCGAGGCCTCGGACGACATCCTGTCCGCCCCTGACGACCGGACCGTCACCCTCACCTACGACGCGACGATCGTCCAGGACGCCGCTCGGACCGCCCCGGCCCGCGCGTCGGTGCTGACCAACGTGGCGAGCTTCGCGTGGGCCGCGACGGCCGGCGCCACCGACACGACCTCGGTCGAGGACGAGGCGACGGTCACCGTCACCGAGCCCGGCCTGACCATCAAGAAGTACGTCGAGGGCCAGGACGCCCAGGACGCGGCGACCGCGGTCACGGCCGCGCCGTCGAGCACCGTGAGCTACTCCGTCGTCGTGACGAACCCCGCGACGGTCGGAGGTGCCACCGCCTACGACGTCGTGGTGACCGACAGCATCCCTGCGGGGCTCGTCGACGTCACCCTCCCGGGCACGATGCCCGCCGGTGTCCTGGGGACCGTCTCGGGCGGCCTGGTCACCTGGACCATCGAGTCCCTCGCCCCCGGGGCGACCCTCACGCTCGACCTCACCGCGACCCTCGAGCCCTCTGCGGCGCTGCGGTCCGGCACGACGATCACCAACACGGCAGAGCTCGCCGAGTACTGGTCGACGCCCGGCTCGGGCGGCGTCGAGGACGCGGCGCACCGCCAGTACGTCGGAGGGTCCGACCCGGCGGTCGTGCTCCCGGAGTTCCCCTTCGTCACCGTGCAGAAGGCAGCCGGGGGCAGCCCCACCGCGCGTGTCGGCACGCCGTTCCCGTGGACCCTCACCCTGACGAACTCCGGCAACGGGCTCGCGCAGACCGTGACGGCCACGGACACGCTGCCCGCGGGCTGGGGCACGCCGGTCGTCACCGGGGTGACCCGGAACGGGGCTGCGATGGCTGACGCCGACTGGGACTTCGACCCGGACGCCGTGCGCTGGACCTTCGCCGACGTCGCTCCCGCCGACGTGATCGTGGTGGGCTACACCTCGACGCCGACGGCCGACGCCTACGAGGCCCCCGCGGCCGGTGTCGGGCCGAGCGCGACCGGTCCGCTGAACGCCCACACCAACACGGTCTCGCTCACCGCGACCGACAGCACCGGCGAGGCGCAGAACGGTGAGGGCGACTACGTCGGCGACGACGACTCGGCCGACGCCTTCCTCGCCGCGACCGAGGTGTCGATCCTCAAGGAGCGTGTCGGGACGGGCGACGTCCGCACCGGCGAGGACGTGGCCTTCACGCTCACGGCGTCGACCGTGGGCCTGCAGGCCGCCGCAGACGTGGTGGTCGAGGACACCCTCCCGGCGGGGCTCACCTTCGCGGGTGTCGACACGCCCTTCACCGCCGACCCGGCGCTCTGGTCCTGCACCGTCACGGACGAGACCCTCCGCTGCGCCGCGCTCGACGACCTCGCCGCGGGGGACTCCCTCTCGGTCACGGTGACCGCGCGCGCCGTGGCGCCGCCCGTCGGCACGCTGTCGCAGCAGGTCACCAACACCGCCACGGTCACGACCTCCACCCCGGAGACGGGGACGGGCTCGACGACCGACGACGAGACGATCACCGTGCGGGCCGTGCCCAGCATCGCGATCGACAAGCGTGCTGACGTGGCACCTGCTGGCGACCCGGTCCGTGCCGTGGTCGCAGGCGGGGACGACGACACCCAGTACGTCCTCGACGGCCAGGACCCGGAGCGCGTCGCGCACTTCGCGATCACGGTGTCCAACACGGGCCCCGTGACCCTCGTCGACGTCGAGGTCGAGGACCTGGCGGCGGCGCAGTGCGCGGGCGTGACGATCCCTGACCTGGCCCCTGCGGGCGAGGACGGCGACTCGTACACCTTCACGTGCGAGGGCCCGGCACCGGACGCCTCGGGCTACACCAACGTGGCGGTCGCCACCGCCACGACCGCGCTCGGCGACGACGTCGACGCGACGGACTCCTCCCGCGTGGAGCTGTCCGCCCTGAGCATCGACAAGACCGGCTCGATCGCCGCGGTCGCACCGGTCCCGGGTGACCTCGCGACCTTCGTCTTCGAGGTGCGCAACACGGGCAGCGCGACGCTCACCGACGTGACCGTCGACGACCCGCTCGACGGGCTCTCGGCCCTGACCTTCGGGGCGTGGCCGGGCGACGAGGGGACGCTGCTCCCCGGCGACGTGGTGCAGGCCACCGCGACCTACCCGCTGACGCGCGAGGACATCGACGCGGGTGGGGTGACGAACTCCGCCACGGCCTCCGGCACCGACCCGGCCGGGCAGGCGCCCACCGGCGAGGACACGGTCACGGTCACCCCGGGCAGCTCGCCGTCGATCCTGCTCGTCAAGACCGGGACGCTCGCGACCGAGCCCGACGTGGCCACGGTCGCCGGTGACGTCGTCACCTACCTGTTCACCGTGACCAACGACGGCAACGTCACCCTGCGCGACGTCGCGATCAGCGACCCGCTCCCGGGTCTCGACGACCTCGTCTACGACTGGTCGGCAGCCCTCGGCGAGGGCGTGCTCCAGCCGGGCGAGACCGTGACGGCCACGGCCGGGTACGCCCTCACCCAGGCGGACGTGGACGCCGGACGTGTCGACAACCGGGCGATCGCCTCGGGCGAGGCGCCCGACGGCACCTCCGTCGACGACGCCGACACCTGGCTCGTCCAGGTCGACCCGCAGCCGCTCGTCGACCTCGTGAAGTCCGGCGAGCTCGGACCGGACACCACGGGCCGTGCCGGTGACCTCGTGGTCTACACCTTCACCGTGACGAACCCGGGCAGCGTGACGCTCACCGACGTCGAGGTCACCGACCTCCTCGACGGGCTGTCGTCGATCAGCTACGCCTGGCCGGGCACCGCGGGCACCCTCGCGCCCGGGGACGAGCTCGTCGCCACGGCGACGTACCCGCTCACCCAGGAGGACGTGGACCGCGGCAGCGTGGACAACACCGCGTCGGTGGTCGGCACCCCGCCGACCGGCGACGACGTCGAGGCAGACGACACGGAGACCGTGGTGGTCCCGCCGCAGCCGACGATCGCCCTCGTCAAGAAGGGCGCCCTGGCCGCGGGGTCGCAGGGGCTGCTCGGTGACACCGTCGAGTACACCCTGACGGCGACGAACACCGGCAACGTCACCCTGCGTGACCTGTCGATCGAGGACGTCGACCTGCCGGGCCTCGCGCCGCTGACGCTGGGCACGTGGCCCGGCGACGAGGGCGTGCTGGCACCCGGAGAGTCGGTGAGCGCCACGACGAGCTACGTCCTCGTGCAGGCCGACGTCGAGCGCGGCTACGTCGACAACCTCGCGACCACAGCAGGCATCTCTCCCTTCGGGTCGCCGGTCGACGGCGAGGACCTCGAGCGTGTCGTCACCCTGCAGACCCCGTCGATCGTCCTGGAGAAGTCGGCCGCGCTGGCCGACGGCCAGACCGGGGTCGTGGGAGACGCGGTCGACTTCACCTTCTCCGCCCGCAACGACGGCAACGTCACGCTCACCGGCGTGGTGATCGCCGACGAGCTGCCCGGGCTCTCGGAGATCAGCCTCGTCTGGCCGGGCGCCGTCGGCGTGCTGCTGCCCGGTGAGGAGGTCACCGGCACGGCCGGGTACGTCGTGACCCAGCAGGACGTCGACGCGGGCGCCGTCGTCAACACGGCAGAGGCCACCGGCACGTCGCCGGCCGGCGTCGAGGTGACGGACCCCGCGGAGGCGTCGGTCCTGCTGCCGCAGGCGCCGGCGGTCGACCTCGTCAAGACCGCGGCGCTGGCCGACGGGGCGACCGGGGTCGCCGGCGAGACGGTGACGTACTCCTTCACCGTCACCAACACCGGTGACGTGACCCTGCGGGGCGTCCGGGTCACCGACCGTCTGCCCGGGCTCTCGGAGGTCGTCTTCGGTGCCTGGCCCGGTGCTGACGGCGAGCTCGCCCCGGGGGCGTCGGTCGACGCCTCGGCGACCTACGTGCTCACCCAGGAGGACGTCGACCGCGGCTCGGTGACGAACGTCGCCGTCGCGACCGGTACGCCCCAGGTGGGCCCGCCGGTCAGCGACGACGACACCGCGACCGTGCCCACCGACCCGCGGGCCGGCATCTCGCTGGTCAAGACGGCGGCGCTGGCGCCGGGAGCGGCAGGGGCCGTCGGTGACACGGTGACGTTCACCTTCGAGGTGACGAGCCGGGGGACGGCCACGCTCACGTCGGTCGCGGTGACCGACGCCCTCCCGGGCCTGTCGGAGCTCACCTACGGCTCCTGGCCGGCCGCAGAGGGCACGCTGGCCCCGGGCGAGTCCGTCACGGCGACGGCGACGCTGGTCCTCACCCAGGAGCACGTCGACGCCGGGTCCGTGCGGAACCTGGCCACCGTGTCGGGAGTCTCCCCGTCGGGCGGGGTCGTGTCCGCGACGGACGAGGTCACCCTCGCCGTCCCGGGCACCCCGGTCCCGCCCGCCGACGGCGCGGACCCGTCAGTGGCCGACCCGGCGCCGTCCGGACCCGGCACGCTGCCGTGGACCGGGGCTGCGGTGACAGGGCTCGCGGTGCTGGCAGCGGCGCTCCTGGTCGCAGGTCTGCTGCTCGTCCGCCGCAGGCAGGCGACCCGCCCCTGACCGGCTGACAGCGCCGCGACCACGGCGTCGCACCGCCAGGTGGCTCCGGTACGACCGACCGGTCGTGCCGGAGCCACCTGGCGTCTGAGGGGAGGCGTGGGGTAGCCCCACCACAGCACGTGGGCTGACCACCCGCCGGCTCGGAGGTCCGTCCCATAGGTGCGCTGACCTGGGACGACAAGACTCGAGAGGTCCCGTCCCACCACCTCTCGAGGTCTCCCGTGCCATCTCTCGACACCCCGACGCACGCTCCTTCTCCGACCCGCCTGACGCCCCGTCCGCCAGGACGGCCCACGTCCCCGGTGCGGCGGGACGGCCCACGGGCCTGGGCCCGTGACCCGCTCCTCGACCTGCTCCGCGCGGTCGGGACGGTCGCCGTGGTCGTGGCGCACTGGACCATGCCGGAGGTGTCCTGGGACGGTGCCGACCTGACCGTGGTGAACGTCCTGGGGACCGGCCCGGGCTGGCTCGTGACCTGGGTGGTCCAGGTGATCCCGCTGATGTTCTTCGTCGCTGGCGCAGCGACCCTCGGGCAGCTGCGGCGCCGGCCCGAGACCTGGTCGCGCTTCATGGCAGTGCGGTTGCGCAGGCTGGTGCCGCCCGTCGCGGTGTTCGTCGGGACCTGGGTCGTGCTCCGGGCCCTGCTGCCGGTGCTCGGCGTCCCCGGGCCGGCCGTCGACGTCGCAGCCCGCATCGCCCCGCAGATGCTCTGGTACCTCGGCGTCTACGTGGTGCTCCTCGCCGCCTCTCCGGCACTGGGACGCTGGTACGACCGCACCGGTGTGGCGGGCGTAGCCGCGATCGGCGCGGCGGCCGTCGGGGTCGACGTGCTCCGCTTCGGCGCCGACGTCCCGCACGTCGGGGCGGTCAACCTCTTCCTCGTGTGGGCCTTCGCCTACACGCTCGGCTTCGCGTACACCGACGGACGGCTCGCGTGGTCGGCGCGACGCTGCGCCGCGGTCGCCGCAGCAGGGCTCGTCGGGCTCGCGCTCGCGGTCACGGTCGGCCCCTACCCGCGGAGCATGGTCGGCATGCCCGGAGACACCCTGACGAACATGGGCCCGCCGACGCTGTGCCTCGTGGCTCTCGCGCTGGTGCAGGTGTTCGGGGCTCTGGCGGTGCGCACCCGGCTCGAGGCCCTCGCGCGGACCACCACGGTGGCCCGAGCCGTCGGGTGGCTCTCGGCACGGTCGATGACCGTGTACCTCTGGCACCTCACGGCGATGTTCGTGGTCGTGGGCGTCGTCACCGTCGGGGCGGCCGTCGACCTGCCTGCAGGCTGGAGCACCTCGTGGTGGATCAGCCGCCCGGCGTGGTTCGTCGCCTGCGCCGTCGTCCTCCTCGTGCTCGTCCGCACCTTCGAGCGGTTCGAGCGCACCGGCACCGGCACAGGCGCGAGGACGACGTCGGGTGCGCGGGCTCAGCGCGCCGGGTCGGGGATGCCGTAGGGGAGCGTGCGGACGCTCTCGGCCTGCTCGGCGGCGACGGAGCGGGCGCGCTGGGCCGAGGCCCACTCGCGGGAGCGGCGCTCGGCGAGCACGGCCATGAGGAACATCTCCGGCGGCGTGCCTGCCGGTGGGCCGGGGGCGACGTGCCGCTCCACGCGGGCCGCCAGCTCCTGGCCCATGCGCTGGCGCGAGCCCGGGTTCATCTTCTGGCCCCGTGCCAGGAACTGCCGGACGGACAGGGCGAGCCCGTCGGGGAGACGGCGCATGTCGGCAGCGCCGGCCCAGCCGGCGAGGGCGCGCGGCATGCTCA
Source organism: Sanguibacter keddieii DSM 10542 (assembly GCF_000024925.1). Lineage (NCBI taxonomy): Bacteria > Bacillati > Actinomycetota > Actinomycetes > Micrococcales > Sanguibacteraceae > Sanguibacter > Sanguibacter keddieii. The sequence goes on from NC_013521.1 coordinate 1,067,100, forward strand.
CGACCGCGGCCGTCGAGCGACCGCCGCGGACGCGGACGGCGTAGGTGCCGGCGAGCATGTCGCCGATCCGCTTGCCCTTGGTGTTGGTGAGGGACGCGATGAGCGCGACCGTCCCGAAGGTGAGCCACAGCTCGCCGATCCCCACGAGCGCCCGCACGAAGGCGTGGCGCACCCGCACGGGGCCGCCGTCGTCGCGCACCACCCGGATGCCCGTCGCGAGCTTGCCGAGGGACCGGCCGCGGGTGAGCGTCTCGACGGTCGTCGGCACGACGACCATGACGACGACGAGGACGGCGATGAGCAGCGCGGGCGCGATGTCCTGCCCGCCGACGGCGAAGCTCCCCGTCGCGGCGGCGAGCAGCAGCAGGAGCACGACGCCCTGCGCGGTGAGGTCGACGGCGCTGCCGAGCATGCGGGTCGCGAACGACGCGGGGCGGGCGTCGAGCACCACGCCCTCGCCGATGACGATGCCGTCGTCCACGGGTCCTCCTGCTGGTCCGGGCCGGTGCGCACGTCGAGCGACGTCACGCGCTGTTCTATGGCAGGGTATCGTCCGTGGACCTCGACGCCTTCTCCGACGTGCACCGTGGCGAGTGGGACCGGCTCAAGACGCTGAGCACCCGGCGTCGCCTCGACGGTGCCGAGGCGGACGAGCTCGTCCGCCTCTACCAGACCGTGGCCACGCACCTGTCGACGGTCCGGTCCTCCGCCCCGGACCCCGTGCTGGTCTCCGAGCTGTCCCAGACCCTCAACCGCGCCCGCACCTCCATCGCCGGTGCGCACGAGCCCGCCTGGCGCGACGTCGCACGCTTCGTGGTGCTCTCCCTCCCGGCAGCCTTCTACAGGCTGCGCTGGTGGATCTGGGGCGTCAGCGCGGCCTTCCTGCTGCTCGCCGTCGTCGCCGGGGTCTGGGTGGCGACGACCCCCGAGGGGCTCGCGGCCGTCGGCCCGCCGAGCTACCGCGAGGAGTACGTCCAGAACGCCTTCGCCGAGTACTACGAGCCGGGCGCGGGCTTCGCCGCCGTGGTCTGGACCAACAACGCCTGGATCGCCGCGCAGTGCGTGGCCTTCGGCATCACCGGGCTGTGGCCCGTCTACGTGCTCGTCCAGAACTTCGTCATGGTCGGTGCGATCGGCGGGATGATGGCGCACTACGGCGAGCTCGGCATGTTCCTGCAGCTCATCCTGCCGCACGGCCTGCTCGAGCTCACGTCGATCCTCGTGGCGGGCGCGGCGGGACTCAAGCTCTTCTGGACCCTCGTCGCGCCCGGCCACCGTCCGCGCGGTCGTGCCGTGGCGGAGGAGGGGCGTGCTCTCTTCACCGTCGCCGCCGGCCTCGTCGCGACTCTCGCCCTCTCCGGGCTCGTCGAGGGCTTCGTCACCGGATCGTCCATGGTCTGGTGGCTCAAGATCGTCATCGGGGCGCTCGCCCTCGGGGCCTTCTGGACCTACGTCCTCGTGCTCGGACGTCGTGCCGTCGCACTGGGGGAGACCGGGGACCTCGAGGAGGAGAACGTCGGGAGCGTCCAGCAGGTCGTCGGCTGAGGCCCGACGGCTGCCCCGCGCCACCCCGCCAGACGCAGACGGCCCCGGTGCCCGCTCGCGCGCGGCACCGGAGCCGGTCGGTGGATCAGCTGAAGATGTAGAGCAGCGCCGGCGCTGCCGTCGTCAGGACGAGCGCAGCCACGATGGCGAGAGCCACCCGGCGGTTGCGTCGTTGGCGGGCGGTCGAGTCGTTCGGCGAGAGTCGCATTAGAGCCTTCCTGCGGCCTTGAGTGAGAGGTACGTGTCGGCGAGCCGTGGTGCGAGCTCGTCGGGCAGGGCTGACACGACGTCGACGCCGCGCCGGCCCAGGACCATTGTCGCTGCTGCGCGCTCGAGCTCGGTGCGCTCGGCCGCCGCGGCGTCGAACACCTCGGCCGCGGTCGAGCGCCCCTCGCGCAGGGCGGCGACGGCCGGGTCGGCCACCGAGGCCAGCACCACGGTGTGGTGCGCGGTGAGCTGCTCGACCACCGGCAGCAGCCCGGTCTCGATGGCCGCGGGCTCCAGCGTCGAGAGGATCACGACGAGGGACCGCTGCGACAGGCGCTCACGCACCAGCGCGACGAGCCCGGGCCAGTCCGTCTCGACGAGGCTGGCCTCGAGCGGCGCCATCGCGTCGGCGAGGGCGGGGAGCAGGCGCGGTCCGGCGGCGCCGGCGACGCGCGCCCGGAGCTCGCGGTCGTAGGCGACCATCTCGACGCGGTCGCCGGCCTTCGACGCGAGGGCGCCCAGCAGCAGCCCTGCCTCGATGCTCGCGTCGAGGCGGGGCTGGTCGCCGATGCGCGCGGCCGAGGTGCGGGCGGTGTCGAGGACGACGAGCACCCGGCGGTCGCGCTCGGGCCGCCAGGTGCGCACGACCATCTCCTGGCCGCGCGCGGAGGCCCGCCAGTCGATCGAGCGGACGTCGTCGCCGATCACGTACTCGCGGAGCGAGTCGAACTCGGTGCCCTCGCCGCGGATCTGCACGGCGGCCTGGCCGTCGAGCTCGCGCAGGCGCGCCAGCCGGCTGGGCAGGTGCCGTCGGGACGCGAACTCGGGCAGCACCCGCAGCGTGCCGGGCACGGGGATCGAGGCCTGCCGGCCGGCGACGCCGAGCGGGCCCAGGGCCCGCAGGGTCACGCGGTCCGCTCGCCGGTCTCCGCGCCGCGTCGGGACGAGGACGGTGACCGTGCGGCGCTGCTCGCCCGGGGGCAGGTCGAGCGGGTGCCGGTCGCCCTGCGCCCCCGCGGATGGCTGCCAGGCGTCGCGGACCACGCCCGAGAACCGTCGTCGCGACCCGTTGCGCAGCACGAGGGTCGAGCGGGCGTGCTCGGTGAGCCGCACGGCCCGCGGGACGGTGCGCTGGACCGACACGTCGCGCGGCGAGGCCGCCAGCGCGGCGTCCACGGCGGCGACGAGCGCGACGACCACCGCCCACAGCAGCACGGTCGCCACGGTGCGCGTGAGCAGCACGGGGACGACGCCGAGGGCTGCGAGGGCGACGGCACGCCAGGTGAGGACCACGGCTCAGCGCGGGACGGGGACGGACGCGAGCACGGTCGAGAGCACCGTCTCGGCGCTGACCCCCTCGAGCTCGGCCTCGGGGCGGAGCTGCACCCGGTGGCGCAGGGTCGGGTGCGCGAGTGCCTTGACGTCGTCAGGGGTCACGAAGGTCCGTCCGCTGAGCCAGGCCCACGCGCGCGAGGTCGCGAGCAGGGCGGTGGCCCCGCGGGGCGAGACGCCGAGGGACAGCGACGGAGAGAACCGCGTCGCGCGGCACACGTCGACGACGTAGCCGAGGACCTCGGGCGACACCTGCACCTGGGCGACCTCGCGGCGCGCGCGCTCGAGCTCGTCGGCGCTCGCGACGGGGCGCACGCCGGCGGCACCGAGGTTGCGCGGGTCGAAGCCCGCGGCGTGGCGGGCCAGGACCTCGAGCTCGACGTCACGCTCGGGCAGCGGGAGCAGCACCTTGAGCAGGAACCGGTCGAGCTGCGCCTCCGGGAGGGGGTAGGTGCCCTCGTACTCGACCGGGTTCTGGGTCGCGATGACCAGGAACGGGTCGGGCAGCGGGAGCGGCTCGCCGTCCACGCTGACCTGGCGCTCCTCCATGGCCTCGAGGAGCGAGGCCTGCGTCTTGGGGGGCGTGCGGTTGATCTCGTCGGCGAGCAGCAGGTTGGTGAAGACCGGGCCCTCGCGGAAGCTGAACTCCGCGGTGCGCGCGTCGTAGACCAGGGAGCCTGTGATGTCGCCGGGCATGAGGTCGGGCGTGAACTGCACGCGCTTGGTGTCGAGGGACAGGCTCGCCGCGAGGGTGCGGACCAGGAGCGTCTTGGCGACCCCGGGCACCCCCTCGAGGAGCACGTGCCCGCGGCACAGCAGGGCGATGAGCAGGCTCGTCACGGCGGCGTCCTGGCCGACGACGCCCTTGGCGACCTCGGTCCGGACCCGGCCGAGCGTGGCCCGCAGGTCTGACGACGACGGCTCGGGACGGTCCTGAGACCCGGCAGTGCTGTCGGCGCCGCTCGTCGGGCCGACCTTCTCCAGGCCTGCGCTCTCGGGTGCGGGGGGTGGGGGTGGGGTGCTCACGCGCGGTGAACCTCGCTCTCCAGCTCGTCGAGATCGGTGGCCAGGCGCGTCAGACCGACGTCGCCGGTGGGTGGTGGTCCGTACAGGAGCCCGGAGACGTGCTCGGGCGGTCGGCGGGTCGCGCGGCAGACCGCGTCGACGAGCGCGTCGGGGCTGCTCGACCGCGGCAGGCCCAGACGTCGGGCCATGCGGTCGGCGGCGCCGGCGCGCAGCGAGGCGCCGGCGTGCCCGTAGGAGCGTGACCGGCGGTAGAGGCGGCCGCGTCCCAGGGTGGTCTCGGAGGATCGCACGACCACGGGCAGGTCCTCGGTCGCGAGGGGACCCAGCCGCCGGCCCTGCCAGAGCCCGAGGACGAGCACCACGAGCAGCAGCTGCGCGGCGAGCGGGACGGCCCAGGGTGGGAGGTACGCCGTGATGCCCCCGCCGTCGTCGGCGGTCGTGGGTCGCTCGGGGACCAGCCAGACGAGGGTCTCCTCGTGCCCCAGCATGCGCAGCCCGAGGGCGGCGTTGCCGGCGGTCGTGACCGCGGCGTTGGTGAGGCCCGAGCCGTCGTCGAGGACGCGCAGGGTGACGTCGGGGGAGCCGTCGAGCGTCGTGACGGCGTAGTGCCCCGCCCCGGAGTCGTCGGTGAAGCAGAGGGCGGTCGCGCCGGTCGCGCTGTCACCGGCACGGAAGCGGCCACCGGCCGTGGTGACCTCGCCGGCCGCGGCGGCGTCGGGCTCGGTGCAGCGTGCGGGGGACGGCGTGGTCGGCTGCGGGCTGCGCGAGGCGTGGGTGACCTGGTCGGTCGCCGCGGCGAGCAGCGCGGGGCCGGGCGCGACGAGCACCACCTCGGAGCCGGTGCCGAGCAGGGACCGGGCGACGTCGTCGGGCATCCCGTAGTCGTCGACGACGAGCAGGGTGGTCCCGGGGCCCGCGAGCCCGACGGCCTCGGCGACGGAGCGGGTCGACCGGACGTCGACGCCCTGGTCCCCGAGCACCTGTGCGAGCGCCATGGCGCCGTCGGGGGAGGGGTTGCCGGGGTCGAGCCGCACGGTCGTGGTGGACGGGGTGAGGGCGACGAGGACGAGCCCGGCGAGCAGCGCGGAGAGGAGGCCGACGACCACGACCCGGGAGGCGCGCCAGCGTCGGCCGGCGCGGGAAGCAGCGGTCGTGCCGTCGCCGCGCACGGCCGGGCCGTCGCTGGTGGTGCTGCTGGTCGTCGTCGTGCCCGCGGGGCGCGTGGCCTCTCCGCCGGGGGCCACCGGCCCGTCCGGGGCGACCAGCGTGGACGCCTTGTCCACGGGGCTCACCGGATCGCCCCGGCACCGGCGGGCGCGCCCTGGGCGGAGGGCAGCGCCGGCGCGGTGGTGGCGAGCGACGCGTCGAGCGAGCGCACGCTCTCGTAGGTGCTGCGGTCGCTCGGACGGCGCCCGTAGTACACGGCGTCGAAGGTGCTCCCCGCCGCGTCGAGCGACGGCCCGGCCGCCGGGAAGACCCGGACGAGCAGGCGGACGGCCTCGTCGGCGGTCCGTCCGGGGACGTCGTCGAGCAGGGCGCGCTCCTCGGACCGTCGCACCAGGGCGCGGAAGGCGTCGAGGGTCGCCGCGGAGTGGTCGCCCGCCCGTGCGTGCGCCTCGGCCGCGGCGACGAGCTGGTCGGCCGTGCGGGTGTCGTCCTCGTGCAGGACGGGTGCCGCGACGACCCGGCGGCTGCGGCGCAGCGGACCGGACACGATCAGCGCGACCACCGCCACGACCAGCACGACCCCGACGATGATGACCGCACCCCAGAACCCGCTGACCCCGGGCACCGCGAGCCCGTCGAACAGGCTCATGACCCACCGCACGAACCGCTCGAGCAGCGACGGGCTGTCGTGGTAGACGGGGTTGGTCAGCTCGTCGCGCAGCAGGTCGCGCGCCGTGGTCGCGTCAGGGTCGACCGGGGTGCCGAGGCCGAGCATCAGGCCTCGTCGGCGGCCGCGGCGAGCTCCACGTCGAGGCCCTCGCGGCGCATCCTCACGTCGATGTACAGGAGCGCGACGACGCTCGACAGGAAGGTCGTGGAGATGGTCGACGCGATGATCTGCGTGACCACCGTGATGGCCAGGGCACCCGCGTGCATGGTGTCGCCCGACGGGAACAGGATGCCGGCCACGAGGGACCCCGGCGACGCGACGAGGGTCGACACGATCGACGCGAGGACCGACGAGAGCAGGTAGATGCCGAAGAGCCGCCAGAACGACCCACGGCTGAGGAGCCAGCCCCGGGTGATCGACCGGCCGAGGCTCTGCCCCTCGAGCACGTAGGCGGCGGGGGTGAGCAGGAACCGCGTGAGCAGCCAGACGGCGACGACCACCACGGCGACGAGGGCGAGGACCGACACGAGGAGCACGCCCTCGACGGCGCCGCCCGCGGCCAGTGCCGCGATGATCCCGATGAACGCGCCGGCGACCAGGACGATGCCGACCGAGGGCAGCAGGGAGATGACCACGAGCCCGACGACCTTCGAGCGGACCTGCGCCCAGAGCTCGGACACCGTGAAGCTGGTGCCGATGACCGACCGGGAGATCGCGACGATGAGCAGGCCGGTGGTGATGATCGACGCGAGGTACACGCCGAGCGAGATGAGCAGCGCCTGCGAGAGCTGCCCGGCGATCCCGTCGAGGCCGAGCTCGGCCGAGGTCTGCGAGGTGCCGGACCCGTCGAAGACGGTGACGACGCCGTCGTCGAGCCACTGGTTGGCCGAGGGCGCGAGCACGTAGGCGATGAGCGCCGGGACGATGGTGGCCACGGCGATGACCAGCGCCACGACGCCGAGCATGACCTTCGGGTTCTTGCGGATCGCGGCGAAGGCGCCGTCGTAGATCTCGCCGAGGGACAGCGGGCGCAGCGGGATGATCCCCGGCTTGGCCGGTCCCGGACGCCAGCCCGGGGCGGGGAGGCCGCCGTACGCGGGACCGCCCTGGGGCGGGCCGCCGTACTGGGGGGCGCCGCCGTACTGGGGGGCGCCGCCGTACTGGGGAGCGCCGCCGTACTGCTGGCTCCCGTACTGCGGGGCACCGCCGTACGGCGCGCCACCGGGCTGCTGGGCCCCGTAGCCGCCCGAGCCTGCCGGCGGGACGGGGGCACCGGGGCCGCCGCCGGGCGCGTACTGACCGTACCGGGGCTGCTGGTACCCGATCTGCGCCGAGGGCTGGCCCCAGCCGCCGGGCTGCTGGGCGGGAGCGCCCTGCTGCGCCGGGTCTGCCTTGCCTGCGGGGTCTGCCGGGTCAGGGGACCCCGAGGAGCCGTCCTGCCCCGGTGCGGGCGGCGTGCCGCCGGGTGGCGCGAAGGGCACGGGGGTCTCCTCCGGTCCGTCCTGCGGGCTCGTCATCCTGGTACCTCTCGGTGGTTCGGGAGTGCTGCCGGTGCGCGCTCTCTCCTGCGCGTAGCCGCGAGGACCCGCACGGGACCGAGCCGCCGCTCGCGCCATTCTGCGCCATCGGGCTGCGGGCCGCGGCGGTCTGCGCAGGCTGGTGCGGCGTGTCGCGCGAAGATCATCCTGCCTGCTCATCGTGCCACGCGCCGCCGACGCAGGGGAGATGGCAAGATGGCTGGATGAAGTCACGTGTGCTGGTCGTTGACGATGACACCGCGCTCGCAGAGATGATCGGACTGGTCCTCAAGACCGAGGGATTCGACCCGGTGTTCTGCGCGGACGGAGACGCTGCGATCGGGATCTTCCGCAGCACGTCTCCCGATCTCGTCCTGCTCGACGTCATGCTCCCGGGCAAGGACGGCACAGAGGTGTGCCGTCAGATCCGCGCGGAGTCGGGCGTGCCGGTCATCATGCTGACCGCCAAGAGCGACACCGTCGACGTGGTCCAGGGGCTCGAGTCGGGGGCCGACGACTACATCTCGAAGCCCTTCAAGCCCAAGGAGCTCGTCGCCCGGATCCGCGCGCGCCTGCGCCGGACCGACGAGCCTGCCCCAGAACGACTGAGCATCGGAGACCTCGAGATCGACGTGACGGGCCACCGGGTCACGCGCGCCGGAGCCGCCATCTCGCTGACCCCCCTCGAGTTCGACCTGCTCGTCGCCCTCGCCCGCAAGCCCTGGCAGGTGTTCTCCCGCGAGGTCCTCCTCGAGAAGGTCTGGGGCTACCGGCACGCGGCCGACACCCGCCTCGTCAACGTCCACGTGCAGCGCCTGCGCTCGAAGATCGAGCACGACCCCGAGGTCCCCGAGATCGTGCTGACCGTCCGCGGCGTCGGGTACAAGGCTGGCGCAGCGACCACATGAGCGCCGGAGGTCGGCCGGTCGCGCGGTCTGTGAGACGCAGCGTGCGCCGTGCCGCCCAGAGGGTGCGCTGGTCGGCGCGGCGGGTCCTGCTCGCCTGGCGCACGTCCATGCAGCTGCGTGTCACCTCGACGGCGATCGGCTTCGGCCTGCTCGCGGTGATGGTCCTGAGCACCTACCTGTCAGGAGCCATCCGGGACGGGCTGTTCGAGCAGCGCATCACGCAGGTGCTCACCGAGAGCTCGCGGTCGACCGCGCAGGCGCAGACCGCCTTCAACACCACGAGCGCGACCACCACCACGGGGGTCCAGCAGCTCGTCAACGACATGGTCCGGCTGCTCCAGGGCGGTGGGTCCAGCGGTCGCGAGATCTTCCTGTGGCGCACTGACCCCGACTCGGCGTCGTCGGTCCTCAACAGCAGCACGGCGCCCCAGCTGAGCGGGCTCATCACGGACACCCTGCGCGAGCAGACCGCCCAGGGTGAGGAGCAGCGCTGGCAGTCGGTGTCGATCCCGGACGGGACCGGGACCGTGCCGGGGGTGATCGTCGGGTCCAAGGTCGACGTCCCCGTCGCGGGTGCCTACGAGCTGTACTTCCTCTACTCCCTCGAGGCCGAGCAGGAGACGCTGAGCTTCATGCAGCGGGTGCTGGCCATCGCCGGCGTCCTGCTCATCGTGTTCCTCGCGTGCAGCACCTGGGTGGTCACGCGCCAGGTGGTCAAGCCCGTCCAGCGCGCCGCCCAGGTGGCCGAGCGCCTCGCCGACGGCCACCTCGACGAGCGGCTCCAGGCCAAGGGGCAGGACGAGATCGCGACGCTCGCACGGTCCTTCAACGAGATGGCCGAGAGCCTCCAGGACCAGATCCAGCGCCTCGACGAGCTCTCGACGGTCCAGCGCCGGTTCGTCTCCGACGTCTCCCACGAGCTGCGGACTCCGCTCACCACGGTCCGCATGGCCAGCGAGATGATCTACGAGAACCGCGACGACCTCGACCCGGTGCTCAAGCGCTCCGCCGAGCTGCTCTCGGCGCAGCTCGACAGGTTCGAGGACCTCCTCGCCGACCTCCTCGAGATCAGCCGCTTCGACGCGGGGGCCGCGGTCCTCGACGCCGAGGCGCTCGACCTGCGCGACGTGGTGAGCGCGGCGATCGACCACGCGACGCCGCTCGCGGTCCGCAAGGACGTGTGGGTGGCCGCCTACCTCGCGGACGAGCCCGTCACCGCGGACTTCGACCGGCGCCGGGTCGAGCGCGTGGTGCGCAACCTCCTGGTCAACGCGATCGAGTACGCGGAGAGCGGACCGGTCGAGGTGCGGGTCGCCTCGAACGCGACCGCGGTGGCCGTCCAGGTGCGCGACTACGGCGTCGGCATGGCCAAGGACCAGGTGGCCCACGTGTTCGACAGGTTCTGGCGGGCCGACCCGGCGCGGGCCAGGACGAGCGGGGGGACCGGGCTGGGCCTGGCGATCTCGCTCGAGGACGCGCTGCTGCACGGCGGCTGGCTCGAGGCCTGGGCTCAGCCCGGTCTCGGGGCTGCCTTCCGGCTCACCCTCCCGCGCCGTGCCGGGATCGTGCTGACGAGCTCGCCGATCGAGCTGGCCGCGGGCCGCGCCCCGGAGGACGTCGACGTCGACGCCCGGCGCACCGACGAGTCGGGGCCGGCCAGCCTGCCCGACATCACCGACCTGCCGGGAGAGGAGACCGTCGCGGAGCACCCCGCGACGGTCGTGCCCGCCCGTGAGCTGGGAGACCACCGATGACCGCACCGACACCTCGCTCCTCGCCTGGCAGGTCCCGTCTCGCGGTGGTGCTCGGCGTGCTCGCGAGCCTGGTCGTGACCAGCAGCTGTGCCCGCATCCCGGAGGCCGGGACGGTGCAGCGCGGCGACGTGAGCATCACCGACCCGGGCCCGGTGTTCCTCCAGCCCCGCGGGCCGCGGGCCGGGGCCGGCCCCGAGGAGATCGTCGCGGGGTTCCTCAGCGCGCAGGCGGGCGGCATCTACGAGGACTGGACGACGGCCCGGGAGTTCCTCGTGGACCAGGCCGCCGACACCTGGGACCCGACGGTCCGGACGGTCGTGACGGCTCGCGACGCGGAGCTCACGCAGGTCTCCGGGCCGACCGAGGAGGTCATCCCGGGTGCGCCAGAGGACCTCGAGACCGACGCGTCGACGAGCACGACCGAGGCCGTCGACGAGACGCCGGCGACCGCCGAGATCAGCGGTCAGGTGGCCGTCTCGTCCCAGCTCGACTCCGCGGGCCGCTACACCGAGGCCACGACGGGGACGCTCCAGGACCTCGCCTTCACCCTCGAGCAGCAGCCGGACGGCCAGTGGCGGATCACCGGGACCGAGGACGGAACCTTCATGTCGGACTCCAACTTCACCACCATCTTCCGCCAGACGACGCTGTACTTCCCGTCGCGGGACGGTGAGTTCTTCGTGCCCGACGTCCGCTGGTACTCGAGCACGAACACCGCCGCCCGCGCGGTCAACGGTCTGCTCGCCGGGCCGTCGCAGTGGTTGCGGGACTCGGTCGAGGTGGTCGCCCCCGAGGGGACCCGCCTCGTGCTCGACTCCGTGGTCGTCGACGAGGACGGGACGGCGCACGTCGACCTCAGCCAGGAGGTCCTCGAGGCCACCGACGACCAGCGCGCCATGCTGCAGGCCCAGCTCGAGGCCGTGCTGCTGCGGGTCTCCGGCGTGCGGGCCGTCGAGGTGACGGTCGGATCGGCACCCCTCGACATCCGCTCGCGGGTCGAGCCGGTGCGGGACCCGGTCCCGGTGATGGCCAGCCCGTTCGTGCTCAGCGGGGACCAGGTGAGCACGGTGTCAGGGGGCGGTGTCGAGGCGGTCGAGGGCATCCTGCCCCTGACCGCCGCGGACCCGACCGCCCTCGCGATCAGCCCGGACGGCGCCCAGGTGCTCTTCCGGTCCGGTCGGACCTCGATCAGGACGGTGGCGACGAACGCGGAGCCGTCCCAGGTGCTGCTCGCCGGCAAGGACCTCCTGGCGCCCTCGGTCGACAGGTTCGGGTGGATGTGGTCGGGCGACATGCTCGCCGGCTCCCCGCTCCAGGTGGTCTCGCCCGACGGCGTCGTCACCGCGGTGCCCGCCGACTGGCTGGACGGCCGCAAGGTCGAGTCCGTCCAGGTCTCGCGCGACGGCGCACGCATCGCCGTGGTCTCGTCCGACACCTCCGGGACTGCTGGGCAGACCCGGATCGACGTGGCCGGCATCGTCCGCGGCGACACGGACATCCCGGTGCGCCTCTCGGACGCCCTGGTCGCCGGTGCCGCGGTGGTCGGCGCCTCGCAGGTGGTGTGGGTCGACGAGTCCACGCTCGCCGTGCTCGCCCAGGGCCAGAGCTCGGGCGCGCGGACCGTGCACCTCGTGCCGCTCGCCGCGCACTCGGAGGCACTCTCGGGCGTCGAGGGGGCCGAGTGGATCGCGTCCGGCCGTGGTCGCCGTGCGGTCTACGTGGTGACCGCGGACGGCGAGCTGTTCAACCGTGCGACGACGGGGTCCACGTGGACCCGGGTCGCCGAGGACGTGGAGCTCCCGACCTTCCCGGGGTGAGCCACGCGGCGGCTCGTCCGTCAGACGGCTCGTCCGTCAGACGGCTCGTCCCCAGGGACGACGCGCCCCCCCGTCGTCCACGGCGGCGACGGCGGGTCGGCCGGAGCCTGGTCCTGCCGGGCACCCTCGTGGCATGAGACCCCACCTCAGCCGGCTGCTCGCCACCGCCGCCGCCGTCGTCGTCCCGCTCGCCGGCGGTCTCGTCCGCCTCGTCGTCCCGCTCGGGTGTGCCGGCTGCGGCGCGGTGGACGTCGTCCTGTGCGGCGTGTGCCGCGACGCGCTGGGCTCGGGGGCGCTGCGCGTCGACGGTGCGGCTCCGCGGCTCGTGCAGCTGCCCGCAGGGGGAGCCCAGGCCTCGACCGCGGCGCAGGCGGCCGCAGGTGACGGCCTCGTCTCCCGGTGGCCGGTGCTCGCCTGCGCCGTCGGCTCCGGGACCGTGCGTACCGTCGTCGTCTCCTGGAAGGACCGGGGTCGGACGGACTGCACCGGCGTGCTCGGCGCTCGCCTGCGCGAGGGGGCGCGCTCCGGCGTCGCGCTCGTCCCCGTCGAGAGCCTCGTCGGGCGGGAGGTCTGGGTGGTGCCCGTGCCCTCGACACGCCCGGCGGTCCGACGGCGGGGGAGGGAGCACACCGTCGAGCTCGCGCGTGCGGCCACCGAGGTCTTCCGGGCCTCGTGGTCGACTGCGGCCCCGGTCCGGCTGGTCCCGGCGCTCGTCCACTCTCGTCGCCGGACGGCCGACCAGTCGGGGCTCGGGGCGCGTGCCCGGTGGCGCAACCTCGCCGGTGCGCTGCGCGTGCGCCGCGCCGCGCAGACCGCGACCTCGGGGCCGGCCGCCTGCGTGCTGGTCGACGACGTCCTGACCACGGGCGCGACCCTGGCGGAGTGCGCGCGGGCCCTGCACGCCGCGGGCCACGAGGTGGTCCTCGGACTGGTGCTCGCAGCCACTCCCACCCCCACTCCCACCACCCCGACCAGCCCTCACGCACCATCTCCGCACAGCCTCCTGGTGCACTCCGACCCGGGTACGGGATAGCCTGTCCAGAAGATCTCGACAGTGGTGGGAGGTGGTAGAGAACTGGCTCCCGCGAGGGCGCCCCCGCACCTGGTAGACGGGCGTCGAGCGACGCCCACCCACTCCCTTGGAGGCTCACATGGAGATCGTTGTCGTCGGCAGGCACACTGAAGTAGCCGACCGTTTTCGCCGACACGCTGAGGACAAGCTCGCCAAGATCGAGCAGCTCGCACCGAGCGCGCAGCGCGTCGACGTCGAGGTCACTCACGAGAACAACCCCCGGCAGTCTGGGATCCGCGAACGCGTCGAGCTGACCGTCCGCGACAAGGGACCCGTCGTCCGCGCCGAAGCCGCAGCAGACGACCGCTTCGGAGCGCTCGACCTCGCGATGAACAAGCTCACCGAGCGCTTGCGTCGCGCCAACGACCGCCGCAAGAACCGCTTCCGGCACCCTGCGCCCATGGACACGGCCGACGTCCGGCCCTACGAGCCGCCGCTCCCGCCCGTGACCCCGGAGCCGACGTCCCCCTCCGACCCGGGCGAGACCGTCGAGACGCAGCTCGGAGACTCTCCTGTCGTGATCCGGCAGAAGCTCCACACGGCCGAGGCGATGTCGATCGACGACGCGCTCTACGAGATGGAGATGGTCGGGCACGACTTCTTCCTCTTCATCGACTCCGAGACCGCCCGCCCCTCCGTCGCCTACCGACGACGCGGGTGGACCTACGGCGTGATCGCCCTCGACACCTCGTGCAGCCTCGAGGCCGCAGCGCTCGCGGCCGCAGCCGCGTCGTCGGACTGATCGACCGGTAACGGCGCTGACAGGCGCTGACGGGTCCTGACCGGCACCGTCTGGCACTCACCCGCAGCGCCCCTGTCCCACCGTCCGCACCGCCGGACCACGACGGCGTGACCTCTCCCGAGAGGTCACGCCGTCGTCGCGCGCGGCCGGTCGACAGGGTTCTCTGTGCTGTCAGAGCCGCCCGAGATGTCGGTGCCGCAGGGCACACTCTCACCATGACCTCGCCCGCGCCGCGCGCCACCCGCCGGATGACCCTGAGCGCAGCCCGGCGGACCGCGCTCGCGGCCCAGGGCCTCGCCGGCCCGCGGCCCGCCGGGCCCGTGACGGCCGCCCGCTACCGCTCCACGGTCGCGCGGCTGGGCCTCCTGCAGATCGACTCGGTCAACGTCCTCGCCCGGGCGCACCTCGTGCCGGTCTTCTCCCGCCTCGGGCCGTACGACACGACGCTGCTCGACCGGGCCTCGGGCCGGGCACCACGGCGTCTCGTCGAGTACTGGGCCCACGAGGCGTCCTTCGTGCCGCCCGCCACGTACCGGCTGCTCGAGTGGCGACGCCGTCGGTACCGGGACCAGGCGTGGGGGAGCATCAGCGCGACCGAGGCGACGCACAGCGCAGAGGTCCAGGCGGTCCGCGAGATCGTCGCCGCGTACGGGCCGCTCACCGCGACCGAGGTCGAGGTGCACCTCGGTTCTGCCTCCGAGCGACCGGCCGACGGGTGGGGCTGGCGCTGGAGCGTCACCAAGCGCGCCCTCGAGCTGCTCTTCTTCACCGGGGAGATCACCTCGGCCGGGCGGACCGCGAGCTTCGAGCGTCGGTACGACCTCGTCGAGCGGGTGCTCCCGCCCGACGTGCTCGCGGCCCCGACCCCCACCGACGCCGAGTGCGTCCGCGGTCTCGTCGAGATCGGTGCCCGCGCGCACGGCGTGGGGACGCTGCGGTGCTTCGCCGACTACTTCCGCCTCCGGGGGCCGGCGCCGCGGGCAGTCCTCGCCGAGCTCGTCGACGACGGTGTCCTCGAGCCCGTGACGGTCGCCGGGTGGGACCGGGCGACCTACGTGCACGCCGACGCGAAGACCCCGCGGCGTGCGGTGGCCCAGACCCTCCTCAGCCCCTTCGACCCGCTGGTCTTCGAGCGGCAGCGCCTGGCGGAGCTCTTCGGGACGCACTACCGCATCGAGATCTACGTCCCGGCGGACAAGCGGGTGCATGGCTACTACGTGCTGCCGTTCCTCGAGGGGGAATCGGTGACCGCGCGCGTAGACCTCAAGGCCGACCGGCGGGCCGGGGTGCTCAGGGTCCTCTCGGCGCACCGCGACCCCGGCGCCACCGACCAGACCGCGGCTGCCCTCGCCCAGGAGCTCGTCGTGATGGCGCGGTGGCTCGGGCTGGAGCACGTCGAGGTCGAGCGCTCAGGTGACCTCGCACCGCAGGTCGCAGCAGCGCTCGTCGACGACCGGCCCCTGTCAGCCCGTGACGGCTCCGTCCTGTCTCCGGGCGGCGGCTCTGCCCGGTCTCCGGACGACCTCTCCACCCTGTCGCCCCGCGACGGAGGTGAGCAAGAATGAGGTAGTGCCGTGCCCGCGCCGTCGGGCATCATCTGTGCGGACGTGCTCGCTGTCGTGCACCTCCGCCGAGGGCCCCGACCGGCCCGCCGTCCGCCGTCTGTCCCGGACGGTCCGCTCACCCACCGGACCGTCCCTCTGGCACCTGCCTCCACAGGCCGCCCCCCTTCCCCACCGCTCGCTCGCCCGAAGGAAGCCCTGTGACTCTCGTCGCCCTGACCCTGCGACACGCGAAGCCGTACTCCGCGTGGATCGTGGTGGTGTTCGTGCTGCAGCTGGTCTCGACCATCGCTGCCCTCTACCTGCCCAGCCTCAACGCCCAGATCATCGACCGTGGCGTCTCGACCGGGGACACCGACCTCATCTGGTCGACCGGCATGACCATGCTGGTCGTCTGCCTCGTCCAGGTCGTCACGGCGATCGGCGGCGTGTACTTCGGTGCCAAGACCGCGATGGCCGTCGGGCGGGACCTCCGCCGCGAGATCTTCCGGAAGGTCGACACGCTCGGCGCCCTCGAGATCAACGGGTTCGGCACCGCGACGCTCATCACGCGCAGCACCAACGACGTGCAGCAGGTGCAGATGCTCGTGCTCATGACGCTCAACTTCATGGTGTCGACGCCCATCATGTGCATCGGCGGGATCATCATGGCGCTGCGCGAGGACGTCGGCCTGTCATGGCTGCTGTGGGTCTCCGTGCCGTTCCTGCTGGTCGTGGTGAGCTTCCTCGTCTACCTGCTGCTGCCGCTGTTCCGGCTGATGCAGGACCGCATCGACGGCATCAACGGGGTGCTGCGCGAGCAGATCACCGGGATCCGCGTGGTGCGCGCCTTCGTGCGCGAGCCCTTCGAGTCAGAGCGGTACGAGCGCGCCAACATGGCGATCACCACGGTGTCGGTCAAGGTCGGCAACGTGTTCGTGCTGATGTTCCCGCTCATCATGATGATCCTGCACCTGGCCACGGCCGCGGTGCTGTGGTTCGGCGGTCATCGCGTCGACGCCGGCGAGATGCAGGTCGGGTCGCTCACAGCGTTCCTCCAGTACCTCCTGCAGATCCTCATGGCCGTGATGATGGGCGTGTTCATGGTGATGATGATCCCGCGCGCCGTCGTCTGCGCCGAGCGCATCGACGAGGTCCTCCGGGCCACCCCGAGCCTCACGGTCCCGCGCCGCTCCGGCGTGAAGACGCCCACCGAGGGACGGGTCGAGGTGAAGGACGTGACCTTCGGCTACCCCGGGGCAGAGCGTCCCGTGCTCGACGGCGTGAGCTTCGTGGCCGAGCCCGGGCAGACCACCGCGATCATCGGCTCGACGGGTGCGGGCAAGACGACGCTCCTCAGCCTCCTCTCGCGCCAGTACGACCCCCAGCAGGGCAGCGTCGAGATCGACGGCGTCGCCGTGCGTGACCTGGGGCGCCACGAGATGGCGGGCGTCGTCGCGCTGATCCCGCAGAAGCCGTACCTCTTCTCGGGGACCATCGGCTCGAACCTGCGCTTCGGCCGGCCCGAGGCCACCGACGACGAGCTCTGGTCGGCGCTCCGCGTCGCCCAGGGGGCCGACTTCGTCCACGACAAGACGCACGGCCTCGACGAGCGCGTCGCCCAGGGCGGGACCAACGTCTCCGGCGGCCAGCGCCAGCGCCTGTGCATCGCCCGGGCCCTCGTCGCCCGCCCTCGTGTCTACCTCTTCGACGACTCCTTCTCGGCGCTCGACGTGGCGACCGACGCCCGGCTGCGGGAGGGCCTCGGCGAGGCGACCTCCGGTGCGACGGTGATCATCGTGGCGCAGCGCGTGTCGACCATCCGGTCCGCCGACCAGATCCTCGTCATGGACGGGGGAGCGGTCGTCGGGCGCGGCACGCACGACGAGCTGCTCGAGACCAGCGAGACCTACCGCGAGATCGTCGAGTCCCAGCTGAGCGTCGAGGGGGTGGCGTGATGATGGCGCGCAGGTCTGAGAAGAAGAGCGCGGCAGCAGCCGGTCAGCAGCGCGCGGCCACGACGGTCGTCGACGGGGCAGACGGTGCAGAGGGTGTCGACGACCTCGAGCCCGAGTACGTCCCCACCGAGATGGACGGCGACATGTTCGGCGGCGCGCCCGCCAAGAAGGCGCAGCACTTCTGGCCGTCGGCCAAGCGCCTCGTCGGCCTGCTCGCCCCCGAGCGGGTCCGGATGTCGGTGGTCGTCGCGCTCGTCGTCGTCTCCGTCGTGCTCACGGTCATCGCGCCGCGGATCCTCGGCCGGGCGATGGACACCATCTTCAACGGCGTGCTCGGCGCCCGGCTGCCCGAGGGCGTCCCCCTCGAGAGCGTCGTCGCCGACGCGCGGGCGGAGGGAAACGACCAGTTCGCCGACCTGCTCTCGAACGCCGACATCGTGCCCGGCCAGGGCATAGACTTCGACCGGCTCGGCCGGCTGATCCTCGTGGTGCTGGCGCTGTACGTGGTCGCGTCGATCCTCAGCTGGGCCCAGGGGTACATCCTCAACGGCCTCGTCATGCGCGTGGTGTACCGCCTGCGCCAGGACATCGAGGACAAGATCAACAGGCTGCCGCTCAGCTACTTCGACACCCGTCAGCGCGGCGACCTCATGTCCCGGGTCACCAACGACGTCGACAACATCCAGGCGGCGCTCCAGCAGGCCTTCTCCCAGCTGGTGCAGTCGGTCCTCACGGTGCTGGGCATCACGGCCATGATGTTCATCGTGTCGTGGCAGCTGGCGCTCATCGCGCTCATCGCGCTGCCGCTCTCCGGCGTCATCGCCGGCGTGATCGGCACGCGGTCGCAGAAGCTCTTCGCCGCCCAGTGGAAGAACACCGGCTCGCTCAACGGCCACGTCGAGGAGACGTACTCCGGGCTCGAGCTGGTCCGCAGCTTCGGCCGCGACGAGGAGATGCTCGAGGAGTTCGACGAGCGCAACGAGAAGCTCTACCAGGCGTCCTTCGGTGCGCAGTTCGTGTCGGGCATGATCATGCCGGCCATGACCTTCGTGTCGTACCTGTCCTACGTGCTCATCGCCGTGGTCGGTGGGCTCCGTGTCGCCTCCGGGCAGATCACGCTCGGCGACGCGACGGCGTTCATCCAGTACTCGCGGGAGTTCTCGCAGCCGCTCGGGCAGATCGCCGGGATGGCCAACATGCTGCAGTCGGGCGTGGCCTCGGCCGAGCGCACCTTCGAGCTCCTCGACGCCGACGAGCAGGACCCCGAGCGGGCCACCGCGACGCTGCCCGAGCGCACCGAGGGGCTGGTCCAGCTCGAGGACGTCTCCTTCAGCTACGACCCCACGACGCCGCTCATCGAGCACCTGTCGTTCTCGGCCCAGCCCGGTCACACGGTCGCGATCGTCGGCCCGACCGGCGCGGGGAAGACGACGCTCGTCAACCTCATCATGCGGTTCTACGAGCTGACCGGCGGTCGGATCCTCCTCGACGGGGTGGACATCACCGCGCTGAGCCGCGGCGAGCTGCGGTCCCAGGTGGGCATGGTGCTCCAGGACGCCTGGCTGTTCGAGGGGACCATCCGCGAGAACATCCGCTACGGGCGCCTCGACGCGACCGACGACGAGGTCGTCGCCGCGGCGGAGGCGACCATGGTCGACCGCTTCGTCCGCCAGCTCCCCGACGGGTACGACACCGTGCTCGACGCGGACGGCGGCAGCGTCTCGGCGGGGGAGCGCCAGCTCCTCACCATCGCGCGGGCGTTCATCGCCAACCCGTCGCTGCTCATCCTCGACGAGGCGACCTCGTCGGTCGACACCCGCACGGAGCTGCTGGTCCAGCACGCGATGGCAGCGCTGCGGACCGACCGCACCTCGTTCGTCATCGCGCACCGTCTGTCCACCATCCGTGACGCCGACACCATCCTCGTCATGGAGGACGGCCGGATCGTCGAGACGGGCACGCACGACGGGCTGCTCGAGCAGGGCGGGGCCTACTACCGCCTCTACATGACGCAGTTCCGCGGCGAGCACACCGCCGAGGACGAAGGCGACGCGCACGGGGCCGACAGTGGCGACGGTGGCGACGGCAGCAGCGGGAGCACCGGCTCGACCGTCTCCGCGGGAGCGGCACCTGTCGACGTCGAGCGCCCGAGCGACGCGGTCTGACCACCCGCTCCCCGGCCTGCGGGCCGGGGAGCGGGTGAGATGTGCCGAGGTGTCCCTCATCTCGCCTACGATGGGTGGGTATGCCGTCTGAGTCGTTCGGCTCGGTGCGGAGAGAGCTGTGAACTCGAACCGGGAGTACTGCGTGGCTGCGATCCTCGACAAGGTCCTACGTTTCGGCGAGGGCCGGATCGTCAAGAAGCTGTCTGGCTTGGCGAAGCAGGTCAACGCCCTCGAAGACAGCTTCGAGGCGCTGACCGACGAAGAGCTCCGCGAGGAGACCGACCGCTTCAAGGAGCGGATCGAGCAGGGCGCGACCCTCGACGAGCTCCTCCCCGAGGCCTTCGCCGCGGTCCGTGAGGCCTCGCGCCGCACCCTCGGGCAGCGTCACTTCGACGTCCAGCTCATGGGCGGGGCCGCGCTCCACCTCGGCAACATCGCCGAGATGAAGACCGGTGAGGGCAAGACCCTCGTCGCGACGCTCCCCGCGTACCTCAACGCCCTCTCGGGCGAGGGCGTCCACGTGGTCACGGTCAACGACTACCTCGCCAAGTACCAGAGCGAGATCATGGGCCGCGTGTTCCGGTTCCTCGGTCTGAGCACCGGGTGCATCCTGTCCGGGCAGACGCCGGCCGAGCGCCGCGAGCAGTACGCCAAGGACATCACCTACGGCACGAACAACGAGTTCGGCTTCGACTACCTCCGCGACAACATGGCGTGGTCGACCGACGACCTCGTCCAGCGCGGCCACAACTTCGCCGTCGTCGACGAGGTCGACTCGATCCTCATCGACGAGGCACGCACGCCGCTCATCATCTCGGGCCCCGCGTCCGGCGACACGAACAAGTGGTACGGCGAGTTCGCCCGCGTGGTTCGCCGCCTCACCGTCGACGAGGACTACGAGGTCGACGAGAAGAAGCGCACCGTCGGCGTGCTCGAGCCCGGGATCGCCAAGGTCGAGGACTACCTCGGCATCGACAACCTCTACGAGTCGCTCAACACGCCGCTCATCGGGTTCCTCAACAACGCCATCAAGGCCAAGGAGCTCTTCAAGCGCGACAAGGACTACGTCGTCATCAAGGGCGAGGTGCTCATCGTCGACGAGCACACCGGCCGTATCCTCGCCGGCCGCCGCTACAACGAGGGCATGCACCAGGCGATCGAGGCGAAGGAGGGCGTGGCCATCAAGGCCGAGAACCAGACCCTCGCGACGATCACCCTGCAGAACTACTTCCGCCTGTACTCCAAGCTCGGCGGCATGACCGGTACCGCTGACACCGAGGCGGCCGAGTTCCAGGGCACCTACAAGCTCGGCGTCGTGCCCATCCCGACCAACCGCATCATGCAGCGCATCGACCAGCCCGACCTCATCTACAAGAGCGAGAACGCGAAGTTCGACGCCGTGGTCGAGGACATCGTCGAGCGCCACGCGGCCGGCCAGCCGGTCCTCGTGGGCACCACGAGCGTCGAGAAGTCCGAGCTCCTCGCGTCCAAGCTCAAGAAGCAGGGCGTGCCGCACGAGGTCCTCAACGCGAAGCAGCACGAGCGCGAGGCGTCGATCGTCGCGCTCGCCGGCCGCAAGGGCGCCGTGACCGTCGCGACCAACATGGCCGGTCGAGGCACCGACATCATGCTCGGCGGCAACGCCGAGTTCCTCGCGATCGCCGACCTCAAGACGCGCGGGCTCGACGCCGCCGAGACCCCGGAGGAGTACGAGGCCGCGTGGCCCGACGCCCTCGAGGCCGCCAAGAAGGCCGTGGCCGACGAGCACGACGAGGTCGCCGAGCTCGGCGGGCTCTACGTCCTGGGCACCGAGCGGCACGAGTCGCGACGCATCGACAACCAGCTGCGTGGCCGCTCCGGCCGTCAGGGCGACCCGGGCGAGTCCCGGTTCTACCTGTCGACCCAGGACGACCTCATGCGCCTGTTCGGCAGCGCGCTCGCCGAGTCGATGATGCAGCGCTTCCCGGACGACATGCCGCTCGAGTCGAAGATCGTCACCCGCGGCATCGCCTCGGCGCAGGGTCAGGTCGAGAGCCGCAACTTCGAGATCCGCAAGAACGTCCTCAAGTACGACGACGTCCTGTCCCGTCAGCGCTCGGTCATCTACGACGAGCGTCGTCGCGTGCTCGACGGCGAGGACATGGCCGAGCAGATCCAGCACTTCCTCAAGGACGTGCTCACGGCCTACGTCGCGGGCGCCACGGCAGCCGGGCACCCGGACTCCTGGGACCTCGACGGCCTCTGGACCGCCCTCAAGGCCGTCTACCCCGTGTCGATCACCGTCGAGGAGGTCGTCCAGCAGGCCGGCGGCGTCGACGCGCTGACCCACGACCTCATCCTCGCCGAGGTGCTCTCCGACGCGCAGCACGCGTACACCTCGCGCGAGACCGAGCTGGGCGAGTCGAACATGCGCCAGCTCGAGCGTCGTGTCGTGCTCTCGGTCCTCGACCGCAAGTGGCGCGAGCACCTCTACGAGATGGACTACCTCAAGGAGGGCATCGGCCTGCGTGCCATGGCCCAGCGCGACCCGCTCGTCGAGTACCAGCGCGAGGGGTTCCTGCTGTTCCAGGCGATGACCGAGGCCATCAAGGAGGAGTCGGTCGGCTACCTCTTCAACCTCGAGGTCAAGGTCGAGACGGCCCCGGTCGTGACGGCGGCCGGCGCGGCCGCTGCGGCAGGTACCGCCGCGGCGCAGGCACTCGGGGCTGCCGGTGCGGCTGCGGCCGACACCCAGCCCGCCGAGGAGGGCGAGCAGGTGCTCGTCGCCAAGGGGCTGGACGGTCCTGACCGTCAGGTCCCGCTGAGCTACACCGCCCCGAGCGAGGACGGCGACGGCGCTGTGGTGACCGGGGCCAACGGTGCGACCACAGCCGTGGCCGCCGGCGACGACGCCGCGGGCAACCGCGAGGAGCGCCGCAAGGCCAAGAAGAAGAAGTAGTCATCCAGACGCAGCTGCACGAGGCTGCACATGGCTGCACAGAGGTAGCCGGCCGCTCCCACGCGGCCACCCGGCGAGGGCCCCACCATGAGGTGGGGCCCTCGCTGCGTCAGACGTGCACGTGTCGAGAGCGATCGGGTCAGAGGTCAGGCGCTGGCGGTCAGGCGCTGGCGGTCGGGCCTCCGCAGCCCGACCCACGGGCCCCGGGGCAAGCCTGCCTCGGGACTCTCACCAGACCTGCGGGTAGGTCGGTCTGGCTGGCCAGAGTCGAGGGCTGTGAGCCAGCCAGGCACAGGGGCCATCGGCCAGCTGGTCTCCAGGACTGTCCGGCTGCCCCGTCGAGAACACCCCCGGTCAACCGATCTCGAGGACCACTGCGCGCCACCGACCTCGGTGCAGCTCGACGCGGAGGGCGATGGCCCTGACCCGGTCGACGTCGTCGACGACGACGCCCGCCTCGGCGGCGTCGGCGCCGACACGCACCACGCGCGCTCGCCGCACCCGCGACCTGGACTGCGGCGTGGGCGGTGCGCCTCGCCGGTCTCGTGCCGCGGTGCTCACCTGGAGCCTCGCCTCGAGCTGCTCGTAGACCTCGGGGGAGACGGAGCGGACCAGCTGGGCGATCGGCCGGATGCCGCGCAGCACCTCCGTCGCAGCGTGGGCGACGGCGCAGCAGATCGCCGTAGGGTCGCCCGGGGCGGTAGGTGCCCCGTCGCGCGTCTTCTGCTGTCCCGTCGCGACCAGGGCGTCGTCCTCCCGCCGCGGGTCCCGCTGACGGGGCGGAGGGACGCCTTCGGCCTGCTCTCCACCCGCGCCCTGTCGGTGCTCCGTGGGAGTCTGTGGTTGACGGGGCGTCTGCCTGTCGGGGATCTCGGCAGCGGGGGCCAGCGCAGTCATGTGCGGTCCTTCGTGTCGTGAGGTCAGGGACCAGGCTGGACGGTGGGCCGCGCCATGAGGTCCGGCCGACGGCCGTCCATGGTGGCCCCTCGGGTCTCCAGGTATAGCGACGCCTGGTTGACAAAGTACACATAAAAGCGACTCTGTGGATAAAGTGCGCAGATTGTGCGCTCGTGCCTGTGGACAACGGTTGCCGTCCACCGCTGGGCGAGTGCAGGTCGACTGCAGGTCGACTGCAGGTCGACTGGCAGCAGGGGGTGTGAGCGACGTCGTGCCGGCTCAGTGCTCGACAGGGCTCGACAGGGCTCGGCAGTGCTCGGCAGCACCAGGAGAGCACCTCCCGGGCGCCTGAGCCCCTCTGTCCTCACGCTGGTGGCACACTAGGGCCATGCGCCTCTACGTCCCCGTGACGCTCGCCGAGCTCGACGCCCTCACCGGCCCCACCCTCACCCTCGAGTCCCGGGGCGCGCACGCGGCCACCCCGCAGCTCGTGGCAGAGCTCGCGGCAGAGGGGGTCGACGACCTCGAGGAGGTGGAGTTCGTGGCCCAGCTCGCCGCGGCGGACGACTCGCTCGTCCTCGTCGCGGCCGACCCGGCCGTCCCGTGGCTGCGCGCGGTGGTCTCCGTGGACGTGCCCGACGTATCCGTGCGAGTCCTCGCCGCCGACGGTGCGTCGGACGACGAGCTCGCTCCCAGCGCGGTGCACGTCGACGGTCCACTCACCGGCGTCCGGATCGTGTGCGCGCACGTCGACGAGCCCGAGGCCGCGAGCGACATCCAGGCTGTCATGGGCGGGGACGACGACGCCATCGAGCGCCTCGCCGACCGCGACCTCCTCTGGTACGACGCCACCGAGCTCAGCGCCATCCCACGCTGAGCAGCGCCACCCGCCAGCCCGACGCCACCGGCCAGCCCGACGCCACCTGCCGGCCCGACCCCTCTGACCGGCCCAGTGCCTCTGACCGGCCCAGCATCTCTGACCGGCCCCTCCCGTACCCGGACGGGGTCAGTGCGCCCCGAAGCCGACCGTCGCCAGGACGTGGTCGTGCAGGTGCCCGTTGGTCACCGCTGCGTTGCCGCCGAAGGGACCGTCCACCCCGGCGAGCGACGTGAAGCGTCCGCCGGCCTCGGTGACGATGGGCACGAGGGCTGCCATGTCGTAGAGCTCGAGCTCGGGCTCGACCGCGATGTCCACGGCCCCCTCGGCGACGAGCATGTAGGACCAGAAGTCGCCGTAGGCGCGCGTGCGCCACGTCTGCCGGGAGAGGTCGAGGAAGTGCGGCAGCCGCCCGCGCTCCTCCCACCCGCTGAGGCTCGAGTACGACATCGAGGCGTCGGCGATGTCCCTGACCCCGGACACCTGGAGCCGCGTCGCGGAGGACAGCGACCGGCCGGTCCACGCGCCGGTGCCCTGCGCGGCCCACCAGCGCCGTCCGAGCGCCGGGGCGCTCACCACGCCGACCACGATCTCGTCGCCCTCGGCGAGCGCGATGAGCGTGGCCCAGACGGGCACGCCGCGGACGAAGTTCTTGGTGCCGTCGATCGGGTCGACGATCCACCGGCGGGAGCCGTGGCCCGTGGCGCCGAACTCTTCCCCGAGGACGGCGTCGCGCCCGCGCGAGCGGCTCAGCTGCCCGCGGATGATCTCCTCGGCGCTGCGGTCGGCGTCCGTGACCGGCGTGTGGTCGGGCTTGGACTCGACGTGCAGGTCGAGCGCCTTGAAGCGGGCCATGGTCTGCGCGTCGACCTGGTCGGCGATCACGAGCGCGAGCCGGAGGTCGTCGTCGTAGTGCGGGCGGGCGATCATGTCTCTCACCGTAGCCTGGCGAGCCTGCGACCTGCGGTCAGGCGCGCGAGACGAGGTCTCAGGCGCGCGAGACCAGCAGCCGGCGGAAGGAGTCGAGGCGTGCTGCGCGGGCGGCCCGGACCTCGTCGTCGGGTGACGCCGCGACCCACTCGTCGAGCGCGCAGTCCGGAGACCCCTCGAGGTGGGTGCAGCCGCGCGGGCACTCCTGCGCGACCTCGTCGAGGTCGTCGAAGGCGGTGAGCAGGTGCTCGATCTGCACGTGCGCGAGCCCGAAGGACCGCACGCCCGGGGTGTCGATGACCCAGCCGCGGGCGCCGTCGTGCTCGGGGAGGCGCAGCGCGACCGCCGACGTCGAGGTCTGGCGGCCGCGTCCGGTCACGTCGTTGACGACGCCGGTGGTGCGACGGGCGCCGGGGACGAGCGCGTTGACGAGCGTGGACTTGCCGACGCCCGAGTGCCCCACGAACACCGAGGTCCGTCCGGACAGCGAGTCGCGGACGGCCTCGAGCGGGGTGATCTCACCCTCGTCGCCGCGCGACGTGGTGACCACCGAGACGCCGATGGGCTCGTACAGGGACCGCAGGGCGTCGGGGGAGGCCAGGTCTGCCTTGGTGAGGCACAGCAGCACGTCCATGCCGGCGTCGTAGGCGGCGACCACGCAGCGGTCGATCATGCGTGTGCGGGGCTCGGGGTCGGCGAGGGCCGTGACGATCACCAGCTGGTCGGCGTTCGCCACGATGATGCGCTCGTAGGGGTCGGTGTCGTCTGCGGTACGCCGCAGCACGGTCGCGCGCTCGGTGATCCGGACGATGCGTGCGAGGCTGCCCTCCTCGCCCGTCGTGTCACCGACGACGTCGACGCGGTCGCCGCAGACCACGCGCTGGCGCGTCAGCTCGCGCGCCTTCATGGCCGTGACCACGTGCTCGTCGGGCTGGTCCTCGTCGACGAGCAGGGTGTAGCGGCCGCGGTCGACGCCGGTGACGAGGCCGGAGACCGCGTCCTCGTGCTCGGGGCGGGTCTTGGTGCGGGGCCGCGAGCCACGCTTGCTCGGGCGGCTGTGGAAGTCGGACTCGTCGATCGGGCGTCGTCCCACGGGGCTCAGGCCCCGGTGCCGTCGGAGGCGGGTGCGAGCATCCCGGACCAGAGGTCGGTGAAGCCCGGCAGCGTCTTCGCGGTCGTGCCCACGTCCTGGACCTGGACCCCGGGCACGCGCAGACCGATGATCGCCCCGGCCGTGGCCATGCGGTGGTCGTGGTACGTCTCGAAGACCCCTCCGTGCAGCGGGCGCGGGGTGATGACGAGGCCGTCGCTCGTCTGCTCGGCCTGGCCGCCGAGGCGGGTGATCTCGGTCGCGAGGGCCGCGAGGCGGTCGGTCTCGTGCCCGCGGAGGTGCGCGATGCCGCGCAGCCGGCTCGGCGACCCGGCGATCGCGGCGAGGGCGGCGATGGTCGGCGCGAGCTCTCCGGCGGCGTGCAGGTCGACGTCGATGCCGTGGATCTCGCCCGTCCCGGTGACGGTGAGCACGTCGCCGTCGAGGTGCGCGGAGCCACCCATGCGGGTGAGGAGCTCGGGCATCATCGCGCCGGGCTGGGTGGTCGTCGTCGGCCAGCCCGGCACCCGGACGGTGCCGCCGGCGACGAGCGCCGCGGCGAGGAAGGGCCCGGCGTTGGAGAGGTCGGGCTCGACCCGGACGTCGCGGGCTGCGACGGGGCCGGGGGAGACCTGCCAGATGGCCGGGCGAGAGGCGTCGACGGTCACGCCCGCCTCGCGGAGGAGCTCGACCGTCATGTCGATGTGCGGGATGCTCGGCAGGGTCGCGCCGGTGTGCCGCAGCGTGAGGCCCTGCTCGAAGCGGGCCGCGGCGAGCAGCAGGCCGGACACGAACTGGCTCGAGGCCGAGGCGTCGACGTCGACGGACCCGCCGCGGACCGAGCCCGCGCCCTGGATGGTGAACGGCAGCAGACCGCGCCCTCCGTCGTCCACACGGACGCCGAGGCCGCGCAGGCCGTCGAGGATGGGGCCCATGGGGCGCACCCGTGCGCCCTCGTCCCCGTCGAGGGTGACGCGCGCACCCGACAGGGCGGCGACGGCCGGCACGAACCGCATGACGGTGCCCGCGAGGCCGCAGTCGACGGTGACGTCGCCGGAGACGGTGCCGGGGGTGATGTGCCACTCGCTCGGGCTCTCGCCCTCGGTGACGGTCGCGCCGAGCGAGCGCAGCGCGTCGACCATGAGGTCGGTGTCGCGGCTGCGGAGCGCACCGCGGAGGGTGCCGGGGCCGTCGGCGAGCGCGGCGAGCACCAGGTAGCGGTTGGTGAGGGACTTGGACCCGGGGACCTCGACGGTCGCGTCGAGCTGTCCCGCTACCGGCGCGAGGGTCGGGGCCGCCCAGAGGTCGGCGTGCTCGGCGGGGCTCGTCGCGGGAGTTCCTGGGGTGCTCGTCATGCCCCCCAGGTTATGGCACCCGGGCCCCGAGACCGGCAGCGGTCTCGGGGCCCGGGTGGTGTCTGCGGCGGCCTCGAGAGGCCGCGAGCCGCCGTGGAGACGGCCGGAGGGGGCGGAGGGGGCGGAGGTCAGTCGGGCGTCACGGCGTCGACGACCCTGGACGTCGCGGACGACGCCTGGGTCTTCGCCTTGGTGGCGGCCTTGCTCACCTTGGCCACGCGGGCGGCGCGCAGGGCGGTGGTCTCCTTGGCGGCCTTCACCGCGGCGTGCTTGTCGCGGGCGTGGTCGAGACGCCACGACATGCCCGGCTTGCCCTCGGTGTCGACGCCGGCGAGGAGCGCGGCGCCGAGCGCACCGAGACGGCGGACGAACCGCTCCGTGCGCACCGAGCGGGAGACCGGGCCGGAGGTGAAGGGCTCGTCGGCGACAGCGACGGGGAGCGTGAGCGCTGCGAGGAGCAGCGCGGAGCGTCGGGGCGCACGGCCAGTGGCCATCGAGAGGCCGGCGGCGACGGTCAGCGCGCCGTGCGCGCGGACGGCCGACTTCAGCTGGCTCTCGGACAGCGGCTGCTGACCGAGGGCGGCGGTGACCTTGTCGGCCGGTCCCCGTGCCGTCACGGCGTGCGCGGCGGGGTGGCGGAGCGCGTCGAGGCCGTCGTGCACGAACCAGGTGGCGAGCAGTGGGCGGGCGATCTTGCGAAGCAGCATCGGTGGGTCTCCTCACGACCAGTGGTCCGGCAGGCGCTGGGGCGAGCCCGGCACCGTCTCCTCCCGACTCTATCGCCGGACGTGCAGAGACGCCCCGCGAGGTCGGGAGCGTCCCGTCGGTGGGCAGGGACGTCACGGCCTCAGGCGCGTCACCCGCATCATCTGTGTCTGCGCCGCCTCACCCGCGCCCCGCCGGGAATGCAGACCCCCGGTGCCGTGTTGACGCCGTCGTGACATGTGTACTCGAAGAGACCGCGACCAGCCGTGCGGGCCGTGGAGGCGCCGGAGGACCGGTGGCACTAGGCTCGGCCGTGATGACTGACGACACCAACCGCGCGCCCGAGGCCGAGGGCGACGCCGAGCGGACCCGACGGTTCGAGCGCGACGCGCTCGCGCACCTCGACCAGCTCTACTCCGCCGCGCTGCGGATGACCCGCAACCCGAGCGACGCCGAGGACCTGGTCCAGGAGACCTTCGCCAAGGCGTTCGCCGCGTTCCACCAGTACCGGCCGGACACGAACCTCAAGGCGTGGCTGTACCGGATCCTCACGAACACGTTCATCAACACGTACCGCAAGAAGCAGCGCGAGCCGCTGCAGTCTGCGGCCGAGGACGTCGAGGACTGGCAGATCGCCCGCGCCGCGTCGCACACGTCGACCGGGCTGCGCTCGGCCGAGGCCGAGGCGCTGGACCGGCTGCCCGACTCGGACGTCAAGCGGGCGCTCCAGGAGATCCCGGAGGACCGCCGGATCGCGGTGTACCTCGCGGACGTCGAGGGGTTCCCGTACAAGGAGATCGCCGAGATCATGGGCACGCCGATCGGCACCGTGATGTCGCGGCTGCACCGCGGTCGCGGCCAGCTGCGGGGGCTGCTGAACGACTACGCGGCAGACCGCGGCTTCTCCGGGGCCGACCGCACCAAGAGCACGACCGGCACGAAGGGGGAACGGTGAAGGACGACGACAGCTGCGACGAGGTGATGAAGCACCTCTTCGAGTTCCTGGACTCCGAGATGACCGCCTCGGACGCCGAGAAGATGCGCGTGCACGTCGCCGAGTGCTCCCCGTGCCTGGCCGAGCTCGGCATCGACGAGATGGTCAAGCGCCTGCTGCGCCGTTCCTGCACGGAGCAGGCGCCCGAGCACCTGCGCGTCCGCATCCACTCGCAGATCACGCTGCTCAGCGAGGGCTGAGCGCGGACCTCACGACACACGAAGGGCCCTGTCGCAGCTGCGACAGGGCCCTTCGTGTACGTATCGACGAATCAGGCGTTGGGACGCTTGCCGTGATTCGCTGCGCTGCCCTTACGGCTGCGACGCTTGCGTCCGCGCTTGCTCATGGTTACTCCCTGACGTCGAAAGGACTGGTTGGCCGCGCGCGTGAGCGCACTGCCTCGTCTCTATGGTCCCACACCTGAGGCTGTGCCTCGAACTCGACGGACCAGCATGCGCCCCGGAGCCTCGAGCCCGTCGGACCGCAGGCGCACCTGAGCCCCGAGACTGCCGGACCAGCATGCGCCCCGTAGCTCGGGACGTGACGCTCAAGTTCGGGTCGTGACCTGCCGATGGACCGCACGTGAGTGAACCGCGCCAGTCCGTCATCCCGCTGCTCCACGCCCTCGCGAGCACCGGGGCCTCCGACCTGCACTGCAAGGTCGGCTCGTCGCCGCGGGTGCGCGTCGACGGCCGTCTGCGCCGGCTGCAGGTCGCGCCGCTCGAGCCCGCGGACACCCTCGCGATGCTCGCGGAGGTGCTCCCCGACAGCTTCCTCACGGACTTCGAGCGCAACCACGAGGCCGACTTCGCCTACCAGCTCGACGGCGTCGGGCGCTTCCGTGTCAACGCCTACCAGGCGCGCGGGCACGTCGGGCTCGTCCTGCGGCGCGTCACCGAGGGGACCGTGTCGCTCTCCGAGCTCGGTCTCCCCGAGGTGGTCGGCGAGCTCGCGCTCGAGCCGCGCGGGCTGGTGCTGGTCACCGGGCCGACCGGGTCCGGCAAGACGACCACCCTCGCGTCGATGGTCGACCTCATCAACACCCTCCGCGAGGTGAACATCATCTCGATCGAGGACCCGATCGAGGTGCTCCACGAGGACAAGAAGGCGATCATCTCGCAGCGCGAGGTCCGCCACGACACCAACGACTTCGGCTCTGCGCTGCGCGCCGCGATGCGCCAGGACCCTGATGTGATCCTCGTCGGCGAGATGCGCGATGCCGAGACAGTCCGGGCGGCGCTGGCCGCCGCCGAGACCGGTCACCTGGTGATGTCGACCCTCCACACCATCGACGCGCAGGAGACCATCAACCGCGTGGTCGACTTCTTCCCGCCCCACGAGCAGACCCAGGTGCGCTCGGCGCTGTCGCAGTCGCTGCGGGGCGTCGTGTCGCAGCGCCTGGTCCGCCGGGCCGACTCCGCCGGTCGGCGCGTCGTGTGCGAGGTCATGGTCAACACCGGGCGGACGGCCGAGGCGATCGTCGACCCCGGGAACAACCCGCCGCTGCTGGACCTCATCGCCGACGGTGGCTACTACAAGATGCAGACCTTCGACCAGCACCTGTTCGACCTGGTCCGTGACGGGGTCGTGAGCTACGAGGACGCGTGTGCCGTGTCGACCAACCCCCAGGACCTCACGGTCGAGCTGCGCGGGGCAGGCCTCATCGGCTGACGCAGCCTGTGCTGCCTGTGCTGCCTGTGCTGCCTGTGCGGCGCGTCAGCCGGCCAGACGCGGACCTCGTCTCCGGGGCCCCGTCTCTGGTGGCACCCAGCCGGGACGTCTACGGTGGGACGACGAGGTGCAGGGCCCGGGCGCACGCCTGAGCGCTGACCTGCACCGCCACGACCTGGAGGATGCATGCGCAACGAGACCTGGGTGATCGCGGCCCCGCGGACCCTGACGACCTCTGTGGTGGCCAACGCGGCTGACGCGGCGGCAGCCTTCGGCGAGCAGCCTGGCGCGGGCGACGGGCCGATCACGCGGGTGGTCGTGGCCCTCACCGGTGGCACGGTGCGCGTCGAGGCGCACGACCGTGCCGACGTCGAGCTCGACGTCACGGCGCTCTCCGACCGTCCCGTCGTGGCACGGCTCGAGGGCGAGACCTTCTCGGTGTCGTACGACTTCTCCGGCGTCGAGGGCCTCGTCGACCGGTTCAAGAGCGTCTCGGCCAAGGACAGCGCCGACGTGGTGGTCCGCGTCCCCCGCGCGGCGACGGTCAAGGTGACGACGGTGCGCTCTGACGTGAGCGTGCAGGACGTCGAGGCGTCCGTCTCGGTGACGACGGCGAGCGGATCGGCCGAGGCCGTGGGGATCTCCGGACCGCTGTCCCTCACCACCGCCTCAGGGCGGGCTGCCGTGACGCGGCACGCCGGCCGCGCCACCGTCCGGACCGTCTCCGGGTCGGCGCACGTGGCCGGCACGCTCACCCGCGTGGACGCGCAGACCGTGTCGGGCGACGTCGCCCTCGAGCTGGCCGGTGCGTCAGGTCAGGTCACCACCAAGACGGTGTCGGGGCGGATCTCGGTCCGTGTCGCGCCGGAGACCGGCATCGACCTCCGGGCGCGCACCGTCACCGGGACGGCGTCCTTCGACGGCGAGCGCATCAAGGGCGAGAGCCGCACGGCCCAGATCACCCGGGACGAGCCCGGCGCGACGCTCTTCGTCGACGCCAGCACGGTGTCCGGCGACATCACGGTGTCGCACACGCTCTGACGGCGACGACGAGCGCCGATCGGCGTCGAGCGGCACTGAGCCGAGCAGCGCCGAGCAAGACAGGGAGGAGCCCGCACTCACCGAGTGCGGGCTCCTTGTCGTCTGTCGAGACCTGCGGCTGCGTGCCGGTGCCTCTGGCCTCCAGGCTCAGGCGGTCTGGTCGTCGTCCGGGAGGCCGAGCCAGCGGTACCAGCCGGTGTGCAGCACGAGCCACGCCATGAGGCCGTAGCCGGCCTGGCCGGGGTAGGGCGTGCCGTTGGCGGCGAGGTCGCCGAGCCACTGCTCGTGGTCGACCAGGGGCGTGAAGGTGTCGACGTAGGGGACCCTGCGACGGTTGGCGACGTCCCCGAAGGCGGAGGACAGCTCGGCGAGGCGCTCACGGTCGGCGTCTGCCCCCGGGGGCGGACCGACCACGAAGGCGGGGACGCGGCGGGAGTCGGCGACGTCGAGCATGTTCGCGAGGTTGAGGCGGCTGCGCGCGACCGAGAGGTCGGCGTCGACGTCGGCGCGGCCGAGCGCGATGACGAGCCGGTGGTCGACCTCGGGGGCGCCCGTCGCGCGGCGGTTGAACTCGCCCTCCCAGCGGGCGCTGAGGGCGGTGGTGGTCTCGCCGGGGACGACGAGCGGGAACACCATGGTCAGCGCGGGTGCGTGGGTGCGGGCGGTGACCCGTCCGAGCCAGCCGAGCCCCTTCGGGTCTCCGACGCCGGCGGCGAGCTCGTCGCCGACGACGCAGATGCGCAGCTGGTCCTGGCCTGGCGATGTCACGGGTGCTCCTGGTCGTTCGGTCTGAGGGACGGCGTGGGAAGACGTGGGACGGCGAGGGTGCCGGGCGTCCGTGGGGCCTGCTCGCCCCATTGTCCGTCAGGTGGTGGCCGCAGACGCGGAACGGGCGCCCGCCACGCGAGTGCGTGTCGTGCGCCCGTCCGGGCAGAGCAGTACGGTGCTGGCTCTCAGCGGGCGAAGGCCCGCTCGACGAGGTCCGTCTGCTCGGCGAGGTGCTTCTTGGCGGAGCCCGCCGCCGGCGAGGCCGACGCGGAGCGCGAGACGACCCGCATCTCGCGGCCGAGCGCCTCGGGGGCGTTGAGCGCGATGAACGGCCACGCACCCTGGTTCTCGGGCTCGTCCTGGACCCACACGAGCTCGGCGTCACCGAAGGCCGCGACGGCCTCGGTGAGCATCTCGCCCTCGAGCGGGTAGAGCTGCTCGAGGCGGACGATCGCGGTCGACGTGTCGCCGCTCTTCACGCGGTGGGCGATCAGGTCGTAGTAGACCTTGCCCGAGCAGAGCAGCACGCGGTCGACCTTCGAGGCCTGGGCCTCGGCGAGGTCGTCGCGGATGATCTCGCGGAAGGTGCCGCTGGTGAAGTCCTCGGTCGGGGACGCAGCAGCCTTGAGGCGGAGCATCGACTTCGGGGTCATCACCACGAGCGGACGGCGCGGGCGGTCGTAGGCCTGACGGCGCAGCAGGTGGAAGTACGACGCCGGCGTGCTCGGGAACGCGACCGTGAGGTTGTCCTCGGCGCACAGCTGGAGGAACCGCTCGACGCGGGCGGAGGAGTGGTCCGGTCCCTGACCCTCGTAGCCGTGCGGCAGCAGCAGCACGACCGAGGAGTTCTGGCCCCACTTCTGCTCGGCCGACGAGATGAACTCGTCGATGATCGTCTGGGCGCCGTTGACGAAGTCGCCGAACTGCGCCTCCCACAGCACGAGCGCGTCGGGGCGCTCGACCGAGTAGCCGTACTCGAAGCCGAGGGCGGCGAACTCGCTGAGCGAGGAGTCGTAGACCCAGAGCTTCGCCTGGTCGCCCGAGAGGTAGAGCAGGGGAGTCCACTCGGCGCCGGTCTCGCGGTCGTGCATGACCGCGTGGCGCTGCACGAAGGTGCCGCGGCGCGAGTCCTGCCCGGCGAGACGGATCGGCGTGCCCTCCATGAGGAGCGAGCCGAAGGCGAGGATCTCGCCGTAGCCCCAGTCGATGCCACCCTCGGAAGACATCGCCGCACGCTTCTCGAGGAGCTGCGCGAGCTTGGGGTGCACGGTGAAGCCCTCGGGCGGCGTGGCGTGCGCCTGGCCGATCCGGTCGAGGACCGCCTGGTCCGTCGCGGTCTTCCAGCCGACCATGGTGCCGGCGTCCTCGCGCTGCGACTCGGGCCGCTCGAGGCCGGCCACGGGGTCGGAGTTGGCCGGCGGGGTGTAGCCACCCTCGCGCGTCTCGGTGAAGACCCGCTCGAGCTGTGCCTGGTAGTCGGCGAGGACCTGCTCGGCCTCCTCGACGCTGATGTCGCCGCGGGCGACGAGGTTCTCGGTGTAGAGCTTGCGGACCGAGCGCTTGGCCTCGATGAGGTTGTACATGAGCGGCTGGGTCATCGAGGGGTCGTCGCCCTCGTTGTGGCCACGTCGGCGGTAGCAGACCATGTCGATGATGACGTCGCGGTCGAACTGCTCGCGGAACTCGAAGGCGAGCTGTGCGACGCGGACGACGGCCTCGGGGTCGTCGCCGTTCACGTGGAAGATCGGCACCTGGAGGCCCTTGGCCACGTCGGTGCAGTAGAGGGTCGAGCGCGAGGACGACGGGCCGGTGGTGAAGCCCACCTGGTTGTTGATGACCACGTGGATCGTCCCGCCGGTGCGGTAGCCGCGCAGCTGGGCGAGGTTGAGGACCTCGGTCACGACGCCCTGGCCGGCGAAGGCCGCGTCGCCGTGGATGAGGATCGGCAGCACCGAGAACCCGTCGCCGCCGAGGTCGATCCGGTCCTGCTTGGCGCGGACGATGCCCTCGAGCACGGGGTCGACGGCCTCGAGGTGCGAGGGGTTGGCCGCGAGGTACACCTTGGTGGTCGCGCCCGACTCGGACGTGAAGGTGCCCTCGGTGCCGAGGTGGTACTTGACGTCTCCGGAGCCCTGGACCGTGCGCGGGTCCTGGTTGCCCTCGAACTCCGAGAAGATCTGCGCGTAGCTCTTGCCGGCGATGTTGGCGAGCACGTTGAGGCGCCCGCGGTGCGCCATGCCGATGCAGACCTCGTCGAGCCCGGCGTCGGCCGCGCCCGAGAGCACACCGTCGAGGAGCGCGATGACGGACTCGCCGCCCTCGAGCGAGAAGCGCTTCTGGCCGACGAACTTGGTCTGCAGGAAGGTCTCGAAGGCCTCGGCGGAGTTGAGCCTGCGCAGGATCCGCAGCTGCTCCTCGCGAGGCGTGCGCTCGTACCCGGCCTCGAGGCGCTCCTGCAGCCACTTGCGCTGGGTGCGGTCGGCCAGGTGCATGTACTCCGCGCCGATGGTGCGGCAGTACGAGTCGCGCAGCAGGCCGAGGACGTCGCGGAGCGTCGCCTTGGGCTTGGGGCCGAACCCGTTGACGGGGAAGACACGGTCGAGGTCCCACAGCGTGAGGCCGTGCGTCTGGACGTCGAGGTCGGGGTGCTTGCGCTGGCGGTAGGCCAGCGGGTCGGTGTCCGCCATGAGGTGTCCGCGCGAGCGGTACGAGTGGATGAGCTCGGCGATGCGCGCGGGCTTGGCGGCCTCGGCGTCGGCGTCGACGGTGTTGTCGCGCACCCAGCGCACGGGCTCGTAGGGGACCCGCAGCGAGGTGAAGACGCGGTCGTAGAACCCGTCCTCGCCGAGCAGCTTGATGCCCAGGATCCGCAGGAAGTCGCCAGAGGCGGCGCCCTGGATGATCCGGTGGTCGTAGGTCGAGGTGATGGTGAGGACCTTGGAGATCGCCATCTTGGACAGCTGCTCGAGGGAGGCGCCGGCGAACTCGGCCGGGTAGTCCATCGCGCCGACGCCGATGATCGCGCCCTGGCCGGTCACCAGGCGCGGCACGGAGTGCACGGTGCCGATGGTGCCGGGGTTGGTGAGCGAGATCGTGGCGCCCTGGTGGTCCTCGACCGTGAGCTTGTTGTTGCGGGCGCGGCGGACGATGTCCTCGTAGGCGGCCCAGAACTGCGCGAAGTCCATCGTCTCGGCGGCCTTGATGCTCGGGACGAGGAGCTGGCGGGTGCCGTCGGGCTTCGGGAGGTCGATCGCGAGGCCGAAGTTCACGTGCGCGGGCCGGATCACCGAGGGCTTGCCGTCGACGAGCGCGTAGGCCGCGTTCATCGAGGGCATCTCCTTGAGGGCCTCGACGAGCGCGAAGCCGATGAGGTGCGTGAACGACACCTTGCCGCCGCGACCGCGGACGAGGTGGTTGTTGATGACGATGCGGTTGTCGACCATGAGCTTGGCCGGGATGGCGCGCACCGACGTCGCGGTCGGGACGGTGAGGCTGGCCTCCATGTTCGAGACCACGCGGGCGGCGGGCCCGCGGAGCTTCTGCACGTCGTCCTCGCCCGACGGGGACGAGGGGGAGGTGCGCGCCTTGGCGACCTCGGCGTAGGGGGCGGTCGCAGGCTGGGCTGTGGCGACCGGGGGCTGGGTGGGGGAGTCGGCGTGCACGGCTGCTTCCTGGGACTCGGCGGCCTTCTGGACCTTCTGCGCCTGGCGGGCGGCCTGCTCGCCGTGGGCGCGCGGCGCGGCTGCGGCGGCGCTGGCCTTCTCGGCGGGTGCCGGGGATGCGCTCTCGGGCTCCGGCGCGGACGCGGCGGCGGTGCTCGCGTCCTTCGCCTGCGCTGCGGGGCCCGAGGGTGCTGCGGGCTTCGAGGTCGCCGCCGCCTCGGGGGTGCTGAGCGACGACGTGTCGGGGCTGGTCTCGCCCGGCGTGTAGCTCTCGAAGAACTCCCACCACGCGGGGTCGACCGCGTTCTTGTCGGCGAGGAACTGCTCGTACAGCTCGTCGACCAGCCACTCGTTGGCTCCGAAGATGGCGCTCACAGCGCTGATCGACTCTGACTCAGCATTCGAGGACACGGAAGGGTTCGCCCACTTTCGTACAGATCGCTACCGCAGACTGCGGTATCTGACCGTCCCAGCCTAGGGCCTCGGGACCAAGGTCCCGGACCGGAACCGGGGTTATTCGCCCAGTGAGTTTCGTCCGATCTCTCCAGACTTCACCGGCTGGCAAACGCAGGGCAACGAGAGTCTGGTGATCGCCCAAAGAGGGTGTGGGATTCGTCTGGCCCGGGTATGGCGGCCGGGCGGTGTGCTGCGCGCCGGCGGCGCCCCGCCGGCACGCGGTCAACCGGCCCCGCGGGCACGCGGTCAACCGGTCGCGCGGGGCCGGTGGGGGTCAGGCGACGTCGCGCCGGAGGGTGGTGCGAGCCCCGATCGTCGCGAGGACGAGCGCATAGCCGACGAGGACCGCGAGCCCGACGCCCCACGGGAGCGTGTCGGCCACGCCGGCGGCGGAGAAGAAGCTGCCGCCCGTGATCGACTCCCCGGCGGCGCCCGGGAGGTAGCTCGCGACCGTCGTGCCGACGTCCCCGGCCTGGGCGAGGCCGAGCCTGAGCACCGCCTCGAGGAACTGCGTCCAGACGAGGATCGCGATGACGGCGAGCACCTGGTTCGTGACGATCGAGCCGAGCGCCACGCCGACGGGTGCCCACACGGTGAGCGCGAGGACGGAGCGGGCCACGAGCGTCCAGGTCTCGGCGTCGCCGAGGAGCGTCGGCGCGCCGCCGAGCGCCAGTCCGGCGGCCCCGGCGCCCACGACCGCGAGGGTGGCGACCGTGCCGTAGAGGGCGCCGACCGGCAGGGACGCGAGCATCTTCGCGACGAGCACGCGGGTCCGCGACGGGCTCGCGAGGAAGGTCGGCGTGATGGTCCCGTGCCGGTACTCCCCGGTCATCGAGAGCGCCCCGACGACCACGGGGAACACGTAGCCGAAGGCGGTCGCGGTCCCGTACACCGATCCACGGATGCTGTCCGGGGAGGTGAGGTCTGCGCCGCCGACGCCACCGACGCCACCGACGTCTGCGCTGCCCGCGGCGAGCGACCAGCCGAGGAGCACCCCGATGAAGGCCATGTAGGCGGCCATGGCCAGGAGCAGCACCCACCAGACGCGGGTGGTGACGAGCTTGCGGTACTCGCTGCGCAGGGCGACGTTCATGCTGCGGCTCCCGTCGTCGTCTGCGTGAGCCGGAGGAAGAGGTCCTCGAGGCTGTCGGTCCGGTCGGCCAGGGTGTGCAGCTCGACGCCGGACGCGAAGGCGGCCGCCCCGACCTGGGCGGTGCTCACGTGGTCGACCTCGAGCGTGCGGCCGTCGGGTGCCACGCCGGACACGTGCCACCCCTGGTCGGCGACGAGCCGCGCGAGACCGTCGGCATCGGGTGAGGCGACGGCGACGCGCGGCGCGGCGAGGGCGCCGAGCTCGGCCATCGAGGAGGAGTGGACCAGGCGTCCCCGGGCGATGATCACGACGTCGTCGACGGACTGCTGGACCTCGGAGAGCATGTGGCTGGAGACCAGGACGGTCTTGCCCTGCGCCGCGAGGTGGCGCAGGAACCCGCGCAGCCACCGGATCCCCTCGGGGTCGAGGCCGTTCGCGGGCTCGTCGAGGAGCAGCACCTGCGGGTCGCCGAGCAGCGTGGTCGCGAGGGCGAGCCTCTGGCGCATGCCGAGCGAGTACCCGCCCACGCGTCGTCGGCCGGCGGGCTGCAGCCCGACCTGCTCGAGGAGCTCGTGGCAGCGTGCGTCGTCAGCGCCGGCGTACGGGGCGTAGGTGCGCAGGTGGTCGAGCCCCGAGCGTCCGGGGTGGAAGCTCGTGGCCTCGAGGGCTGCGCCCACCTCGCGCAGCGGGTCGGAGATCTGGCTGTAGCGGAGCCCGGAGATCGTCGCGCTGCCGCTCGTGGACGAGACCAGTCCCAGGAGCATGCGGAGCGTGGTGGTCTTCCCGGCACCGTTCGGGCCCAGGAACCCGGTGACGCGCCCTGGGAGGACGTCGACCGTGAGGTCGTCGACGGCCGTCACCGCGCCGAAGCGCTTGGTCAGGCCGCGCAGCGAGACGGTCCCGGGCGGTGCAGGCGTCGTCGGGAGCGGGTGGTCGGCGGTGTGGGGCGTGGGCATGCGACAACCCTAGTTGTTCTAGCGGTGATAGAACAAGGGGTCAGCGCAGGCCGACCACGTCGCCGGTGCTGTCCGTGCCGTCGTCCGCTGCGCCGTCCTGCGGACCGTGCGCCCCGGACTCGGGAGGCTGGGGGAGGGCGACGCGCATCGTCGCTCCCGCGAGGGTGTCGGCGACCTCGACGGTGCCGCCGTGCAGGTCGACGGCCCAGCGCACGATGGCCAGGCCGATCCCCGTGCCGCCCGACCCGGTGCCGCCTGCCGTCGGCGCACCGTTGGGGCCGGTCCCGCCACGGGCGAACCGCTCGAAGATCCGCTGACGGTCCTCGACGGCGACCCCCGGGCCGTTGTCGCTCACGTCGAAGACGATCTCGTCGGCGGTGCGCCGCGCCAGGATGCTCACCTCTCCCATGAAGGGGGAGTGCCGGATCGCGTTGTGCAGCAGGTTCACCAGGATCTGCCGCAACCGCTCGGGGTCGGCCGTGAACGTGGCGTCCTCGGGCTCGACCTCGACGAAGAACGCGAGCTGCTTGCCCGCCTCGATCGTCGACACCGAGCTCACCGTGTCCTCGAGGAAGTCGAGGGCGACCACCTCGGTGAGGTTGAGGTCGGCGGCGCCGGCCTCCACCCGCGAGAGGTCGAGCAGGTAGGCGATGAGCCGGGTGAGGCGCTCCGTCTGGGTGAGCGCCGTCTGCATGGTCGCCGGCGTCGGCTCGACCACCCCGTCGACGAGGTTCTCGAGCTGGGCGTGCAGCGCCGCCACGGGGGTCCGCAGCTCGTGCGACACGTTGGCGATGAGCTCGCGGCGCACGCGGTCGGAGGAGTCGAGATCCTCCGCCATGATGTTGAACGCGGTCGCGAGCTGGCCGACCTCGTCGCGGCTCGTCGCCTGCACTCGGCGGCTGTAGTCGCCCTCGGACATCGACCGTGCCGCCGCCGTCATCTCGCGCAGCGGCGACGTCATGCCGCGGGCCACGACCATGGTGAAGAGCATCGACGCGAGCACGGCGAGCGGGAAGGTCCGCGTCGGGCCGAGGTCGTGCCGCAGGCCGAGCCACGTGACGAAGGCGGCGAGCGTCACGGAGGCCGCGACGACGATCGCCATCTTGATCTTGAGGGTCTTGAACCGGTCGAGCGGCCGCACGTCCGGCAGGTGCGGCCGCAGCGGACGGACGGTGCGCGGGCTGCTCATCGAGGGCACTCCCGGCTCAGGCGCTCGCAGGCGGCTCGAAGGCGTAGCCCACCCCGTGCACCGTGCGGATGAGGTCCGCGCCGAGCTTGCGGCGCAGCGCCTTGATGTGGGAGTCGACGGTGCGGGTCCCGCTCGCGTCGGCCCAGTCCCAGACCTCGGCGAGCAGGCGCTCGCGGGTCTGCACGGTCTTCGGAGAGCTCGCGAGCATCACGAGCAGCTCGAACTCCGTCGGGGTGAGGTGGATCTCCTGCTCGGCACGGTGCACCCGGCGCTGGGCACGGTCGATCACCACGTCGCCGATGACCATCGGCGGCTCGGCACCGTCGGGCGCCGACGAGGCCTGCGCGGCGCGGTCGACCCGGCGCAGCAGGGCCTTGAGACGCGCGACGAGCTCGCGCATCGAGAACGGCTTGGTCATGTAGTCGTCGGCGCCGACCCCGAGCCCGATGAGCATGTCGGTCTCGTCGTCGCGAGCGGTGAGCATGAGGATCGGGACGGGGCGCTCTGCCTGGATGCGGCGGCACACCTCGAGCCCGTCGATGCCGGGGAGCATCACGTCGAGCACCACGGCGTCCGGGAGCATGCGTGCGGCGGCCTCGACGCCGCTGAGCCCGTCGCGGGCGACCTCCGTGCGCCACCCCTCGGCGCCCAGTCGTTGGGCGATCGCGGTCGCGATCGCAGGCTCGTCCTCGACGATGAGGATCGAGGCCCCTGCTGAGGGGCTGTCCGGGCGCGGTGAGATGGCTGACATGTTCACACAATCCCACACCGGGCCGGGGTTCGGCACGAGAAACGGCGGGCGAGGCGCGAGCGTTCGCTGGAGGAACTGTGGAGGCGGCCCGGTGGCGTGCGGCGGCGCGGCTATTATTCTCATCCTGATGACTGCTGACGGCTCGTCTCGACATCTCCCCCCGACCTCGACTCACCTCGGCCCAGGTCTTCCTCGCCCGCGCGCTGCGCGCGCACTGTGCGGGGGGCTGGTCCGCAGGGCCTGCTGGACGCACGGCGGCGGTGAACCTCGGTGACCGACTGGTTGTTCATCGGCCTCGGGGTCCTCCTCACCATCGGGACCGCCGTGTTCGTCGCGAGCGAGTTCTCGCTCGTCACGCTCGACCCCGCGGTCGTCGGCTCGGACGACGACGACGAGGAGGACTCGCCCGACTGGCGGGGCCGGAGCGTCCGCGGCGCGGTCAAGCACCTGTCGACGGAGCTCTCCTCCGCGCAGGTGGGCATCACCATCACCACCATCCTGCTCGGCTACACGGCCCAGCCCGCGATCGCGAACCTCGTCGGCGGCCCGCTCGAGAGCACGGCGCTGTCGGCGACCGTCGCCGGCGTGCTCGCCGTGACCGTGTCGCTCCTGCTGGTCAACTTCTTCTCGATGCTCTTCGGCGAGCTCATCCCCAAGAACTACGCCCTGAGCCGCCCGCTGCCGACCGCCCGCCAGGTGGTCCCCGTCCAGCGTGTGTTCACCCGGCTCCTGCGACCCGTCATCGCCGCCCTCAACGGCTCCGCCAACGCGATCCTGCGCCGCGTGGGCGTCGAGCCCAAGGAAGAGCTGTCGGGCGCGCGCTCCGCCCCCGAGCTCGCGGCACTGGTCCGCAGGTCGGCGCAGGTCGGCACGCTCGACGTCTCGACCGCCCGGCTCATCACCAACGCCGTCGAGCTCGACGAGCTCACCGCCGTCGACGTCATGACCGACCGGATGCGCGTGGCGGTCGTCGCTCGGGAGGACACCGCCAACGAGGTCATCGAGCTCGCCCGACGCACCGGCCACTCGCGCTTCCCCGTGATCGACGCCTCCCGCGACGACATCGTCGGGCTGGTCCACCTGCGACGGGCCGTGGCCGTCCCGCGCGAGCGGCGCGACCACGTCCCGGCGGTCGCACTCATGGACGAGGCCCCCCGGGTGCCCGAGACCGTGCGGCTGGGACCGCTGCTCGTCGAGCTGCGGTCCTTCGGCATGCAGATGGCCGTGGTCGTCGACGAGTACGGCGGCACCTCCGGCGTGGTGACCTTCGAGGACGTGGTCGAGGAGCTCGTCGGCGAGGTCTCCGACGAGCACGACGCACGGCGCGCGGGCGCGCTGCTCGCCTCGGACGGCTCGTGGGTCGTCCCCGGGCTGCTGCGCCCCGACGAGCTCGAGGAGCGCACGACGCTGCGCGTCCCCGAGGGCCCCGACTACGAGACCCTCGGCGGCCTGGTCATGGCCCGGCTCGGCCGGGTCCCCGTGGTCGGCGACGAGGTCCGCATCGACGCGGAGTACGAGGGAGCCACCATCACGGCGACGGTCGAGGAGATGGACGGGCGCCGGGTCGACCGGCTCCGCCTGCGGACGGGGGACACGGCATGAGCTCCGGGCTCGCACTGACCATCGGCGTGCTGCTGCTCGCCGCCAACGCGTTCTTCGTGGGCGCGGAGTTCGCGATCATCTCGGCCCGACGCAGCGCGATCGAGCCGCTGGCGCTCGCGGGCAACAAGCGCGCCAAGACGGTGCTGTGGGCGATGGAGCACGTCTCCCTCATGCTGGCCTGTGCGCAGCTCGGCGTGACCGTGTGCTCGACCGGGCTCGGCGTGATCGCCGAGCCGGCGCTCGCGCACCTCATCGAGGGTCCGCTCGAGGCGCTCGGCGTGAGCTCGGCCCTCGTGCACCCGATCTCCTTCGTGCTGGCGCTCGCCGTGGTCGTCTACCTGCACGTGGTGCTCGGCGAGATGGTCCCCAAGAACCTGTCGGTCTCCGGGCCGGACAAGGCCGTGCTGTGGTTCGGGCCGCCGCTGGTGATCATCGGCCGTGTCCTGCGCCCGGTGATCGTGGCCCTCAACTGGCTCGCCAACCACGCGGTGCGTCTGACGGGCGTCGAGCCCAAGGACGAGGTCGC
Organism: Sanguibacter keddieii DSM 10542; assembly: GCF_000024925.1. Classification (NCBI taxonomy): domain Bacteria; kingdom Bacillati; phylum Actinomycetota; class Actinomycetes; order Micrococcales; family Sanguibacteraceae; genus Sanguibacter; species Sanguibacter keddieii. Next base: position 1,110,022 of record NC_013521.1, read on the forward strand.
GTCGGCCTTCACCGCCGAGGAGGTGCAGTCGATCCTCGAGCACTCGCAGGCGCAGGGCTCGCTCGTCGACGAGCAGGGCCTGCTCGCCGGTGCGATCGAGTTCTCCGAGCGCACCGCCGCCGACGTCATGGTGCCGCTCGACGGCCTCGTGACCCTCGCGGAGGGCTGCACGCCCGACGAGGTCGAGCGGCTCGTGGCGCGGACGGGGTACAGCCGCTTCCCGGTCGCCGACCCCGGCGGCGACCTCATCGGCTACCTGCACCTCAAGGACGTCCTCTTCGCGACGGACGACCAGCGGGACGTCCCGCTCCAGGTGTGGCGGACCCGGGCGCTCGCCGAGGCGTCGCCCGGCGACGAGGTCGAGGCCGTCCTGCGGGCGATGCAGCGCTCGGGCGCGCACCTCGCGCGGGTCTGGGACGGCGAGCGCGTGCTCGGTGTCGTGTTCCTCGAGGACATCCTCGAGGAGCTCGTCGGCGAGGTGCGTGACGCCATGCAGCGCGAGGCGCGGTAGGGGACGGGCGCGGTGCCTCGTGTACCTCCTGCACCTCCTGTGCGGGCTGTCACACGGCCCGCTCGGGTGTCGCCGGGGGCCGTGGGAGCACCTGCGGCTTCACGGGCTCCTCACGCCGTCCTCACGTCCCCCGCAGGTGAACTTGCCGTGACGGGGTTGGAAACGGGGCGATCCTTCGTTACTGTTCCGTGATAGAGGTTCTGCGGTCTTGCCACCTCGTCCGGGTCGAACCGGACCGAGGAGCGAGGCCGCTTCGTCTGCCCGGCACCAGCCGGCAGGTACGCAGCACGACGATGGAGGTGTGGTGGAGCAGCAGTCCGACCTGAACGCAGGTGATGCTCCCCTCTCCCGACGGGCACTCCGTGAAGCAGCAGAACGCGAGTCGCGCCGTCCCGCCCGGACCCGACGGACCTCTGCCCCGACGGCGCCCTCGGCCCAGTCGGCGAACCACCGCTGGATCCCGCGTGCCGCGGTCCTGACCAGCCTCGCTGTCGCGACCATCGCCGTGCCCGTGTCGGCTGGAGCTGGGAGCGCGTCCACGGAGCTCCAGGCGGAGTCCCTCGACGCGGCCGCACCGGTCGTCGAGCTGCCCGACGCGCCTGCCGAGGCCGTCGGCCCGACCGCCACGAGCGTCCTCGCGACCGGCTCCGGCGGCTCGACCGTCCCGGCCAGCCTCGCGCAGTCGGTGCCCACCGAGGAGCGCACCGTCGCCGCGGCGAGCCGCTCCGAGGACCGCACCTCGCTGACCGCCTCCGGCTGCGACATCATGACGATGCCCAGCGGCTCCAACGGCAACCTGTCGCAGGACGGCCTGTGCGAGCTCTGGGGCACCGGCAAGTACGTCCGTGCCGACGCGGCCGACGCCCTCACCGCGCTCAACGAGGCCTACAAGGCCGCGTGGGGCGAGAGCATGCTCATCACCGACGGCTACCGGACGCTCGCGTCGCAGGTGTCGCTCAAGGGCTCCAAGGGTGGGCTCGCCGCGACGCCCGGCAAGTCGGAGCACGGCTGGGGCCTTGCGGTCGACCTCAACTCCGCGACGTACTCACCCCCCGCGAAGTTCAGCTGGCTCAAGGAGAACGCCCCGAAGTACGGCTGGGACAACCCGGCCTGGGCACGTCCCGGCGGCAGCGGCGCCTACGAGCCGTGGCACTGGGAGTTCACCGAGGGCGTCGAGGGACGCAGCTGACCTCGTCCCGCTGCTCCACCCGTACCTGCACCACCTGAGAGCCCCTGTCCTCCTGGACAGGGGCTCTCAGTGTCTGCAGGCAGGGGCTCTCGGCGTCTGCGGACAGGGACTGTCGGGTCTGCGGGCAGGGTCTGTCGGATCTGCGGACGGCTTCGGCGGGAGCAGGTGTCTGCCGGTACGCCTCGACGACGTGAGAGGCCCCGCTCCGACGTGGAGCGGGGCCTCTCGTCCGTGCCTCAGGCAGCGCAGCCCTAGCGGCGGCGGCCCTTCTTCGGGGCCGCTGCGGGCTCCGCGGAGGTCTCGGCTGCGTCGTCCGGGGTGGTGCCCGGCGTGGTCTCCGCGGGGACGCTGACGAGGGCCTCGGCCGGGACGGTGGCCTCGGCCGGGACGGTCGGCTCGACGGCGGCCCGTCGGCTGGCCCGGACGGCCTCGAAGGAGGTGCCGTAGTACGCGGCCTCCATGATGGTCTTCATGTCCTCGAGCATCGGCATGCGGGGGTTGGCCGGTGCGCACTGGTCCTCGTAGGCACCCATGGCGAGCATGTCCAGGCTCCCGATGAAGTCTTCCTCGGCCACGCCCTGGGCCTGGAAGGACGGGGCGATGCCGACCTTGTCGCGGAGCGCCTCGACGGCCTTGGCGTAGGACTCGACACCCTCGGCCGGGGTCGACGCCGGGAGCCCGAGGTGCTTGGCGATCTCCTGGAAGCGCTCGGGTGCGACGTAGTGCTCGTACTTGGGCCAGCTGGTGAGCTTCGTGGGCACGGTGCCGTTGTAGCGGATGACGTGCGGCAGGTAGGTCGCGTTGGTGCGGCCGTGGATGAGGTGGAAGGCCGACCCGGTGACGTGCGCCATCGCGTGCACGATCCCGAGGAACGCGTTGCCGAAGGCCATGCCGGCGATGGTCGCGGCGTTGTGCATCTTCTCGCGGGCCTTGACGACCGTCTGGTCGGTGCTGCCCGGTGCGCCGTTGACCGAGGCCTCGATGTTCTCGAAGATCAGCTTGATGGCGTGCAGGCAGAGGCCGTCGGTGAAGTCGTTCGCGTAGACGGAGACGAAGGCCTCGGTCGCGTGGGTCAGGGCGTCGAAGCCGGAGTCGGCAGCGAGGAAGCCGGGCATCATCGCGGTCAGCGCGGGGTCGACGATGGCGACGGTCGGGGTGAGCGCGTAGTCGGCGAGCGGGTACTTCTTGCCCGTGACCGGGTCGGTGATGACCGCGAAGGGGGTCATCTCGGAGCCGGTGCCCGAGGTGGTCGGGATGCAGACGAGGCTGGCCTTCTCGCCGAGGTCGGGGAACTTGAAGGCGCGCTTGCGGACGTCGAAGAACTTCTCCTTCATGTCCGCGAACTCGATCTCGGGGTGCTCGTACAGGAGCCACATGACCTTCGCGGCGTCCATGGGCGATCCGCCACCGAGGGCGATGATCGTGTCGGGGTGGAAGGCCCGCATGAGCTCGGCACCTGCGGTGACCGAGTCGACGGTCGGCTCGGGGAGGATGTCGTCGATGATCTGCAGGGCGACGCGGTCGCCGCGGCGGTTGAGCACGTCGAGGATCTTGTCGACGAAGCCGAGGCGGGTCATGGTCGAGTCGGTGACGATGGTGACCCGGCTGATGCCCCGCATGTCGGCGAGGTAGCGGATGGCGTTCGGCTCGAAGTACGTCTTGGCGGGGACCTTGAACCACTGCAAGTTGTTGTTCCTCCGGCCGATGCGCTTGATGTTGACGAGGTTGATGGCCGACACGTTGTTGGAGACCGAGTTGTGGCCGTAGGAGCCGCAGCCGAGGGTCAGCGAGGGGATGAAGGCGTTGTAGATGTCGCCGATGCCGCCGAGCGAGCTGGGCGCGTTGGTGATGATGCGGACGGCCTTCACGCGGGAGCCGAACTCCTCGATGATCGCCTGGTCCTCGGAGTGGATCGAGCCCGAGTGGCCGAGGCCGTCGAACTCCACCATCTGCTCGGAGAGGCGGATGCCCTCCTCGGCGCCGTCGGCGCGCAGCACGGCGAGCACGGGGCAGAGCTTCTCGCGGGTGAGGGGCTCGGACGGCCCGACCTCGGAGACCTCGGCGAGGATGATCGACGTGCCCTCGGGGACCGTGAAGCCCGCCTTGGAGGCGATCCACTCGGGGCTCTGGCCGACGACCGTCGGGTTGAGCTTGGCCTCGCCGCAGTTGGTGCCGTCGGCCTGGACGCCGAAGATGAACTCCTCGAGCATCGCCTTCTCGGCGGCGTTCACGGTGTAGGCGTGCAGGGTCGCGAACTCGGCCATGGCCTCGTCGTAGATCGGGGCGTCGAGGATGACGGCCTGCTCGGAGGCGCAGATCATGCCGTTGTCGAAGGCCTTCGAGAGGACCACGTCGTTGACGGCGCGCTTGAGCTTGGCGCTGCGCTCGATGAAGGCGGGGACGTTGCCGGCGCCGACCCCGAGGGCGGGCTTGCCGCAGGAGTACGCGGCCCGGACCATCGCGTTGCCACCGGTCGCGAGGATGAGCGCGACGCCCGGGTGGTTCATGAGGAGGTTGGTGGCCTCGAGCGACGGGTGCTCGACCCACTGGATGCAGTCGGCCGGTGCGCCTGCCGCGACGGCGGCGTCACGGACGACACGGGCCGCGGCGACCGAGGACTGCTGGGCCGAGGGGTGGAAGCCGAAGATGATCGGGTTGCGGGTCTTGAGCGCGATGAGCGACTTGAAGATCGCCGTCGAGGTCGGGTTGGTCACCGGGGTGACGCCGCAGATCACGCCGACGGGCTCGGCGATCTCGGTGATTCCCGTGAGCTCGTCGCGGCCGATGATGCCGACGGTCTTGAGGTTCTGCATCGAGTTGGTGACGTGCTCGCACGCGAAGATGTTCTTCACGGCCTTGTCCTCGAACACCCCGCGGCCGGTCTCGCGGACGGCGTGCACCGCGAGCTCGCCGTGCTGGTTGAGGGCAGCGACCGACGCCTTCTTGACGATGTGGTCGATCTGCTCCTGCGTGAAGCTCGCGTACTCGGCGAGCGCGGCGTTGCCTGCGGTCACGAGTGCGTCGATCTCTGCGGCGACTGTGGTCGGTGCGTCGGTGAGAGTCATCAGGTCCTTCGATCAGGATGTGCTGCGGGGTAGGTGATGTCTTCCACGCTATTCGGGTGTGGTGGCCCTCACATGCGTCAAAGGTCCCATGTTTTGAGGAGTCGACCGCCAGCTGTAGTTCCTCGGGAGGTTGCGGACGTCGTGGACGCCCGACCTCACGAACCACGGGTGCCAGACGTCTTCAGGGTGGCTGGGATGATGGCTCCAGCCGCAGACGAGAGGACGACACGTGAGGACGTACCGGGTGATCGAGTCGCCCGTCGGACCGCTGACGGCCGTGAGCACCGACGGGGTGCTCAGCGGCCTGTACATGGCCGACGCCGCACACCTGCCCGCGACCTTCGGGGAGCCGTGGACGCAGCCGACAGGTCAGCCCGGTGTCGACCAGCCCGGTGTCGACCAGCCCGGTGCCGACCAGCGCGGTGCCGACCAGCTCGAGGCGGAGCTCGCCGAGTACTTCGCGGGGGAGCGGACGGTGTTCACCGTGCCGACCGCCGCGGTCGGCACGCCCTTCCAGCTCCGTGTCTGGGAGCAGCTGGCCGAGATCCCCTACGGGACCACGCGCAGCTACCTCGACCTCGCGCTCGCCCTGGGCGACGCCCGCCTCGTGCGTGCCGTCGGTGCGGCCAACGGCCGCAACCCGCTGTCGATCGTCGTCCCGTGCCACCGCGTCGTCGGCTCGGACGGGACGCTCACCGGGTACGCCGGCGGGGTCGCCCGCAAGGAGCTGCTGCTCGCGCTCGAGGACCCGCGGCGCAGAGCGGACACGCTCTTCTGATGCGCGCCGCCTTCGACCACGTCGTCTCGCAGCACGGCCCCGCCGTGCTGCGCGTCTGCCGGGCGCTCGTGGGCCCGGACGACGCGGACGACGCGTGGGCGGACTCCTTCCTCTCCGCGATGCGTGCCTACCCCGACCTCCCGGACGACGCGAACGTCGAGGCGTGGCTCGTCACGATCGCGCGTCGCAGGTGCGTCGACCACCTGCGCGCCCGCGCACGACGGGCGCTGCCCGTCGAGGCCCTCCCCGAGCGTCCGGCCACCCAGGCGGTCGGGGTCGCCGAGCGGCTCGACCTCTACTCGGCCCTCGCCGCGCTGCCGACCAAGCAGCGTGAGTCCGTCGCCCTCCACCACCTCGGAGGCCTGCCCTACGCCGAGGTCGCCGCGCTGCTCGGAGGGACCGAGGCGGCGGCCCGGCGCGCAGCAGCGGACGGCACGAAGGCGCTGCGCGCGGCGCTCGCGGACCAGGACCAGGACGTGGGCTCGGGTCGGGCTCCCCGCACGACACAGATCCAGACGACGTCCAGGACCCAGGAGGTGCACCGTGCACGACGCTGACACACAGGGCAGGAGCATCCAGCCCGGACCTCTCCACGACGACCTTGGTGACACGGTCGACCGCGACGGTGACCTCGCCGACCGCGACCGCGACCGCGACCTCGCCGACCTCGACCCGACGGCGGGCGCGACCGTCGAGGGCAGGCTCCGTGCCAGGCTGGCGCAGGCCGCGGCGGACGACGGCGTGCTCGACGTCGCCTACCGCACCGTCGACACCCCGGTGGGCGAGATGCTGGTCGCGGCGACCGAGGTCGGCGTCCTGCGCCTCGCGTTCGCCGTCGAGGGCTTCGACCAGGTGCTCGACACGCTCGCCCGGAAGGTCAGCCCTCGGGTGCTGCGCGCACCGGCGCGGCTGGATCCCGTGGTGCGCGAGCTCGAGGAGTACCTCGCCGGCAGGCGCACGCGCTTCGACCTCCCGCTCGACCTCGCCCTGACCAGCGGGTTCCGACGCGAGGTCGTTCGCCACCTCCCGGACATCCCCTACGGGCAGACGGCCAGCTACGCGGCCGTGGCCGCGCTCGCGGGCAGCCCGCGGGCGGTCCGCGCCGTCGGGACCGCCTGCGCGACCAACCCGTTGCCGCTCGTCGTGCCGTGCCACCGCGTGGTCCGTTCGGACGGCGCCCTGGGCCAGTACGTCGGGGGAGCCGACGCCAAGGGCTGGCTGCTCGACCTGGAGGCTGCGCGCTGACGCGTCCTCGGCTGCTGGCCCGAGCCAGCCGTCCGCCGTGAGTTCTCACCCGGTTCAGCACCACGACACCCGGTCTCCACCGTCGCTCCCTACGGTGCTCGAGGCGTCTCCCGACCGCCGACGCACCGTCGGGACCGAGCGCCTCGCCACAGCGAGGTGAGAACCTGGAGAGAACCTTCGTGAACGACACGACCGTGGCGCGTCGAGCGCCGCGCCTGGCCCGAGCTGTCGCAGCAGCAGCCGCGTGCCTGATCGTCGGAGGTGGGGCGCTGACGGCTGTCGCCCCGACCGCCGAGGCCGCCACCACCCTCCCCGACTCCTTCGTCGACACCGCCACCCCGTGGACGTACTCCGACGACGGCACCGACCCGTCCGCCGGGGACGCCGACAGGCTCACCTGGACCACCGCTGCCTTCGACGACTCCGCCTGGGCTACCGCGTCCGGTGCCTTCGGCGCCAAGAACGGCCTCGCGACGGGCATCGGCGCGGCCTTCCCGATCACGACGCTGCTCAACCACTACCTCGACGGCACGGCGGCCCCGACCGTCCCGACGTACCACTTCCGCACGACCTTCAACGTGACGGCCGAGCAGATCGCCGAGATCCGCGGTCTGCGCGGCGACATCGTCTTCGACGACGCGGTGCAGGTCTTCGTCAACGGCGACAAGGTCGCCGGATTCGTCGACGACCGCGTCGAGGCGGCTCCCGAGGCCGAGCGCAACCTCATGTACGCGGGCGCCAACGGCGGCAACCCGGTCGCGCACACCTTCACCGTCCCGGTCGAGGACCTCGTCGCGGGCGAGAACACCATCGCGGTGGCGCTCTACCAGGACCGCGCCTCCAGCTCGGACATCTACCTCGACATGAAGTCCCTCGCCCCGGTGCCGCTCGTCGTCGACGCCGAGCACACGGACGTCGTCATGACCGTCGGCTCCGACGAGACCTCGCGCAGCATCACCTGGTACACGAACGTCGACTCCCCGCAGCAGGTACAGCTCGCCCCGGCCGCGGCCGTGGTGGACGGGCAGATGCCGGCCTCGGCGACGACGGTCCTGGCGACCGGCGGGCCCACGTCGAGCGGTGAGTTCCGACGCTCCGCGACGCTCGCAGACCTCGCCGCGTCGACCGACTACGTCTACAGGGTCGGCAGCGACACCGACGGGTGGTCCGCGACGTACCCGTTCTCGACCGGCACCTTCTCCGGCGACTACGACTTCCTGTTCATCGGCGACCCGCAGATCGGCGCGTCCGGGAACGTCGCGCGCGACCAGGCCGGGTGGACCGACACGCTGGACGTGGCCGAGGCCGCGTTCCCCGGCAGCGAGATGATCTTCTCGGCCGGTGACCAGGTCGAGGCAGCGGGCAGCGAGCCCCAGTACGAGGCGTTCCTCGCGCCCGACCAGCTGCGCAGCATCCCGCTGGTGCCGACCAACGGCAACCACGACGTCGGCTCCAAGGCATACGAGCAGCACTACACGGTGCCCAACAACGACCCGACGGCAGGTGCCGCACGCAACAGCACGTCCTCGGGCGGCGACTACTGGTTCACCTACAAGGACGTCCTGTACCTCAACATCAACACGAACAGCTCGGACATGGCCTCGCACGAGGCGTTCCTGCGGCGCGTCGTCGCCGAGCAGGGCGGGGACGCGACGTGGACGGTCCTGGCCTTCCACCACTCGATCTACTCCGTCGCCTCGCACGTGAACGACACGCAGATCAAGGACTTCCGGGCGGCCCTCCCGCCGATCATCTCGGACCTCGGCATCGACCTGGTGCTGCAGGGTCACGACCACAGCTACACCCGCAGCTTCCTCATGAAGGACGGCGACCGCGCCAGCACCACCGAGGTCCCCGGCCAGGCCGAGGTCACCGCGGGGGAGGGGGAGGTCCTCTACGTCACGGCCAACTCCGCGAGCGGGTCCAAGTACTACGACGTGCGGGCACCCGACGCCTTCTACGCCTCGGTGATCAACCAGGAGAAGGTCCGCAACTACTCCCACGTCGAGGTCACCGACCAGGCGATCACCATCTCGACCATGCGCAGCCAGCAGAACGGTGCCGACAAGCCCGTGAACAGCGTCGTCGACCGTGTGACGCTCAAGAAGGCTGCAGTCGGGACCCCCGACCCTGAGCCCACGCCGGACCCCGAGCCGACGCCGGACCCCGAGCCCACGCCGGACCCCGAGCCGACTCCCGACCCGGGTCCGACGCCGGGTCCGACGACCGAGCCGACTCCCGACCCGGGTCCGACGCCGGGTCCGACGACCGAGCCGACCCCCGGCCCCAGCCCGGCTCCGGACCCGTCGACCGACCCCACCCCGGCTCCGGAGCCGACCCCCGGGACCCCTGGAGCGCCGGGAACCCCGGGGACGCCTGGTACCCCCGGCACCCCGCCCCCGACTGCTCCCGGCACCCCCGGCACCCCGGGCTCGCCTGCGCCGACGGTCCCCGGCGCGCCGACCGCGCCTGAGCTCACCGATGCCGCTCGGGGCCGTATCACCGCCCCGACCGCTGCGGTCGCCGGTCAGCCGGTCACCGTCCTCGTCGGGACGGCGCACGCCGGCCGGACGGTCGACGTGTGGCTCTTCTCGACTCCGCGCCTGCTGGCGACGCAGGTCGTGGCCGCTGACGGCACGGTGCGGGTCACCATCCCGACGGACGCCCCGGCCGGGGTCCACCGCATCGCGGTGGTCGACGCAGACGGCGTCGTCATCGGCTGGCAGCAGATCGAGATCTCTGCAGCCGGGCCTGCTGGTGGCGGTCTCGCCTCGACCGGAGCCGCTGGCGCCGTCGCCGGAGTCCTGGCCGTCCTCCTGACTGCAGTCGGCGCGGGCGTGCTCGTCGTCCGCCGCAGGACGAGCGCGAAGGCCTGACGGCCGGCTTCTGATCGGACGCTCCTGGGGTCCTGGGCGGGCACTCGCCCGCCCAGGGCCACAGAGCGGCAGGGGCTCCACACGACGCTCCGCAGCACCAGCACCAGCACCAGCACCAGCACCAGCACCAGCACCAGCACAGACCCCCAATGATCAGCACCACCCTCCGAGAGGATGGCCCCCGCGTGACACCTCAGGACGACACCTCCCGCCGGCACACGCTCTTCGCCGCCCTGGCCGCAGTCGCCGCGACCACCGCAGCGCTCGCCACCCTCACGGCCTGCTCGACGGCGCCCGTCACCTTCGACCGTCAGCACCCTCCGGGGCTGCCCGTCGAGTCGGTCACCGAGACGGCTGCTGACGTGGTGGACACCGACGCGCCTGCTCCTGGGAGCACGCTCGCGCCCCGTGCCGACCCGACGGACGCTGTGCCGCCGGGCCTCACGCTGGCAGTCGTGGTCTCCGACGAGACGGCCGACACCGACGCTGCAGTCCGGGCGGTCGACGCGTTCGCGGACGACGTGGGGGCGACCGTCACGCACGCGGTTGCGCTCCCCGAGCACGTCGCAGACCCGGAAGCGCTCCTTGAGCTCGCTCTCGGCGCGGCCCCGGACGTCGTGGTCGTCCTCGGTCCCGCGATGCTCGACGCGCTCGACCGCGTGTCTGCGTCGACCCTCGACCAGCAGTTCCTGACCATCGGCGCCCAGCTCCCAGAACCGACGGCCAACGTCACGGCTGTCGTATGGTCCGGGTCCGGGTCCGGGTCCGGACCCGGGGCAAGGCCAGCACCAGAGCCCGAGGCGAGCATCGGGGGAGCGGCTCCTGACGTCGCGCCGCGCACTCGCGAGGCGCTGTCCGCAGGGCTCGCCGCCGTAGCGTCGGGCACGACTGGCTACGTCCTCGCGCTCCCCTGAGTGGCGGCGTACCACCGCGCGAGGAGCACCGATCGAGGTGTCCGGCGTCGAGCGCGGGGAGGGGTGGTCGACGAGCCCAGTTCACCCGGAGACGCATGGACCGGCCCTCAGAACGGAGGCTCGTCGGCGAAGGTCGAGGCGGTTTCACCGGCCGGTTCGTCTGGACGTCGACCGGCGACGGTATCGGTTGCCGTCGGCCCAGCATCCCCCGACGCGGCGGTGCTGATCTGGAGAGCAGCGTGGTCGAGGTACTCGCGCCCGGTGGGCGCGGTCCAGCGCACGACGTCGGCGGTCGGTGCCGAGTCGCTGTGGTGTCGTTCCCCGTGTGTGCTGTCCTTGTTCGGCGAGCCGCAGTGGGGTGGGCTGCTGTCGGATGGACCGCTGTCGGATGGACCGCTGTGGGGTGGGCTGCCTTCTGGTGGCGCGGTGTCTGGTCTGTCGGGTGGTTCGGTGCTGACGGTCCAGGTGGTGGTGTGCTTGAGGCGGTGGTGGTGGCGGCAGAGGTGGATGAGGTTGTGGTGGTCGGTGGTTCCGCCGTGGGCCCAGTCCTTGACGTGGTCGATGTCGCAGCGTTGGGCTCTGCGTGAGCATCCGGGGAAGCGGCAGGTCTCGTCGCGCAGCCTGAGCCAGGTCTTGAGGTCTGCGGGGACTGCGTAGCGGTCTCGTCCGACGGAAAGGACTGTCCCGGTCTCGGGGTGGGTCAAGATCCGCAGGAAGCTCGGTGCCTGGGCTGCGAGGCGTCGGGCGGTGTGTGCGTCGATGGGGCCGTGTCCGGCGAGGTCACCGGGCTCGTCGGAGTGGCCGAGCAGGGTCATGACGGGGATGGTGACCGCGACCTGAGGCTTGATGCCTCCGAGGGAGACACGGTCGGCGATGCCCGCGATCGACTGACGGGGGTTGCCCGCGGTGTGGTGCTCCGCGGTGACAGTCATGACGGTGGTGCCCACGGCGCTGCTGTCGATCATTCGGCCCGTGCCCGTGCCCGTGCCCGTGCCCGTGCCCGTGCCTGTTCGCGTATCCGTGTCCCCGCCTGCGACCGTGTCCATGTTTGCGTTCGTGCCCGAGGTGCCCGAGGTGGCCGTGGGGGTCTCACCTGCCGGTATCTGTCCGGTGTCGCAGGGGGCAGCCATCAAGGCCGCCCGTGCGTCGTCATCAAGCATCAGGTCCACGCTGGCGTCGGCGCGAAGCTGCGCCAAGGTGCGGGGCTCGTCGGGGCCTTGGACCGCCGTGGCGATGTCGGTCAACCGGTGGAAGATCGCGGTGGCCTGGACCGCGGGGAGGAGGTGGTGCAGCCATGCCATGCCGTCCTGGCCGGGCTGCAGCTCCACGTGGCGATCGACGGCGGCGACCTGGTGGCGCTCGACCAACGGGCGCGAGTCGCGGCGCTCACGCTCACGCCGGGCGACGGTCTTGAGGCGAGAGACCGTCAACGCCTGGGCCTTCTGGGCCAGCAACGCGTCCAGCTCGCGGACTGACGGTTCGTCCAGGCCCATGGTCGCGTCGAGGACCGTCTGTGCGTGCCGGTAGGACACCTGCCCCTCACGCAGCGTGGCCATCGTGGCGGGGTGCTCGTGCACCAGAGCCTGCGACTCGATCAGCAGGTTGCCCGCTGAACGTTCAGGCAGGCGCAGCGCGCACGCGATCTCAGAGACCAGGGACCGCTCGGCCAGGCGATGGTCCAGGAACGGAGCGCGGTCCTCACCTCGGCCTCGAGCGACGGCGTCGGTAGCCTCTCGTGACCACCGCCGAGCGCGGTCGACCAGTGCTGCTCGACGCGCCGACAGCGCCGCGATCTCAGCCTCGATCGCCACGACCGCGTCGACCAGCACGGCCAACCCCTCGCCCGCCTCAGCCGGCGTCATCGTCCAGGGAACGCCGGAGCCCGCTACCTCCGACGGGCCAGGCACGGCAAGCACACCGGCATCCCGTTCGGTCGGTTCAGGCGTTTCGGTCGTCATGAGATGAATCTACCGATACCCACTGACATCCCGCCGGGGGGCCGGTACAGGACGCACCGCGGCCCCGTCGTCCCGAGCGTGGTCGGCTACCGAGACGTGCTGCCGGTACGAGCGCCCGCTCCGTCATCCCCTCGCGCGGCCGCGCCCGCCGCGCCCGCCGCGCCCGCCGCGCCCGCCGCACCACGGTCTCCCACCTCTCCCACCTCTCCCACCTCTCCCGCGAGCTCGACGACCCTCTGGAGCACGCGTCGCTGGCCCGTCGCGAGCGTGGCGGTGAAGTCGTCGAGCAGCCTGACGACCAGACGGTCCTGCGGTGATCCCTCGGTCGTGACCTCTGGGGCATGCTGCGGCTCCAAGAGCGCGAGGAACCCGCGCGCCAGCGTGTCGACCTCTGCGGCGCTCGCGTCGTCAGGGAGCCCGTCCATCTGGGCGGACAGCGCGGCGGACCTCGACCACCGCGACTCGTCGTCGAGGAGCGTGCCGTAGAACTCCGAGATCGTCCCCGGGAAGCCGTCCTCGAGCACGGCGAGACCGAGCAGCAGGGCCTCCTTCTCGAGGGCGACGCTCCCGGGCGACACACCCGCCGCCAGCAGCCGGCGCGGGAGGTCGGACAAGCCTTCGGGAAGCTCGACGTCGAGGTCGTCGTCACGCAGCGCCCGCAACCGGTCGCGGCGCTCCTGCAGCTCGGCGATCGACGCGCTCAGCTCGGTGTCGAGAGCGTCGAGGGCCAGCCTCACAGCCTCCGGCGGGGCGTCGAGCAGAGCGGCGACCTGCGATAGCGGGATGCCGAGGTCTCGGAGGCGACGGATCCGCACCACCCGGACGAGGTCCGTCGACCCGTACCGCCGGTACCCCGAGGCGTCCCGCTCGGGCTCGGCGACCAGCCCGGTCGTCGTGTAGTGGCGGACGGCGCGCACGGTCGTCCCGGCGAGCCGGGCCACCTCGCCGATCGTCAGCATCACGAGCCTCCTGCACGCGGGGTGCCGTCCGCAGGGGCGGCGGTCGGCAGGAGGCGAGTATCGCGTACGTCGACGGCGAGGTCCACACCGTCGCGCACCGTCCCATCGTCGTCGTCGTCGTCGTCGGCTGACTCGCCGTCCGCGTCCCCGAGACCGCGCAGCGCCGGAGACAGAACGCCGAGCACCACGACCACTACGAACCCGACCGCCACCACGACGCCCGTCGCCCGCAGCCCGGCAGCGTCGACCAGCAGCCCGGCACCGAAGACCGCGACGGGTGCGACGGCCATCATCGCCGAGCCCTGCAGCCCCAGCACGCGACCGCGCGCCGCCTCGGGTGTCCGGCGCATCATCGCGACCTGCAGCACGGGGTTCATCAGCCCGCTGGACACCCCGGCGACCGCGGCCGAGGCGAGGAGCAGCCACGTCACGGGCAGCAGACTCATCCCGACCACCCCGACCCCCACCCCCAGCATGGAGGACACGAAGACGGTCCGGGGACTCATGCGCGGGCCGAGGACGGAGTAGAGCGTCGCCCCGACCAGTAGCCCGGCTGCCATGGCGCTCAGGACGAGCCCCAGACGTCCGGGCTCTCCGGTCGTCGTGAAGTGCACGGGAAGCACGATGCCCTGCAGACCGGCCAGCGCCAGCAACGACCCCAGGGAGAGCAGGGTGCCGCCCAGCAGCAGGCGGTCGCGGATGACGACGGCGAGCCCGGCGCGGAGCTCGTCGGACGACCGTCGGAGCGCAGCACGCGCACGACCACCTCGGCGGGGCAGCGCCGGCGACGTCGGCAGGGAGCCGTCGTGAGCGTCGGCGCCGTCGGGCTGCGCCGGCAACGTGTCGAGGGCCCTCGGCAGCATGGCTGTCACGAGCGCCGCGAGCGCGGAGGTCGCCGCGGTGACCCACAGGACGGTCGTGTCCCCGAGCGTCACCAGCAGCACCCCGGCCAGGGCAGGCCCGACCACCATGACACCGGCCTCGATGCTCTCCCGGATGCCGACGAGCCGCTCGAGCGGGACCCCCGACGAGCGCGCGACCGCAGGCACGAGCGCCTCTCGGGCGGTCATACCAGGGACGTCCCCGATCGCACCGAGAACTCCGAGGGCGACGAACCACCCGAGGTCCAGGCCGGTGAGGAGGTCGACCACCGGGAGCGCCGCGACCGCGACGGCAGAGACGACGTCCGAGACGATCGAGGCCCGGCGCCGGCCCACCCGGTCGATCACGAGGCCGCCGACGACCCCGACGAGGATCGCGGGGACCGCGGTCGCGAGGGCGACGGTCCCGGCGCTGGTCGCGCTGCCGGTGCGCATCAGCACGAGGAGCGGGAGAGCGACCGCGACGACCGAGTTGCCGAGGAGCGACAGGGCGCTCGCGGTGAGGTAGAGGACTGCGTGACGTGTCATGAGCCCGATCGTGCAGCCCTGACCGTGCGTCAGGGTCAAGCGCTGCGCTGCGCTGCGGCCCCGGCTGTGGTCCCTGCCCTCGTAGGATGTCGTGCTGTGCCGCACCCTGACCAGGCTGACGCGACGCGCCTGTGGGTGGCGCCGGTCCTCGACGACCGGCGAGGCGCTCACCGGCCCGCGACGGCACCGACGTCGGGCACGAGGACGGCAGCGACACCGCCACCCGAGGGGCGGGGGTCAGACGCCGACGCCGAGGTCCACGCCGAGCCCGCACGCGTCGAGGAGCCGTGGCTGCTCATCACCGAGACCATCCTCACGCCCGACGGCGGCAGCTGGGTCGACGGGCTGCACCGGGAGCACGAGCTGATCTGGGCCACGGCCGGCTCGCTGACGGTCGAGACGGACGACCAGCTGTGGACGGTCCCGCCGGGCCTGGGCATCTGGATCCCCGCCCTCACCCGGCACCACGTCCGGGCCGCGCCGGGCACCCTCACCCACGTCACGTACCTCGCCCCGGAGCGCGTCAGCCCGTCCTGGGGTGCCGGGATCGCCGGGGTCACGCTGAGCCGTGCGGTGCACGAGCTGGTGCTCCACAACAAGTCCTCGACGCTCGACGACGACGTCCGCCTGCGGCTCCAGCAGGTGGTGGTCGACCTGCTGGTCCCGGTCGAGAGCGCCTCCCTCGACATCACGATGCCCACCGACCTGCGCCTGCGGTCCGTGGCCGACGCGATCGTCGCCGACCCCGCGGACGACCGCACGCTCACCGAGTGGGCGGACACGCTCAACATCAGCTCGCGCACCCTCTCGCGGGGGTTCGTCCGGGAGACCGGGGTGACGCTCACGCGGTGGCGCATCCTCGTGCGGATGCGCCAGGCGCTCCTCGAGATCTCCTCGGGGCGTTCGGTGGCTGCCGTCGCCCACCGTCTCGGGTACGCGAACCCCAGCACCTTCACCGACCTGTTCCGCCAGACCCTCGGCCACACCCCGGCCGCCTACCTGCGGAGCCTCGACGCGCGGGAGCGCTGAGCACCGGCTGCCTGCCGCGCCGGACGCCTCATGGTGGCGGACGGAACGCCGATAGTGCGTGATGACCCGACCTCTCGGGTCACGCCGCCACGGAGCCGCCGTGCGTCCAGCTCACCCATCGAGGACACCATGACCCGAGCACCCAGCATCCGACGCGCGACAGCCGCGGTCCTCGCACTCGCGATCGGCGGTGTCCTCTCGCTCCTCGGTGCCGTCCCGGCGCAGGCGGTGGGAGCCACGGCGGCGACCCTCACGATCGACGGCTCGGGACGGGTGGGCGACGCTCTCGCCGTGCGGACCGTGACGCCGTGGGACCCGGCGCCCGACCTGGTCGTGTACTCCTGGTACCGGTTCGACGACGGCGCGGTCGTGCACTCCGGGGCCGACGCCGGCGGTGCCGTCCTCACCCCGACCGCTGCCGAGGTCGGGACGATGCTCTACGTCGAGGCGAGGGCCTTCCGCGACGGCAGCCTCATGGCGGTGGCCTCGACGACCGGGTCGCCGACGATCCACCTGGGGTCCTTCTCGGGCGTGCCTGACCCGACGGTGTCGGGCAGCGGCGTGGTGGGGACGGACTTCACGGCGTCGCTGAGCACCAGCGACACCACGCCGACCCCGACGTCCGTCGACTACGTCTGGTACCGCGTCGACACCGGTGCGGTCGTGCAGACCGGTGGCAGCACGCTGAGGGCGACCTCGTCGCTCGTCGGGACCGCGGTCTACGCGATCGCGACCGTCCGGGCGCCCGACACCTCGCCCTACACGACCTCCAACTCGCCGTTCTCCAGCGCGGTGCGCCTGGCCGAGTTCGCGCACGTCCCGGCTCCGTCGGTCACGGGGACCGGGATCGTGGGGTCGACATACACGGCGTCGCTCGACGTCGCCGGGATCACCCCTGTCCCGCAGACCGTGGCCTACACCTGGCACCGTGCCGACACGGGCGAGGTCGTCCAGTCCGGTGGCAGCACCTTCGTCGCCCCCTCCGCGCTGCTCGGGACCCCGGTCTACGTCGTCGCCACGCTGTCCGCGGACGGCGCCTCGCCGTACACGACCACCAACTCCGCCTTCTCCAGCACGGTGCGCCTCGCGGAGTTCGACCAGGTGCCCGTGCCTGCGGTGTCCGGCAGCGGGATGCTGGGGACCGCCTTCACGGCGACCCTCGACGTCACCGGCCTCACCCCGGTGCCCGTGTCGGTCGAGTACGTCTGGCACCGCGCGGACACGGGTGCTGTCGTGCAGGCCTCGGGGTCGACTTTCGTCCCGACCGCAGCCCTCGTGGGCACGCCGGTCTACGTGGTCGCCACCCTCCGCGCGCCCGGGACGTCCCCGTACACGACCCCCAACTCGTCGTTCTCGAGCACGGTGCGCCTCGCGGAGTTCTCACCCGGTGCGCCTCCGGTGCTGGTCGGTCAGCACACCCTCGGTGGCACCCTCGTCGCGACGCTCGACACGAGCGCCTGGACGCCGCGACCGGAGTCCTTCGACTACCAGTGGTATCTCGAGGACGGGACGCCGGTCGAGGGCGAGACCGGGGCGGTGCTGCCGATGACGGAGGGCCTGGTGGGAGAGGTCGTGTACGTCCTCGCGACGGCGCACGCCGTCGACCACCAGCCGTACGTCGTCGCGTCGGCACCGAGCGGTCGCATCGCCCGACCCGACCTCGCGCTGGTCGGTGCACCTGCCGGGGGCGTCGCAGCAGCGGTGGTCGGAGGAACCGTCGACCTCAGTGTCGCAGGGCTGCTGTTCAGCACGGACTACCAGGTCGAGCTGCACTCGACGCCCGTCCCGCTCGGGACGGTGACCTCCACGAGCGAGGGGACGCTCTCGGCGAGGTTCGCGATCCCGTCCGACACCCCGACGGGCCGGCACCACCTCGTCCTGCTGCTGGACGGCGTCGAGGCAGGGCGCGTCCCGCTCGACGTCACAGCAGCTGAGGTCCCCTCGCCCGAGGAGCCGACGCCCGGTACCCCGACGCCCGGTACCCCGACGCCGGGGACGCCGACGCCTGAGGTTCCGCAGGTCCCCGTCCCGCAGGTCCCCGTCCCGGTCGCACCGGTGGCCCTTCCCGCGGCTCCGGCAGCAGCGCCTGCGGCGCACCTCTCCGGCGGCTCGGCCACGTCGTCGCCGACCCTCGCGAGCACCGGTGCGGACTCGAGCGTGCTCGGGCTGCTCGCGACACTGGTGGCGCTCACGACGGGCGTCGCTGCAGTCCTGGCCTCGCGAGCGCGCCGCGCCCACCGCTGACGCCGACCGGCGGGCGGCGCGGGACACGACCTGTCCGGTCGTCGACACGGACGGCCAGACCGACGCTCCGTGCCCGCACTACGGTGGCCTGATGTCCTTCTGCTACCCGGCACGCGTCGCCTCCGCGACGCACCTCACGCCGCGCATGGTCCGTGTCCACCTCGAGGCCGTCGGCGACTGGACCTGGCCGACGCACGGCCACGGCGACGAGCGCATCGACCTCGCCTTCCCGTTCCCGGGGGAGACCGTCGCCGACGTCGAGTTCTTCAACCAGCGCGACTACGGGACGCTCGGCCCCGAGGCGCTCGCCGGCGCTGAGCCGCCGTGGCGCCACTACACGGTGCGCAAGGTCCTCGACGGGGGCCGCACGATCGTCGTCGATCTCGCGGTGCACCCGGGCGGCCTCGCCTCCGACTGGGCGGTGAGTGCCCAGCCCGGGCACGTGCTCGGTGTCTTCAACGGCGGAGAGCCGCGCGGGTACCACGAGGCCCCGGACGACAGCGCCTGGCAGCTGCTCGTCGCCGACCCCACCGGCCTGCCCGGCCTCGGGCGCATCGTCGAGGAGCTCGCGCCCGGGACCGTCGTCCACGCCGTCGTCGAGGTGCCGAGCGCTGACGACCGCCAGGAGCTCGAGACTGCTGGCGACGTGACCTGGACGTGGCTGGTCACGCCCGACGGAGAGCGGACCGGGCAGGCGCTCGCGGACGCCGTGCGCGCGCTCGAGGTGCCTGAGGGGCCTGGCTACGCGTGGGTGGCGTGCGAGAGTGCGGCGAGCCGGGACGTGCGACGGCACCTGCGGGCGGTGTGGGGGATGCCCCGCGACCGCCACCAGGTGGTCGGGTACTGGACGGCGGGCGCGTCCAACGTCCGCGCCGACCGCGACGATGCTCACGAGCACGAGCACGAGCACGAGCACGAGCACGAGCACGAGCACGAGCACGAGCACGAGCACGAGCACGAGCACGAGCACGAGCACGAGCACGTCGTGTCCTGATAGCGGGGTCGGTTGTCCCCATAGCGGTGGGTGGTCTGGCATACCTTCTCTTCTGAGGTGAGCCTTACCTCACTCCGGGTGTTGCTCCCCGGGGCCCTCATGCTGAGAAGGACCGATGAACCACCGATCCCGCACCGCCGTCACGACGCCCGCCCAGCGGACCAGCCGCGCGCGCCTGACGACCACCGCTGCCGCCGCAGCCCTCGCGCTCGCGCTCGCGGCCTGCTCGACCACGACCGACGCCGCGGAGCCTGCCTCCGACGGCTCGTCGCAGGCCGCCGACCAGCCGACGACCCGCACGGTCGAGAGCGCCTACGGGCCGATCGAGGTCCCGTCGGACCCGCAGCGCGTCGTCGCCGTCTCCTACGACACCCCGTGGCAGCTGCAGGCCGTCGGCGTCACGCCGGTCGCGGTCCAGGACTACTCGAGCTACTCGACGGAGTTCACCGCAGAGCAGCTCGACCTCGTCGACGGGCTGCCGACGGTCGGCGCGTTCTTCGAGCTCAACGTCGAGGCGGTCCTCGCGGCCGAGCCCGACCTCATCGTCGGCGACGCCCTCGAGATCGACGAGCAGACCTACGCGCTGCTCTCGGAGATCGCCCCCACCGTCGTGGTCGAGGGGGAGTACCGCGGAGACTGGCGCACCATCAGCACCGGGATCGCCGACGCCGTCAACGCCTCCGACGAGCTCGACGAGGCGCACGCCGCCTACGACGCGAAGCTCGACGAGGTCACCACCACGTACGCCAGCACCATCGCCGACGAGCGCTGGGCCGCCATCGGCGACGGCGACGTCGAGGGCGGGTTCTCCGCCCTCTTCCCGACCGGCGCCGTCGGCTCGCTCTACTTCGAGGACCTCGGCGTGACCATCGCGCCGAGCGTCCCCGAGGCGAACGACAACGGGTGGGAGTACATCGCCCCCGAGCTGACCGACGAGGTGCTCGGCGAGGCCGACATCATCGTCGCTGGTGCCCGCCCCGACGGTGAGCTGACGCCCGGCCTGGCGACCACCGTCCTCACCCCGCTGTTCGCCGCGCTGCCCGCCCAGCAGACCGGCTCCGTCTACCCGGTCTACGGGTCGGTCACCGACTACGGCACCGCCCTCGCCTGGCTCGAGCGCGTCGAGACGACGGTCCTCGAACCTCGCAGCTGACCAGGCGCGCCTGGTCGCCGGTGCGATGTGCCGTCAGTGGTCGCCCTGCGGGATCTCCTCAGGGCTGCTCGGACGGAACGTCGCACCGGAGCGCGGAGCGTAGGCCGACCAGCCCTTGCGCGCCGCAGACCGGACGCGCTCGTGCTCTGCTCGCTCTTCGTCAGCCCATGCCGTGAACCGTCGTGCTGCCTCGGGCTGCCTGGCCGGGCCGTCGGACCTGATGCGCAGCCTTGCTGGCCCAGGTCCGGCGGCCGGTGGCTCGACCGCCTGGTCGACCTCGACGACGTGCTCCGACCCGAGGGCCAGGGCGAGCCTGCGGGCCAGGTCGACACCGCGCCGGAGGTGCTCGATCTCGGGAGTCGTGCTGACCCACTCGAAGGTGCCGACGTCTCGGCTGGCGTACCAGTCGGACTCCCAGGCGTGCAGCGCCTCGGTGAGCTCGTCGTCGAGGAGCGTCTCGTCGAGGTCGCGGGGTCCGGGGAACCACAGGGGCGTCCGGTCGTGGCCGACGAACAGGCGCACGGCGAGCTGGTCATCGCCAGAGCCAGTGCCAGAGCCAGAGATGGAGACGGAGCTGGAGACGTCGGGCATGCTCTCGACGCTATCCGAGGTGCTGCGAGCCGACCAGGCGGACCGGTGACCGGCCGGCCGCTCGTAAGATCCTCCTGTGGCGACGACCTACCGCTCCGCGACGGAGCACGACATCGAGTGGATGGTGGAGCTCCGCGCGGAGGTGCTCCGCGACGACCTGGAGCGGCTCGGCCGCTACGACCCGCACCGTGTCCGCCAGCGGATGCGTGACGGCTACCTCCCGGCGAGCACCCGGGTGGTCCTCGAGGACGACGTCGAGGTCGGGTGCGTCGCCGTCCGCATCGAGGACGACGCGCGGTGGCTCGAGCACTTCTACCTCGCGCCGGACGTGCAGGGGCGGGGGATCGGCGGCCGGGTGCTGCGGACGGTCCTCGCCGAGGAGGACCCCAGGCCGTTCCGGCTGAACGTGCTGCAGGGCAGCCCGGCCCGTCGTCTCTACGAGCGGCACGGCTTCACCGTGGACTCGCAGGACGACGTCGACGTCTTCATGACGCGAGCGGACCGGCCCTCCGGACGCTGAGTGCTGTCCGGCCGCTGAGCCCTAGCGGCGTGACGACGGTGTCGGCCTCCCGCGGGTGACCATCTCCCGGACAGCCAGGACCATCGCCACGGAGACCAGCACGAGCGAGGCGATCGCGCAGACGGCGATCCAGGACTCCATGCCGGGGACCCGCCCGAGCGCCAGCACGAAGGTGCCGAGGAGGATCAGCGAGACCACGAGGCGAGGGTGGCGTCGGGGAGCGGGAGAGCTTGTGATGATCCGGCCCTCCCTCCGCAGCGGCGTCGGTGCCGCGGGCGGTGATGTCGGTGGTGCTGTGCCGCGAACCGCGGCGGTGGTGCCCTCGATAGGATTCGAACCTACGACCTTCTGCTCCGGAGGCAGACGCTCTATCCCCTGAGCTACGAGGGCGGGGACCAGGATCGGGCGGCGTCTCGCGCTGCGAGGACCGCCCGGTCAGGCATGGAGCACACTACCAGCACCCCGACGGGTGGTTCACCTCGGCTGGCCGGTCCGGCCGCTGGTCGCGGTGCTCGGCGCCGAGGCCTCGGAGCCGGTCGCCCCCTGGCCGGAGATGTACACCGCCAGGTACGACGTGATCTCGTCGATGGCGCGCTCGGGGTCGCCCGCCTCGATCGCGTCGACGAGCGCGTCGTGGTCGTCCTCGG
Source organism: Sanguibacter keddieii DSM 10542 (assembly GCF_000024925.1). NCBI lineage: Bacteria > Bacillati > Actinomycetota > Actinomycetes > Micrococcales > Sanguibacteraceae > Sanguibacter > Sanguibacter keddieii. Next base: position 1,132,104 of record NC_013521.1, read on the forward strand.
AGCGGGTGTGCACCAGCCCGATGACGTTGGTGCGGATGTTGGCGCCGATCGCGTCGATGAGGTTCTCGTAGAGCGACTGCAGGACGGGGTTGCCGGCGGCGGCCGCGATCGCACGGTGCAGGGCGAGGTCGCTCGAGACCATGAGGTCGACGTCGCCGATGGCGAAGGCGTCCTGCCGGGCGGTGTTGAGGTCCCGCAGCACCGCGATGTCGGCGGGCGTACGGCGCACTGCCGCGAGCCGGGCGGACTCGACCTCGAGGCTGCGACGGATCTCGAGCACGTGCTGCTGGGTGGCACCGGCGATCTCGCGCCCCATGACCACCATGAGCTCGGAGTCGGACAGGACGTAGGTGCCCGACCCCTGCCGGCGGACCAGCAGGCCGGCGTGCACCAGGGACTGCACGGCCTCGCGGACCGTGTTGCGGCCGACGCCGAGCAGCTCGGTGAGCGCGGGCTCGGTCGGGATCTTGCTGCCGACGGGCCAGTCGCCGGAGGAGATCCGGGCCCGCAGCTGGTTGACGGCACGGTCGATCAGCCCTGACTTGTCACTCATTCCACGAACCTTCTCGATCGCTGGCCTCGGTGCGCCGTCGACGTCCGGCGCTGCACGTCGTCTTCCCCGGAGAGTACGGGAGTCGGGTGCGCCGTGGGCCGGGGTCCGCGGGCGAGATCTGGGCCGGGCAGGTCGACGAGCGAGCAGGGCGAGGACCGGGCGTGCGCTCCGCGAGAAAGAGGGCGGGAACCACCGACGACTTCGCTAGGATCGACCGGTGACCCCCAACGAGCTCTCCGAAGCACTCCGCGCTGCCCTCGCCGCCAAGATCGCCGACGGCACCCTGGCCCTCGACCTCGACGCTCTGCCCGAGCAGATCCTCGTCGAGCGACCGCGCCAGCGCGAGCACGGAGACTGGGCCACCAACATCGCGCTCCAGCTGGCCAAGAAGGCAGGCACCCAGCCGCGCGCCCTCGCCGACGACCTCGCCGTCCGCTTCGCGGAGACGCCCGGCGTCAAGAGCGTCGCGGTCGCGGGCCCCGGGTTCCTCAACATCACCCTCGACGCCGCGGCGGCGGGCGAGCTCGCCCGCACGGTGATCGACCAGGGCGCCGGCTACGGCCGCGGCGTGGCCGAGGCCGGCAAGAAGGTCAACCTGGAGTTCGTCTCCGCCAACCCGACCGGTCCCATCCACATCGGCGGCGTCCGCTGGGCCGCCGTGGGCGACTCGCTCGCGCGCGTCCTCGAGGCGGCGGGCGCCGAGGTGACCCGCGAGTACTACTTCAACGACCACGGCGCGCAGATCGACCGCTTCTCGCGCTCGCTGCTCGCCCGGGCCAAGGGCGAGGACGCCCCGGAGGACGGCTACGGCGGCCAGTACATCCAGGACATCGCCGACGCGGTCCTCGCGGACGTCGCCGCCGCGGGTGGCCCGGACCCGCTGACGCTCCCCGACGAGGAGGCCCAGGAGGTCTTCCGGTCGATCGGCGTCGACCGCATGTTCACCGAGATCAAGGCCGCGCTGCACGGCTTCGGCGTGGACTTCGACGTGTACTTCCACGAGGACACGCTCCACGAGACCGGTGCTGTGGACCGCGCGATCGCGCGGTTGAAGGACTCTGGCCACATGTTCGAGGCCGACGGCGCCACCTGGCTGCGCACCACGGACTTCGGCGACGACAAGGACCGCGTGGTCATCAAGTCCGACGGTCAGGCCGCCTACATCGCCGGCGACATCGCCTACTACCTCGACAAGCGCGAGCGTGGCGCCGACGAGGTCATCATCATGCTCGGCGCGGACCACCACGGGTACGTCGGCCGCATGATGGCCGTGTGCGCGGCCTTCGGCGACCAGCCCGGCACCAACCTGCAGATCCTCATCGGTCAGATGGTCAACCTGCTCAAGGACGGCGAGCCGCTGCGCATGTCCAAGCGCGCCGGCACCGTCGTGACGCTCGAGGACCTCGTGGACGCGGTCGGCGTCGACGCCGCGCGCTACTCGCTCGTGCGCTCCTCGACCGACTCGAGCCTCGACATCGACCTCGACCTGCTGTCGAAGGCCACGAACGAGAACCCGGTCTACTACGTCCAGTACGCCCACGCGCGCACCGCGAACGTCGCCCGCAACGCGGCAGACCACGGCGTGCGCCGCGAGGACGCCTTCGACCCGTCGCTGCTCACCGCGGAGACGGAGTCGGCGCTGCTCGGCTCGCTCACCGAGTTCCCGCGCGTCATCGCGCAGGCCGCCGAGCTCCGCGAGCCGCACCGCGTGGCTCGCTACCTCGAGGCCCTCGCCGGGGCGTACCACAAGTGGTACGCCGACGTCCGCGTGACGCCGGTCGGCGACGAGGAGATCGGTGACACGCACCGCACGCGCCTCTGGCTCAACGACGCCACCCGCCAGGTCCTCGCCAACGGCCTCGCGCTGCTCGGTGTGAGCGCCCCGGAGCGGATGTGAGCGGGCACCCCGCCGCGGGCGCCGCAGCGGCGCGTCCGCTCGAGCAGCACGTGTGGCCGACGACCGCCGCGCTCACCACGGACGGCGAGCTCACCCTCGCCGGTCTGACGGCGACCGACCTGGCCCGTGACTTCGGCACGCCGGCCTTCGTCCTGGACGAGCAGCACTTCCGCGACCGGGCACGGCTGTTCCGCGACTCCTTCTCCGAGGCCTTCGGGTCGGTCGGGGCCGAGGTCGACGTCTACTACGCCGGCAAGTCGTTCCTGTCGGTCGCCGTGGCGCGCTGGGCCCGTGAAGAGGGCCTGCGTGTCGACACCTGCACGGGCGGTGAGCTCGCCGTCGCGCTCCGGGCCGGCGTGCCGGGTGCCGAGATCGGCCTGCACGGCAACAACAAGTCGGACGACGAGATCACGCGCGCCATCGAGGCGGAGGTCGGCCGCATCGTGGTCGACTCCTTCGCCGAGATCGACCGGGTGGCCGAGCTGGCCCGCGCCGCAGGGCGCGACGGCGGCGCACGCGTCCCCGTCATGGTCCGGGTCACCACGGGCATCCACGCCGGCGGGCACGAGTTCATCTCGACCGCGCACGAGGACCAGAAGTTCGGTGTCTCGCTCACCGGGGGACAGGCCCTCGCGGCCCTCCAGGCAGTCCTCGAGCACCCGGAGCTCGAGCTCCTCGGCGCGCACACGCACATCGGGTCCCAGATCCAGGACGCCGCAGCCTTCGAGGCCAACGCCCGCAAGATGCTGGCGCTGAGGGCCGAGCTCCAGGCGGCCACCGGCTACCTGCTCCCCGAGCTCGACCTCGGCGGCGGGTACGGCATCGCGTACGTCCCCTCCGACGTCCCGATCGACGTACCCGCGCTCGCCCGCGACCTCGCGGACGTCGTCGGCTCCGTCTGCGCAGAGCTCGGCACCACGGTCCCGCGCATCTCGATCGAGCCGGGCCGCTCCGTGGTCGGCTCGACGACGGTCACGCTCTACACGGTCGGCGTCGTCAAGCCGGTGACCCTCGAGGACGGCAGCGTCCGCACCTACGTGTCGGTCGACGGCGGGATGAGCGACAACATCCGGCCCGCCCTCTACGAGGCCGAGTACACCGCTCGCCTGGCCAACCGCACCGGCTCGGCGGAGACCGTCGCGGCCCGGGTGGTCGGCAAGCACTGCGAGAGCGGCGACATCGTCATCTCCGACATCGAGCTCCCGGCGGACGTCGCCCGCGGCGACCTCCTCGCGGTGCCTGCGACCGGCGCCTACGGCCGCTCGATGGCCAGCAACTACAACCACGTGCTGCGCCCGCCCGTGGTGGCCGTGGCCGACGGCGCCGCGCGCGTGATCGTCCGTCGCGAGACCGAGGACGACCTGCTCTCGCTCGACGTCGGCTGAGCGCCGCGGGGAGGCCGCGTCCGGCAGGGCGGGCCTCCTCGCGAGCGGCGACGAGGGCGCGCTACCCTCCCGGTGTGGACCCACGACCAGCCATCCCGAGCCCGGTGGTGCACGCGCTGCGCGTCCCCGTCCCGGAGGACGCCCCGCACCACCACCCGTCGCGCACCGTGCTCCTCGACGACACGTCCCTCCTGACCTCCTGGGTAGAGGGACGTGCCACCACCCGTCTGGGCGTGCTCGACCTGCGCTCCGGTGGCTGGAGCGTCGTCCCCGGGCTCCGCGGACCTCTCCGCGCGGCCGTCCCCGGACCGGGTGGCGGCGCCCTGGTCCTCACAGACCACGGTCTGTCGCAGGTGGACCTCGCGACCCAGACCGTCACCCAGACGCTCCGGACGGGGATCGGCAAGAACAACGACTACCTCCACGTCGAGGGAGACGGCGACGACGGGCTCGTGGTCGTCGGCAGCTCTGCCGGGGCGACGGAGACCGTCGTCGACGGCTCGACCCTGACCGTCGTGCGGCGTCGACGCCGCCCACCACTGAAGATCTCCTTCCCGCCCGCCGAGGCGTCTCGTGCGGGCGTCGTCCGCGTGCTGGCCCACGGCGCCGGCGTCGTGGTCGGCGCGACGCAGCAGCGACCGGCCGCGCCCCAGCGGCTGCTCGTGGTCTCGCTGGTCGACGGCTCCGAGCTGGCGTCGGCCGACCTCCCCGCGGGCCTGAGCAGCGCCCACCTCGTCCGTGACGGTGTCGTCGCCGCACCCGCGGACCTGGGACGTGCCCGCACGCTCACGGTGCTGCCGGGGCTGGTCGAGACGGTGGCGGGCTCGGACGGCCTCGAGGCCCTCGTCGCGACGGCCACAGAGTCAGCAGAGGCGATCCTCTCGCGGAGGTCTCGGCGCACGCCGACACGCACGGTGCTCCGCGACCACCGGCTCGAGGTCGGCGCGGAGGTCGCCGACCTCCGGGGCGAGCGCATCACCCTCGACGGCTGCGCCGTCGCCCGGGCGGCGGAACCCGGAGACCGGCCGCGGGTGTCGCGAGTGCACGTCACCGACCTCGAGCTGCAGTCGAGCACGCTGAGCGGCGCGGTCCTCGAGGACGTCACGGTCGACGGGCTGCGCGCCCCGCACGGGTCAGGCTTCCTCTTCGGGTGCGAGCTGCGGCGCGTCACGCTCCGCGGGCGCGTCCGGGGGCTGGTGCTCGACCCCGCGCTGAGCGACCTCGACCCCGAGACCGAGGGACGCTACACGCGCTGGTACGCCGACCGGCTCGAGGACCCCGAGTGGATGCTCGACCTCACCGAGGCGACCGGCGACATCACGATCCGCGGGTACCCCTCGAGGTTCGTCCGTCGCAACCCCGGGCTGCACGCCGTGGTCACGGCCGAGGCCGCTGCGTCGGGGGAGTGGCGCACCGTGGACCCCGGGCGGTCGGCGCTCCGGGTCGCACTGCTCGAGCTCGTCCGCTCCGACTGGGAGGACGTCCTGCTGGTCGCCGACCCGCACGGAGTGCACGCGGAGGACGACCTCAGGTACCTCCACGACCTCCGGGCGCTGGGCGTCGCCTCCACGGACTGACGGTCGGGAGACCTCGCACGGCTCGCTCCCGGTGTGACCCAGGTCGCCCGGGGCCTCCGCGGTGCTGGGTTAGGATAGCCAAACCTCCGCAAGTGGAGATCTCCCTCGGTGCCGCACGGCGCCGCCGCGCGACCGCGAACGGACTGCAGATGACCGGCCACCCACGTACCGCACGGACCGGAGCGCGCGCGCTGCTCGCCTCTGCGCTCGCCGTGGTCGTCGCGGCGACCCTCGCCGGCTGCCAGGTCGCCGCGCCGCAGGCAGCCGTCCCGGAGGTGGTCGACGGCGGGGTGCGCCTCGTCGACGCGACGCTCGTCGACGACCCGAAGGGGCACGTCGGTCCCTCGACCGCCGTGCTCGCCGAGTCGGCGATCCCGGTCCCCGACGTCGTGCCCGAGCCGGCCCTGCCCGTGACGCTGACCGACATGCAGGGCACCGAGGTCACCGTCACCGACACCAGCCGGATCCTCGCCCTCGACGTCTACGGCACCACCTCGCGGATCGTCTACGAGCTCGGACTCGGCGACAGCCTCGTCGGGCGTGACGCGTCGTCGTCCTTCCCCGAGGTGGGCGGGCTCCCGCTCGTGACGCAGTCCGGCCACGACCTCAACGCCGAGGCGATCCTCGCGCTGTCGCCGACCCTGATCATCACCGACACGAGCCTGGGCCCGTGGGACGTCGTGCTGCAGATGCGCGACGCCGGCATCCCCGTGGTCGTCGTGGACTCCGAGCGCTCGCTCGAGAACGTCGACACGATCATCGACCAGGTGGCCACGGCCGTCGGGCTCCCCGAGGAGGGCGCCGCGCTCGCCGAGCGGTCCGCGGCCCAGATCGACGCCAAGATCGCCGAGATCGCGGCGATCGCCCCGCAAGACCCCGCCGAGCGGCTCCGCGTCGCCTTCCTGTACGTCCGGGGCCAGGCCGGCGTCTACTACATGTTCGGCACGGACTCCGGGGCCGACACCCTCATCACGGCCCTCGGGGCGACGGACGTCGCGACCGAGATCGGCTGGACCGGCATGCGGCCGCTCAACGACGAGGGGCTGGTCTCGGCCGCCCCCGACCTCGTGCTCGTCATGACCAAGGGCCTCGAGTCCACCGGCGGCGTGGACGGTCTCCTCGACGCGATCCCCGCGCTGCAGAGCACCCCCGCCGGGGAGAACCGTCGGGTCGTCGACATGAGCGACGACGAGATCCTCAGCTATGGCCCCGGCACCGCCGACGTCCTCGACGCCCTCGCCGTCGCCCTCTACGCCCCGGGTGCGTCGACGCCATGACCTCTCGCTCGACCACCAGCCCGTCCTCGGCCCCGGCACCCAGGACGTCCGCCGACCCGACCACGGACCCGGCCCGGGTCCCGGTCACCACGACCCTCGCCGGCGCCACGAAGACCCCGCCTCGTCGATCCGGTGCGCGTCCGACGAAGGTCGTGGCGCTGTTCGTGGGGCTCGCCGTCGCGCTCGTCGTCCTGGCCGTCGTCTCGGCCGGCAGCGGCCAGCTGCGCATCCCGCCGTCAGAGGTGCTCGGGTCGGTGCTCGAGCGCCTGGGCCTCGGTCCGGGCGGCGTCACGCACCCCAACGGCGACGCCGCGCTCTGGTCCATCCGCTTCCCGCGGGTGGTCATGGCAGTCCTCGTCGGCGCTGCGCTCGCGTCCGCCGGGGCGCTCATGCAGGGCGTCTTCGGCAACCCGCTCGCCGACCCCGGCGTCGTCGGCGTGTCCTCGGGCGCTGCGCTCGCCGCCTGCACGGTCATCGTCTTCGGGTTCAGCTTCCTCGGGTCCTGGACCGTCGCGGCCTTCGCCTTCGTCGGGGGCCTGCTCACCACGCTCCTCGTGTACTTCGTGTCGCGCTCCGGGGGCCGGACCGAGGTCGTCACGCTCGTGCTCACCGGCGTCGCGGTCAACGCCATGTGCGGTGCGGGCATCGCGTTCCTCACCTTCCTCGGCGACCAGCAGGCCCGCGAGCAGATCGTGTTCTGGCAGCTCGGCAGCCTCAACGGGACGCGGTGGCAGTACGTCGCCGTGGTCGCACCGCTCGTGGTCGTCGGCACCGCGGGCGTCATGGTGCTGGCCCGACGCCTCGACCTGCTCTCGCTCGGCGAGCGCTCGGCCCGCCACCTCGGCGTGGACGTCGAGCGCCTGCGCATCGTGTCGGTGGTCCTCGTCGCGCTGCTCACCGCGGCGGCGGTCGCCTTCTGCGGCATCATCGCCTTCGTGGGCCTCGTGGTGCCGCACCTGATCCGGATGATCGTGGGTCCAGGCCACCGCGTCTTGCTGCCCGCCTCCGCCCTCGGCGGTGCCGTGCTGCTGCTCGCCGCCGACCTCGTGGCCCGCACCGCGGTCGCCTACGCCGACCTCCCGATCGGCATGCTCACCGCGCTCGTCGGCGGGCCCTTCTTCTTCTGGCTCATCCGCAAGACCCGTCGCAGCGCAGGAGGGTGGGCATGACGCGCCGCCGCAGCAGCACCCTCCTGCCGCAGGGTGTCCAGCGGCAGGGCACGGGGCAAGACCTCGGCACCTCGAGCGGCGCGAGCACCGCCGCGCTGAGCGCGCACGACGTCCACGTCGCCTTCGACGGCGTCCCCATCGTCTCCGGGGTCGACCTCGAGGTCCGCGCCGGCGAGGTGCTCGCCCTGGTAGGGCCGAACGGCGCCGGGAAGTCCACGCTGCTCTCCGTGCTGGCCGGCGACCTCGCGCCGAGCGCCGGTCGGGTGCTCCTCCACGGCCAGGACCTGCACGGGCTGCGCCTGTCCGAGCTCGCACGGCACCGCGCCGTGCTGCTGCAGGAGCAGCGGCTGTCCTTCCCCTTCCACGTCGAGGACGTGGTGCGGATGGGGCGCGCGCCGTGGCGCGGCCTCCCCGAGGAGGACGAGGACGACCTCGTCGTCGCGCGCTCGATGGAGGTCGCCGAGGTGACGCACCTCGCGCCCCGCCTGTTCCCGACGCTGTCCGGCGGGGAGAAGGGCCGCGCGTCCTTCGCGCGGGTCCTCGCGCAGGGCACCCGTGTCCTCATGCTCGACGAGCCCACCGCGGCCCTCGACATCCGCCACCAGGAAGCCGTCCTGGTCCAGGCGCGCGACCAGGCCGCCGCCGGCGACGCCGTCGTCGTGGTGCTGCACGACCTCACGCTCGCCGCCGCGTACTCCGACGTGGTGGCCGTGCTCGACGCCGGCCGGCTCCGTGGGTACGGTGCACCGCGCGACGTCCTCACCTCTGAGCTGCTCACCGAGGTGTACCGGTACCCGATCGACGTCATCGAGCACCCCGTGCGCGGCGAGCTCGTGGTCCTCCCGGTCCGCGAGCGGGCCGTCAGGAGCGCCGCCGGACCTGCGACCCCAGACCACCTGCACGACCGACCGACCGATCTCTGACCAGGAGGACCTCACCGTGCTGCGCCCCGTCTCACCCCGACCGTCTGCCACCCGCTCCGCCCTCGCCCGCGCCGGTGCGGTCGTCCTGCTCACCAGCGTCGGCCTCGTCGGGCTCTCGACGACGGCCTCCGCGGACCCGCAGGTGACCGTCACCGACGAGTCCGGGACGTCCGACGGGACCGTCACGGCGGGGAGCGTCGTCACCGTGTCCGGCTCGGGCTTCCAGTCCGTCCAGGGTGGCGCCGGGGGGATCTACGTGGTCTTCGGCTGGGTCGACGACGCCGAGGGCGGGGCGTGGCGCCCGAGCAACGGGGGAGCGACCGGGGCGGACTACCTCTACGCCCCGGACACCGAGGACGCCGAGAACGCCGGCTTCCAGCGCTTCGTCGCGTTCCCGGGCTCGGGCACCGCGGCCGCCGCCAACGGCGGCGTCATCGCGGAGGACGGCAGCTGGTCGACGCCGCTCACCGTCCCGGCTGCGCAGTTCGACGCGATGGACCGGGCCGGCGACGCCGCCCCCGTCGACTGCACGCAGGTGCAGTGCGGGGTCATCACCTTCGGCGCGCACGGCATCAAGAACGCCACCAACGAGACGTTCACGCCGCTGACCTTCTCCGACGCCGCCGCGGAGGCTGCGGCTGCTGAGGCTGAGGCTGCTGAGACCGCCGCAGCGGCTCTCGAGGAGCAGGAGGCTGCCGCGGCGCTCGCAGAGGAGGAGGCCGAGGCGGAGGCCGACGCGACGACCGAGCCCGCGGACGCCGCGACCACCGAGGCGCCGACCCCGGCCCCGGCCGACACCGACGACGACGCGCTGCTCTCCCCGTCGGCACGCCTCGCGCTGTCGATCGGCGGCGGCGTCGCCGCGCTCACCGTCCTCGTGGTGCTCGGGATCCGCAAGATCCGCGCCCGCGAGGCCGCCGCGACGCAGAGCGGTCCCGCAGGCGGCGAGCCCGAGGGCTCTGCCGACGGCACGACGACCGACGGCACGCCGGGCGACGGTCCCTCGACCGCCTCCTGACCCGGCGCCGCGGGGTGCGCCGGCACCCCGGACGCCCGGCCCGACCAGGTGCGCCGAGCGCGTATCCTGTGGGCCAGCTCGACAGCCTGACCTGATCCACGACCTGAAGGGTGGCCACCGTGCCCGCACCATCGGCGCTCCGCGTCGCGCTCCTCGGCTGCGGGGTGGTCGGGACCCAGGTCGCGCGCCTGCTGACCGACCAGTCCGACGACCTCGCCGCCCGTGTCGGCGCACGCCTCGACCTCGTCGGGATCGCGGTCCGTGACGCCTCGGTGCCGCGCGACCCGTCGATCGACCGGGCGCTGCTCACCGAGGACGCCCAGACGCTCGTCGAGGGCGCCGACATCGTCATCGAGGTGATGGGCGGGATCGAGCCCGCCCGGTCGCTCCTGCTGCACGCGATCGCCGGGGGAGCCTCCGTCGTCACGGCCAACAAGGCGCTGCTCGCCGAGGACGGCCCCACCCTCTACCGCGCGGCCGACGAGGCCGGGGTCGACGTCTACTACGAGGCCGCCGTCGCAGGGGCGATCCCCATCGTCCGCCCGGTGCGCGAGTCGCTCGCCGGCGACCGCATCCAGCGGGTGCTGGGCATCGTCAACGGCACCACCAACTACGTCCTCGACCAGATGGCCACCCACGGGCTGGCCCTCGACGACGCGGTCCGCCAGGCGCAGGAGCTCGGGTTCGCCGAGGCCGACCCGACGGCCGACGTCGAGGGCTACGACGCCGCGGCCAAGGCCGCGATCCTCGCCTCGCTCGCCTTCCACACCCGCGTGACGATCGACGACGTCAGCCGCGAGGGCATCACGGCCGTCACCGCCGACGACGTCGCGTGGGCCCGCCAGACCGGTCACGTCATCAAGCTGCTCGCGATCTGCGAGGCGAGCGAGGCCGGGGTGTCCGCCCGCGTGCACCCGGCCCTCGTCCCCGCAGAGCACCCGCTCGCCGGCGTCCGCGGCGCCTTCAACGCGGTGTTCGTCGAGGCCGAGGCCGCCGGCGAGCTCATGTTCTACGGGCGCGGCGCGGGCGGCGCACCCACCGCGTCGGCCGTCCTCGGCGACGTCGTGTCGGTCGCCCGCCACCGCGTGCTCGGCGGCAAGGGACCGGCCGAGTCGCACTACGCGCAGCTGCCGATCGCCCCGGCGTCGTCGGCCGTGACGCGGTACCAGGTGCGGATCGCCGTGTCGGACCGCCCCGGTGTCCTCGCCCAGGTGGCCCAGGTCGTCGCCGAGCACTCGGTGTCGATCGAGGCAGTCCGCCAGGCGCCCATCGAGGGGTCCCAGGACGGCGTCACCGCCGCCCACCTCGTCTTCACCACGCACCACGCCACGGAGTCCGCGCTCGCCGGGACCGTGGCCGCGATCGCCGACCTGGACGCCGTCCAGGGCATCCTGTCCGTCCTGAGAGTTGAAGGTTCCTGATGGCCCACGTGTGGCAAGGCATCATCCGCGAGTACGCCGACCTGCTGCCCGAGCACCTCACCACGCACGTCGTCACCCTCGGCGAGGGCGGCACGCCCCTGGTCCCCGCCCCGGCGCTCTCCGCGCTGACCGGTGCGGAGGTCTTCCTCAAGGTCGAGGGCATGAACCCGACCGGGTCCTTCAAGGACCGCGGCATGACGACGGCCATCTCCGCGGCCGCGCACAAGGGTGCCCAGGCCGTGGTGTGCGCCTCGACGGGCAACACCTCCGCCTCGGCCGCCGCCTACGCGACCGCCGCGGGCATGACCTGCGCGGTCCTCGTGCCGGACGGCAAGATCGCCATGGGCAAGCTGAGCCAGGCCATCGCGCACGGGGCGAAGCTCCTCCAGGTGGACGGCAACTTCGACGACTGCCTCGTGGCCGCCCGCAAGCTCGCCGAGGCGTACCCGGTCGAGCTCGTGAACTCCGTCAACCCCGACCGCATCCAGGGCCAGAAGACGGGCTCCTTCGAGGTCGTCGACGTGCTCGGCGACGCACCGACCATCCACGCGCTGCCCGTCGGCAACGCCGGCAACATCACCGCGTACTGGAAGGGCTACGTCGAGTACCTCGAGGCGGGGATCTCGACGCACCTGCCGCAGATGTGGGGCTTCCAGGCGGCAGGTGCCGCCCCGATCGTCGCCGGGCACCCGATCACCGAGCCCGAGACCATCGCCACGGCCATCCGCATCGGCAACCCCGCGTCGTGGGAGCAGGCCGTCGAGGCCCGCGACACGTCGAAGGGCGTCATCGAGTCGGTCACCGACGAGCAGATCCTCCTCGCGCACCGCATCCTCTCCGCCGAGGTCGGCGTCTTCGTCGAGCCTGCGTCGGCGGCCGGCGTCGCCGGGATCATCTCCCGTGCCGAGCGCGGGCTGGTGCCCGCCGGTGCCCGGATCGTCGTGACCGTCACCGGGCACGGCCTCAAGGACCCGCAGTGGGCGCTGCGCACCGCGGACGGCTCGGAGATCGTGCCGCAGCGCGTGACCGCCGACGTGGTCTCGATCGCCGACGCCCTCGGTCTCTGAGCCGACGGTGCCGAGGATGAGGCTGGGAGCCGACCACGTCCGGGTGCGGGTGCCCGCGACGAGCGCGAACCTCGGCCCGGGCTTCGACAGCCTCGGGCTGGCGCTCGGGCACCACGACGAGCTCGAGGTCCGGACGCTCGGCACGGACGAGGTCCGGGTCGACGTCGTCGGCGAGGGTGCCGGTGAGGTGCCCTCGGACGAGCGGCACCTCGTCGTCACGGCGCTCCGGCGAGGCCTCGACCACGTCGGTGCGCCGCGCACGGGGCTGCACCTGAGCTGCACCAACCGGATCCCGCACGGGCGGGGGATGGGCTCGTCGGCGGCGGCCGTCGTCTCCGGGCTCCTCGCGGCGCGCGGGCTGGTCGAGGACCCCGAGAGCCTCGACGACGCGACGGTGCTCGCCCTCGCGACCGAGCTCGAGGGGCACCCGGACAACGCGGCGCCGGCGGTCTACGGCGGTGCGACGGTGGCATGGACGTCGACGACGGCGACGACCTCGACGACCGCTGCGGGCGTGCCGCGCGCCGCGCGGCTCGTGGTGCACCCGGACGTCGAGACCACGGTCGTGGTGCCCGTCGTGCGGCTCGCGACGAAGACCGCGCGCGGCGTGCTCCCCGCGGCCGTCCCGCACGGTGACGCGGCCTTCACGGCCGGGCGCGCGGCGCTGCTGGTGCACGCGCTGTCCTCCGACCCGACCCTGCTGCTCGACGCGACCGAGGACCGGCTCCACCAGGGGTACCGCTCGTCGGTCATGCCGAGCACCTGGGACCTCGTCCAGCGCCTGCGCGACCGCGGCGAGGCCGCGACGGTGTCGGGAGCCGGGCCGACGGTCCTGGTCACGGGTCGGCGGCAGGACCGCGCCCGCCTGTCCGCCGTCCTCGACGAGCTCCTGGACGGGACCTCCGGGTGGGCGGTCCTGCGCCCGGAGATCGACCGGACCGGCGCGGTCGTCGAGCGTCTCTGACCCGGGACGAGGGCGGCGCGAGATCACCCGGCGGGCCCCCAGACCCTGGGAACCGTGCGGCTGAGCCGGTGTTATAGTGGGTCCAGTTTCCTGCTATGCCCGGCTTCTGAGCCGGGATGCAGCGTGCCGCGGGTGTGCAGCCGACATCGCGGAGGCCACCCACAGCGCACCATCGACAGTCGCTCCTGCTCTGGAGCGGACAGCGGCGATGGTCGCGACCGGCACACACGCGGGAAGCACTCCGAACCGTGTCACCTCTCGACGTCTGTCGTCGCGTGACGCGTTCCTACTACGTCCCGGCCGCATCGGTGCCGGACGTCGACCGCCCGCAGCCTCCTCGTCAACGAGTCACGGCTGTGTACGAGGGGAAGGGTCCTTCGTGACTGACACCATCGACGCCACCGAGCGCAGCGCCGCTGCCGGTGGCACCGCCCGGACCGGCGCGATCTCCGCGCTGCGACTCTCCGAGCTCCAGGCCCTGGCCTCCCAGCTCGGCGTGAAGGGCACGTCCAAGATGCGCAAGAGCGATCTTGTCGACGCCATCAAGGCGACGCAGGGCAGCGGCGCGAGCCGCCCCGCGACGAAGGCGACGGCCTCGAAGGCCTCGGCCTCGAAGGCGCAGGCCTCGCAGCCCGAGGCCTCGTCGTCCGCCCCCGCGAAGGACGACGCAGCAGCCTCGGCCACGCGGTCGGAGACCACCACCGCCCCGGCCACCGAGACCTCGGCCCGCCACGAGACCTCCTCCCGCGACGAGACCTCCAGCCGTGACGAGAGCGCCCCCCGCGACGAGACGTCCGGGCGCAGCGCGCAGCGAGGCTCGCGCCGTGCCGGGCGCTCCGAGGCGCCTGCCGCCTCGGTCGCCGACATCTCCCTCGACGGCCCCGAGCTGTCGCGCACCCGCTCCGAGCGATCCGAGGTCCGCCTCGCCGCCGGTGAGACCGCCGACGAGCGCGCCGCCCGCGCCAAGGACGCCGTCGTCGACGTCACCCTGCCTCCTCGTCGGGACCGCGGCTCGCGCCGCGCAGGACGGTCCGCAGGTTCTGCCGCTGCAGACGCGCCCCAGGCCGACGACGCGCAGCGCACCGAGCAGCGCGGCGCCGACAAGCAGCAGGCCTCCGAGCAGCAGAACCGCGACGGCCAGGCCCGCGAGCAGCGCGCCGGCCGCCAGAACCGTGACGGCCAGCAGAGCCGCGACGGCCAGCAGAACCGTGAGCAGCAGAACCGTGAGCAGCAGCGCGCTGCCGAGCGCGGCAACGCCGGCGCCGGCACCAACGGCGCCCCTGCCGGAGCCGGGAACGAGGAGGACGACGAGCGCGGTGGCCGTCGTCGCCGGGGACGCGACAGGTTCCGCGACCGTGACCGTGACCGCGACAGGGACCGTGGCAAGCGGACCCGCAGCCGCAACGGCGGACCGGACCTCAGCTTCGACGACATCGAGGTGGGCGAGGACGACGTCCTGCTCCCCGTCGCGGGCATCCTCGACATCCTCGACAGCTACGCCTTCGTGCGGACCAGCGGCTACCTGCCGGGGCAGAACGACGTCTACGTCTCGCTCAACCAGGTCAAGAAGTCGGGCCTGCGACGCGGTGACGCGATCACCGGCGCCGTCCGCCAGCCGCGCGAGGGCGACACGAGCGGCCAGGCCACGGCCGGACGCCAGAAGTACAACGCGCTCGTCCGTCTCGACACCGTCAACGGCACGGCTCCTGATGAGGCCCGTACCCGTCCGGACTTCGCCAAGCTGACGCCGCTGTACCCGCAGGAGCGCCTGCGGCTCGAGATGCCGGACCCGACGCGCCTCACGCCGCGCATCATCGACATCGTCGCCCCGATCGGCAAGGGCCAGCGCGGCCTCATCGTCGCGCCGCCCAAGGCCGGCAAGACGATCATCATGCAGCAGATCGCCAACGCGATCACGACGAACAACCCTGAGGTCCACCTCATGGTCGTGCTCGTCGACGAGCGGCCCGAAGAGGTCACCGACATGGAGCGCACGGTCAAGGGCGAGGTCATCGCCTCGACCTTCGACCGCCCCGCCACCGACCACACGATCGTCGCCGAGCTCGCCATCGAGCGTGCCAAGCGCCTCGTCGAGCTCGGCCAGGACGTCGTCGTGCTGCTCGACTCGCTCACCCGCCTGTCCCGCGCGTACAACCTCGCGGCGCCCGCCTCGGGCCGCATCCTCTCGGGTGGTGTCGACGCCTCGGCGCTGTACCCGCCCAAGCGGTTCTTCGGCGCGGCGCGCAACATCGAGAACGGTGGCTCGCTCACCATCCTCGCGTCGGCGCTCGTCGAGACCGGCTCGAAGATGGACGAGGTGATCTTCGAGGAGTTCAAGGGCACCGGCAACATGGAGCTGCGCCTCGCGCGCTCCCTCGCCGACAAGCGGATCTTCCCGGCGGTCGACGTCAACGCGTCCGGCACCCGCCGCGAGGAGATCCTCATGGGCCAGGACGAGCTGCGCGTGATCTACAAGCTCCGTCGCGTCATGGGGGCGCTCGACCACCAGCAGGCGATCGAGCTGCTGCTCGGCAAGCTCAAGGACACCAAGTCCAACGCCGAGTTCCTCATGCAGGTCCAGAAGACCACGCCGAGCGGTCTCGTCGACGACGAGAACGCCGGCCGCACGATCTGACGCCCGGAGGGCGCGGCGCCGGGTCCCGCCCGGCGCCACGCCCTCCAGGCGCCTGCACGACGGCCTGCTGCCCTCGGGACTATTTCTGTCCGGTCGGTGGTTGTGCCATGATGTCCCGTTGGCATCTGGTTCACGGGGGCTGTCCTGTCCTCGACCCAGACGCACGAACCAAGGAGATGCACCGCATGAAGGCTGGAATCCACCCCGAGTACGTCGACACCACGGTCACCTGCACCTGTGGCAACACGTTCACGACCCGCAGCACGCAGACCTCCGGGAAGATCTCTTCCGACGTCTGCTCCGCCTGCCACCCGTTCTACACCGGCAAGCAGAAGATCCTCGACACCGGTGGCCGCGTGGCCCGCTTCGAGGCTCGCTACGGCAAGAAGTCCTAGCACTCCTCCAGCGCCGGTGAGACGTACCGCCGACAACCTCTCCAGGGGCAGTCGTGCGGCGTCTCACCGGCGCTGTTGCTATTCCCGGGCCCGTCCACCGGACGACGGCCCGGGTGCTCGCCGACCAGCACGTCCCACCCCCGCAGGCAGGAACCCCAGATGAGTGAGACCTTCGTCGCCGCCGAGCCGCTGCTGGCCGAGCACGCGGAGATCGAGCAGCAGCTCGCCGACCCTGCCGTGCACGCCGACGCCGCCCGCGCCCGCACGCTCGGGCGCCGCTACGCCGAGCTCGGTCAGGTCGTCGCCGCCTACCGTGGCTGGCGCTCGGCCGTCGACGACGCCGAGGCCGCAGCCGAGCTCGCCGCGGAGGAGCCCGCCTTCGCCGAGGAGCTCCCCGCGCTGCAGACCGCCGCGACCGACGCCGCCGAGAAGCTGCGCCGGGTCCTCATCCCGCGCGACCCCGACGACGGGCGCGACGTGATCCTCGAGATCAAGGCCGGCGAGGGCGGCGAGGAGTCCGCGCTGTTCGCGGGCGACCTGCTGCGCATGTACCTGCGGTACGCCGAGCGCCGCGGCTGGAAGACCGAGGTCATCGAGGCCACCGAGTCCGACCTCGGCGGCTACAAGGACGTCCAGGTCGCCGTGAAGGCCAAGGGCACCGTGGCGCCGGAGGACGGCCCCTGGGCCAACCTCAAGTACGAGGGCGGTGTGCACCGCGTGCAGCGCGTCCCCGTGACCGAGTCGCAGGGCCGCATCCACACCTCGGCGGCCGGGGTGCTCGTGTTCCCCGAGGTCGAGGACGCCGGTGAGCTCGAGATCGACCAGAACGACCTCCGCATCGACGTCTACAGGTCGTCCGGGCCGGGTGGGCAGTCCGTCAACACGACGGACTCGGCCGTCCGCATCACGCACGTGCCCACCGGGATCGTCGTGTCGATGCAGAACGAGAAGTCGCAGCTCCAGAACCGCGAGCAGGCCATGCGCGTGCTCCGCGCCCGGCTGCTCGCCGCGCGCCAGGAGGAGGAGGCCGCGGCGGCGAACGACATCCGACGCTCGCAGGTGCGCACCGTCGACCGCTCCGAGCGCATCCGGACGTACAACTACCCGGAGAACCGCATCGCGGACCACCGCACGGGCTACAAGTCCTACAACCTCGACCAGGTGCTCGACGGCGACCTCGAGCCGGTCGTCCGCTCGGCCATCGAGGCCGACGAGGCGGCGCGGCTCGCTGCCGCGGGCAGCTGAGCCGTGGTCGAGGTGACCCTGGCGACGCTCGACGCGTCGCACACCGCGGACGTGCTGGTGCGCGTCGTCGCCCGTGAGCTCGCCGGTGCCGGGATCGAGACGCCCCGCGTCGACGCCGAGATCCTCGTCGCCCTCGCCGCCGGCGTGTCCCGCGGCGACCTCCAGCACGCCGCCCTGCTCGGCAGGACCGTGCTCGCCGAGGCCGCGCAGGCCGAGCGGCTGCGGGGCCTCGCCCGGTCCCGTGCCGAGCGGCTGCCGCTCCAGCACCTCACCGGCACGGCCCCGTTCCGCCACGTCGAGCTCGACGTCGGACCGGGCGTCTTCGTCCCGCGCCCCGAGACCGAGGTCGTCGCGCAGGTCGCCGTCGACGAGGCGCTGCGGGTGGTCGCCGAGCGCGGCCGCGTCGTCGTCGTCGACCTCTGCACCGGGTCGGGGGCGATCGCCGTGGCGATCGCCCAGGAGGTGCCGGAGGCCGAGGTGCACGCGGTCGAGCTCGACGCCGCTGCCCACGCCTGGGCCCGGCGCAACGTCGACAGGATCGCACCGCGCGTGACCCTCGTCCGCGGCGACGCCCGCACCGCGCTGACCGCGCTCGACGGGCTCTGCGACGTGGTCGTCTCCAACCCGCCCTACGTGCCGACCGGTGCGGTCCCCAAGGACCGCGAGGTCGCCGAGCACGACCCGGCCGTCGCGCTCTACGGGCTCGGCCCCGACGGCCTCGAGGTGCCGCGCGGAGTCACCCGGGCAGCGTCCCGTCTCCTCGTCCGGGGCGGCCTGTACGTGATGGAGCACGCCGAGGTCCAGGACGCCGGAGCCCGGCAGATGGTGGACGACACGGGTGACTTCGAGCCGGCGCGCACCCTGCCGGACCTCACCGGACGCCCCCGGATGGTCGTGGCTCGTCGGAGCACACCGCCGGTCGTGGAAGACTCGTCGTCGTGAGTACGTCTGGAATCCACCCTGCACACGACGCGTCGACCTGGGGACCGTCCCTCGACGAGGCCGTCAACACCGTCCAGGCCGGGGCGCTCGTCGTCCTGCCGACCGACACGGTCTACGGCATCGGGGCCGACGCCTTCGACGCCGACGCCGTGGCCGCCCTCCTCGCGGCGAAGGGTCGCGGGCGCCAGATGCCCCCGCCCGTCCTCGTCGGTTCCGTCGCCACCCTCGACGGGCTCGCCACCGAGGTGCCCGAGGCCGCCCGCGCGCTCGCCACGCGGTTCTGGCCCGGTGCCCTCACGCTCATCCTCACGGCACAGCCCTCCCTCGCCTGGGACCTCGGCGACACCCACGGCACGGTCGCGCTCCGCATGCCGGACCACCCGACCGCGCTGGCGCTCCTCGCCCGGACCGGGCCGATGGCCGTCTCGAGCGCGAACCTCACCGGAGGCCCTGCCGCGACGACCGTCGAGGAGGCCCACGCCCAGCTCGGCTCGTCCGTGCGGACCTACCTCGACGCCGGCGCAGCCCCGGGCGGGGTCGCCTCGACCATCGTGGACGCGACGGGGGAGACCCTGCGCGTCGTGCGGGCCGGTGCGATCTCGCTCGAGGAGCTGCGGACCGTGACGCACGTCGAGGACGTCCTCCCGCCGGTGCCCGAGCCGGCCGACGAGGCGTCGGCGGAGCCTGCGGGCGGACCGACACCGGAGCCGGCCACCGAGACCGATCCCCAGACGGACGCCGACGCCGGGTGAGGGTCTACCTGCTGGTCATGCTCGTCGCGGCGGCCGTGACCTACCTCGCCACCCCCTTCGCGCGCTGGCTGGCCGTCAAGACCAACGCCGTCACCGCGGTGCGCTCGCGCGACGTCCACACCATCCCGACCCCCCGGCTCGGCGGCGTGGCGATGTACCTCGGCCTCGCCGCGGCTTTCCTCTTCGCCTCGCGGATGGGGTTCCTCGAGGGGGTCTTCGAGGTCAACAACAACGCGTGGGTGATCCTCGCCGCAGGCGGGATGGTCTGCCTGCTGGGGGTCGCCGACGACATCTGGGACCTCGACTGGATGACCAAGCTCGTCGGCCAGGTGCTGGCGGCCGGGCTCATGGCCTGGCAGGGCGTCCAGCTCATCACGGTGCCCATCGGAGGGTTGACGATCGGGTCGAGCCGGCTGTCGCTGTTCGTCACCGTGATCTCGGTGGTGATCGCGATGAACGCGGTGAACTTCGTCGACGGCCTCGACGGCCTCGCCGCGGGCATGATCGCCATCGGTGGTGCGGCGTTCTTCGTCTACACCTACCTGCTCACGCTCGAGGCGAACCCCACGGACTACTCCAACCTCGCGACCCTCATCGTCTCGGCGCTGGTGGGGGCGTGTCTGGGTTTCCTGCCGCACAACTTCCACCCGTCGAAGATCTTCATGGGCGACTCCGGCTCGATGCTCATCGGCCTCACGATGGCCGCCGCCGCGATCGTGGTCACGGGCCAGATCGACCCCGAGCAGGCGTCCGACGGCCAGCAGATCCCGGCCTTCATCCCGATCCTGCTCCCGGCTGCGGTCCTCATGCTGCCGCTGCTCGACATGGGCCTCGCCGTCGTGCGTCGCCTGCTCGCCGGGAAGTCGCCGTTCCACCCCGACCGCATGCACCTGCACCACCGGCTGCTGCAGCTCGGCCACTCGCACCCGCGGGCGGTCGTCATCATGTACCTGTGGAGCGCGGTCTTCTCCTTCGGTGCAGCAGCCCTCGTCGTCGTGCCCTGGCAGACCGTGCTCGCCGGGCTCGGCGTCGCCGTCGTCGTCTCGATCATCCTCACGCTGGGCCCGCTGCGCGGGCGCGAGCGTGGGGCCCGCCACGCAGTCCCCGGAGGACAGTCCCGATGAGCACCCCCGACCACAGCACGCCGGTCAGCCCTGACAGCCCCGCCAGCCCCGACAGCCCTGAGGGCACGGACACAGCCGCCGCGCTGCCCTACGTGCCGGAGCACGTGAGCAAGGAGATCTTCCGCTCCGCCCTGCGTGCGACCCTCGCCCTGCTCGTCGTGATCGCCGTCGTCGGCGTGGGCGTCGGGCTCCTGGTGTCGGGCACCGCGGGGGTGTGGGCGGCGGTCCTCGGGGTCGCCGTCACGCTGCTCTTCTCCGGCTCGACCATCGCCTCGATGCTCTACACGGCCGACAAGAGCCCCAACACGATGATGGCCGTCCTCATGGGGGTGTGGATCGCCAAGATGATCGTGCTCGTGGTGGTCCTCGCGGTCCTCGGCCAGATGGACTTCTACGACCGGGTCGTCTTCGCCGTGATCGTGATGGTCGGTGTCGTCGGATCGGCCGGCCTCGACATGTACTCGGTCGTCAAGGGACGTCAGCCCTACATCTCACCCAAATAGGATGCTTTCGAGCGTTTGTCGGGATGGTTCTGCCAAGATCCAGTCTTCGTCATGCAACGGTGTGGGTTAGGATTCCTCTGATCCATGACGGACCGGTCCATCGACGCGTGCCTGCAAGGTAGCCGGCGACGAGGCCATGAACACCGGGAGTTTGCTCTGTCCACCATCGCCACGATCGGGCTGCTCAGCGCCTCCGGTGCGAGCGGAGAGTTCCACCCGCCGTCGATCTCCGAGTTCTTCCCGTCTGCGATCTTCTTCGAGGGCTCGTTCCTCGAGTTCAACCGCATCATGCTCGTCCGCGTCCTCGCGGCGATCGTGCTCATCGCCCTCTTCGTCATCGCGGCCCGCCGCGCGAAGCTGGTGCCGGGACGGGGCCAGAACATCGCCGAGATGGGCCTCGACTTCGTGCGTGTCAGCATCGCCGACGAGATCCTCGGGCACAACGCCCGTCGGTACGTCCCGATGCTCACGACGATCTTCTTCGCGATCCTCGCCTTCAACATCACCGGCGTGATCCCGCTGCTCAACATCGGCAGCACCGCGCTCATCGGGCTGCCGCTGCTGCTGGCCGGCTGGGTGTACGTCGTCTACCTGGCCTCGGGCATCCAGAAGTTCGGGCTGCTCGGGTACCTCAAGACGAGCCTCTTCCCGCCCGGCGTGCCGTGGTTCCTCTACTTCCTCATCACGCCGATCGAGATCCTCCAGGTCTTCGTCTTCCGGCCGGTCACGCTCGCCCTG
Organism: Sanguibacter keddieii DSM 10542; assembly: GCF_000024925.1. Taxonomy (NCBI): domain Bacteria; kingdom Bacillati; phylum Actinomycetota; class Actinomycetes; order Micrococcales; family Sanguibacteraceae; genus Sanguibacter; species Sanguibacter keddieii. The sequence continues at coordinate 1,153,689 of NC_013521.1, forward strand.
CGTCTCGCGGCGAACATGATCGCCGGTCACCTGCTGCTCGTCCTGTGCTTCAGCGCGACGCAGTTCTTCTTCTTCGAGGCAGCCGGGGCCCTCAAGGCCATGGGCGTCGTCTCGCTCGCCGCAGGACTGGGCTTCACGCTCTTCGAGATGCTCGTCGCAGCCCTCCAGGCCTACGTCTTCACCCTGCTCGCAGCGGTGTACATCTCGATGTCGATCGAGGAGGAGCACTGACCTCACGGTCGGGTCTCCCACGAGGGCTCGCGCCCTCCGCGCCCAGCGCACCTGAACTGCACCTCACCACGCACGACGCGTAGCACGTCCCACATGACGCCCGGACACGGGCGCCCAACGGAAGGAACACCCCAGTGGACACCACCACCACTCTCGCCGAGCTCACCGGAAACATCGCGACCATCGGTTACGGTCTCGGCACGCTCGGCCCGGGTATCGGTCTGGGTATCCTCATCGGCAAGACCGTCGAGGGCATGGCTCGCCAGCCTGAGGTCGCCGGCCAGCTCCGCACCACCATGTTCATCGGTGTCGCCTTCGTCGAGCTGCTCGCCCTGCTCGGCATCGTCGCCGGCTTCCTCTTCACCGCGTGATGTCAGCCCTCACCGCAGAGGTGGCCGTCCTGGCCGCCGCAGAGGGCGACGTCGACGGGATCCAGCTGTTCCTGCCCGCCAGCTACGACATCGTCTGGTCGGCGGTCGTCATGGTCGCTGTCGGCCTGATGTTCTACAAGCTGGTCCTGCCGAAGTTCACGGCGATCCTCGACGAGCGCACCGCGAAGATCGAGGGTGGCCTGAGCAAGGCCGAGCACGCCCAGGCCGAGGCCGACGCGCTGCTCGCCCAGTACAAGGCTCAGCTGCAGGAGGCTCGCACCGACGCCGCACGCATCCGCGAGGAGGCACGCGGCGAGGCCACGGCCATCGTCGCCGAGGCCAAGGCCAAGGCGTCCGAGGAGTCGGCACGGATCTTCGAGACCGCCCAGCGTCAGATCGAGGCGGAGCGCCAGCAGGCGTCCACCTCGCTGCGCAACGACGTCGGCGCGCTCGCCACCGAGCTCGCCTCCAAGATCGTCGGCGAGTCCCTCGAGGACACGGCACGTCAGTCTCGTGTGGTCGACCGCTTCCTCGACGAGCTCGAGGCATCGGCCCTGACCACCGCACCTAAGGGGAAGTGATGCGCGGGACCAGCCAGGCGTCTCTCGACGCCGCACAGCTCCGGCTCGCGCCGGTGCTCGCGGCTGCGGGGGAGCAGGCCTACACCATCGGTGACCAGCTGTTCGCCGTGGTCGACGCACTCGACGCCTCCGGGGCGCTGCGCCGGTCTCTCGCAGACCCGTCACGTCCCGCAGCGGACAAGGCGGGCCTCGTGCGCAACCTCCTGTCGAGCGCGTTCGACCAGCACACGGTCGACGCGGTCGCCGACCTCGTGACCTCGCGGTGGTCGCACGAGGGTGACCTCGTCGACGCCGTCGACATCCTGGGGATCGACGCGTACCTGGCCTCGGCCGAGGCACGTGGCGACCTCGCGAAGGTCGAGCACGAGCTGTTCCAGATCACCCGCACGCTGGTCGGTCAGCGCGAGGTGCGCCAGGCGCTCTCGGACAGCAGCACCGACCCGGCACGCCGCGTGAAGCTGGTCGACGACATCCTCGTCGGCAAGGCGGACCCGGTGACGGTCGCGATCTGCCGCCGGGCGACCGCGAAGCCTCGCGGCGAGCGGTTCGTCCCGGCCCTGGGCCGTGTCGGCGAGATCGCCGCGAAGCGCCGTTCCCGCAAGGTCGCCTCGGTGACCTCCGGCTCCGAGCTGAGCGCCACCCAGCAGGACAGGCTCGCAGCACTGCTCGAGCAGGCCTACGGGTCGGCCGTCCAGCTCAACGTGACCGTCGACCCGACGGTCGTCGGCGGGCTGCGCATCCAGATCGGCTCGGACGTCGTCGACTCGACGGTCCTCAGCCGGCTCGCAGCCGCCCGACGGCAGCTGGCCTCTTGACCAGGACCAGCGGTCCACAGCCGGTGACACCCGGCACCACAGACATGAACGTTCGACCGCACACGCGGCCACGACAGGAGAGAAGCAATGGCTGAGCTGACGATCCGGCCCGACGAGATTCGGGCCGCGCTGGACAGCTTCGTGAAGTCCTACGAGCCCGAGTCTGTCGTCACAGAGGAAGTTGGCCGGGTCGTCCTGGCTGGTGACGGCATCGCTCAGGTCGAAGGACTTCCGGGCGCGATGGCCAACGAGCTGCTGCGATTCGAGGACGGCACGCTGGGCCTGGCCCTGAACCTCGACGTGCGCACCATCGGTGTGGTCATCCTCGGTGAGTTCACCGGGATCGAAGAGGGACAGGTCGTCCGCCGCACCGGAGAGGTCCTCTCCGTCGCCGTCGGTGACGGGTACCTCGGCCGTGTCGTGGACCCGCTCGGCGCACCGATCGACGGGCTCGGCGAGATCGAGACCGTCGGCCGCCGTGCCCTCGAGCTCCAGGCTCCCGGCGTCATGGCCCGCAAGTCGGTCCACGAGCCGCTGCAGACCGGCCTCAAGGCCATCGACGCGATGATCCCGATCGGCCGTGGTCAGCGTCAGCTGATCATCGGTGACCGCCAGACCGGCAAGACGGCGATCGCGATCGACACGATCATCAACCAGAAGGAGAACTGGGAGACCGGGGACCCCTCGAAGCAGGTCCGCTGCATCTACGTGGCGATCGGCCAGAAGGGCTCGACCATCGCGTCGGTCCGCGGCGCCCTCGAAGAGGCCGGCGCGCTCGAGTACACGACGATCGTCGCGGCTCCCGCGTCCGACCCCGCGGGCTTCAAGTACCTCGCGCCGTACACCGGCTCGGCCATCGGCCAGCACTGGATGTACGAGGGCAAGCACGTCCTCATCATCTTCGACGACCTGTCGAAGCAGGCCGAGGCGTACCGTGCCGTGTCGCTCCTCCTGCGTCGTCCGCCGGGCCGCGAGGCCTACCCGGGTGACGTCTTCTACCTGCACTCCCGCCTGCTCGAGCGCTGTGCGAAGCTCTCGGACGAGCTCGGTGCCGGCTCGATGACCGGTCTCCCGGTCATCGAGACCAAGGCGAACGACGTGTCGGCGTACATCCCGACCAACGTCATCTCCATCACCGACGGTCAGATCTTCCTCCAGTCCGACCTCTTCAACGCTGACCAGCGCCCCGCTGTCGACGTCGGCATCTCGGTCTCGCGAGTCGGTGGCTCCGCGCAGATCAAGGCCATGAAGAAGGTCTCGGGAACGCTCAAGCTCGACCTCGCGCAGTTCCGGTCGCTCGAGGCCTTCGCGATGTTCGCGTCCGATCTCGACCCCGCGTCGCGTGCTCAGCTCGCCCGTGGTGCGCGCCTGCTCGAGCTGCTCAAGCAGCCCCAGTACTCGCCGTACCCGATCGAGGACCAGGTCGCGTCGATCTGGGCTGGTACAAAGGGCAAGCTCGACGACGTGCCCGTCGAGGACGTGCGCCGCTTCGAGGCCGAGCTCATCGACCACCTGCGCCGCAACACCGAGGTGCTCACGACCATCAAGTCGTCGGGCAAGCTCGAGGACGACACCGAGGCGGCCCTGACCTCCGCGGTGGACGAGTTCCGCAACGGCTTCCTCAAGGGTGACGGGTCGCCGCTCGTCGGCGGCGACGAGGAGCAGGACGAGGCTGCTCACGTCGAGCAGGAGCAGATCGTCCGGCAGAAGAAGGCCTGACGCGTGGCAGGCAACCAGCGCGTCTACAAGGCGCGGATCAAGTCGACGCAGTCGCTCAAGAAGATGTTCCGTGCCCAGGAGCTCATCGCGGCGTCTCGCATCGGCAAGGCGCGTGCGCGGGTGACCGCGGCGCAGCCGTACGCGACCGCGATCACGCGGGCCGTGTCGGCCGTGGCCACGCACTCGGACGTCAGCCACCCGCTGACGTCCGAGCGCACGGACACCAACCGCGCCGCGGTGCTGCTCGTCGCGTCCGACCGCGGCATGGCGGGGGCCTACTCGGCCAGCGTCATCCGCGAGGCGGAGCAGCTCATCGAGCAGCTCACCGCCGAGGGCAAGGACGTCCAGCTCTACGTCAGCGGTCGTCGTGCGCTCGCCTACTACCAGTTCCGCGGTCGCACGATCGTGGGCTCCTGGACCGGTGGGTCGGACGCTCCTGACGCCGAAGAGGCCGAGCAGATCGCCGACACGCTCCTCGAGGCGTTCCTCGCCCCGGCCGACGAGGGCGGTGTCGCCGAGCTGCACGTGGTGCACACCCAGTTCGTCAACATGGTGACCCAGCGTCCTCGGGTCATCCGGATGCTCCCGCTCGAGATCGTCGACGGCGTGGCACCCTCGGAGCCTGCAGCGGCACTGCCGCTGTACGACTTCGAGCCCTCGCCCGAGGCCGTCCTCGACGGGCTGCTGCCGCGGTACGTCCGCAGCCGCATCTTCAGCTGCCTGCTGCAGGCGGCCGCCTCGGAGCTGGCATCGCGCCAGCGGGCCATGCACACGGCCACCGAGAACGCCGAGGACCTCATCCGCATGTACACCAGGCTCGCGAACCAGGCGCGCCAGGGTGAGATCACCCAGGAGATCAGCGAGATCGTCTCCGGTGCCGACGCACTGGCGGCATCGTGACCGCTCAGCACCGCGCGGTCACCGTCCCCAGGACATCAGCACCATCACACTGCACAGACCCCGCCGGACTCACCTCCGGCCCAGCGAAGCGAGGCCAGTAATGACCGCCACGTCCGTCGAAGCCACGGCCGGTTCCCAGGCTGGACCCGGCGTGGGCCGTGTTGCCCGCGTCATCGGTCCGGTCGTCGACATCGAGTTCCCGGCCGACTCCATCCCCGACATGTACAACGCCCTGACGGTCGAGATCGACCTCTCGGCCCAGGGCGAGGGGGAGCAGTCCTTCACGCTCACCCTCGAGGTCGCCCAGCACCTCGGTGACTCCCTCATCCGTGCCATCGCGCTCAAGCCGACCGACGGCCTCGTCCGCGGCGCCGTCGTCACCGACACCGGGTCGCCCATCAGCGTCCCCGTCGGCGACGTCACCAAGGGCCACGTCTTCGACGTGACCGGCAACGTGCTCAACGCGAAGCCGGGCGAGCAGATCGAGGTGACCGAGCGCTGGCCGATCCACCGCAAGCCCCCGGCATTCGACCAGCTCGAGTCGAAGACCGCGATGTTCGAGACCGGCATCAAGGTCATCGACCTCCTCACCCCGTACGTCCAGGGTGGGAAGATCGGTCTCTTCGGTGGTGCAGGTGTCGGCAAGACCGTCCTCATCCAGGAGATGATCTACCGTGTGGCCAACAACCACAACGGTGTGTCGGTGTTCGCCGGTGTCGGCGAGCGCACCCGTGAGGGCAACGACCTCATCGAGGAGATGACCGAGTCGGGCGTCATCAAGCAGACGGCCCTCGTCTTCGGCCAGATGGACGAGCCGCCGGGCACGCGTCTTCGCGTGGCCCTCTCTGCTCTGACGATGGCGGAGTACTTCCGCGACGTGCAGAAGCAGGACGTGCTGCTCTTCATCGACAACATCTTCCGCTTCACGCAGGCCGGTTCCGAGGTCTCCACGCTGCTCGGCCGCATGCCGTCCGCCGTGGGCTACCAGCCGAACCTCGCCGACGAGATGGGTCAGCTGCAGGAGCGCATCACCTCGACGCGTGGTCACTCGATCACGTCGCTCCAGGCGATCTACGTCCCTGCCGACGACTACACCGACCCGGCGCCGGCGACCACCTTCGCGCACCTCGACGCGACGACGGAGCTCTCCCGAGAGATCGCCTCGCGCGGTCTCTACCCGGCCGTCGACCCGCTCGCCTCGTCGTCGCGCATCCTCGACCCCCGCTACGTGGGCCAGGCGCACTACGACACCGCGACGCGCGTCAAGCAGATCCTCCAGCGCAACAAGGAGCTGCAGGACATCATCGCGATCCTCGGTGTCGACGAGCTCTCCGAGGAGGACAAGACGGTCGTGTCGCGTGCGCGCCGCATCCAGCAGTTCCTCTCGCAGAACACGTACATGGCCGAGCAGTTCACCAACGTGCCCGGCTCGACGGTCCCCCTCTCGGAGACCATCGAGGCGTTCTCGAAGATCGCCGACGGAGAGTTCGACCACATCTCCGAGCAGGCCTTCTTCAACATCGGTGGGCTCGAGGACCTCGAGCGCAACTGGGCGCGGATCCAGAAGGAGTACGGCGTCTGACGCTGTGCTCGACTGACAGACCCGCACCGAACTCAAGGAGAATCACGTGGCACAGCTCGAGGTCGACCTCGTCGCAGCAGACCGCAAGGTCTGGTCCGGCGCGGCCAAGCAGGTCAGCGCACCCGCGGCCGACGGTGAGATCGGCGTCCTCGCCGGCCACACCCCGCTGCTGTCCGTCCTGCGGGACGGCGTCGTGCGGGTCACCGCGATCGACGGCGACGACGTCACGGTCGGGATCTCCGGGGGCTTCCTCTCGGTGGACTCCGACGCGGTGACCATCGTCGTGGACGCGTCTGACCTCGACGTCTCCATCGGCACGAAGCGCTGACGGCAGACGACGGGAACTGACGGAGCCGTGGGAACACTTCTGGTCGTCCTTGCAGGGCTGCTCCTGGCAGCCGTGCTCGGAGCGGCCCTGGTGTTCTCACGGCTCCGTGCGTTGTCCGGCCACATCGGCTCCTTCGAGGCATCGCTGCGGCTGCGGACCGACGACGTCGCCGGCGGGCCCTGGAGCTCAGGCTTCGGCGTCTACCGCGCCGACAGGCTCGTCTGGTGGCGCGCCCGGTCCCTGTGGCCGGCGCCGAAGCACGAGTGGCTGCGCGACGACCTCGTCGTGACCGGCCGGGTGCCGCTCGACCAGGCCGGCCAGCCGGACCTGTACCTCGTGCAGTGCCGGTACCGTGAGATGGTCTTCGACCTCACGATGTCCTCCGGTGCCTATGCGGGCCTCGCCTCGTGGATCGAGGCGGCACCGCCGAACATCCGTCACTACGTCGTCTGAGCAGGCTCGACCGGCCTGGCTCGGACACCCTGCGAACCCGACCTAGGAGTCTGTTGTGCGTCTTGTCGTCGCCCGGTGCTCGGCCCACTACACGGGGAGGCTCTCGGCGCACCTGCCGCTCGCGACACGCCTTCTCGTGGTCAAGGCCGACGGCAGCGTGCTGCTGCACTCGGACGGCGGCTCGTACAAGCCGCTCAACTGGATGAGCCCGCCCTGCTCCATGCTGGTCTCCGCACCGGACGCCGAGGCCGTCGAGCGCGGCGTGACCGAGGTCTGGGCCGTCCAGCACGCGAAGAGCGACGACCGGCTCGAGATCGAGCTGCACGAGATCGTCCACGACTCCAAGCACGACCTCGGCATCGACCCGGGTCTCATCAAGGACGGCGTCGAGGCCCACCTGCAGGCGATGCTCGCCGCGCAGATCGAGCTCCTCGGGACCGGGCACTCCCTGGTCCGCCGCGAGTTCCCGACCGCGATCGGCCCGGTCGACATCCTGGCCCGCGACGCCTCCGGCGGCACCGTCGCCGTCGAGATCAAGCGCCGTGGCGACATCGACGGCGTCGAGCAGCTCACGCGCTACCTCGAGCTCCTCAACCGCGACCCGATGCTCCGCCCTGTCCGGGGCGTCTACGCGGCCCAGGAGATCAAGCCGCAGGCCCGCACCCTCGCGACCGACCGTGGCATCACCTGCCTGGTCCTCGACTACGACGCGATGCGCGGCGTCGACGACGTCGACTCCCGCCTCTTCTGACCCCACCCCCGCCCGACACTCCTCCCGAGGTACGGGGCGCGACGGCGAGGGCCTCCAGGAGGTACCTCGCCGGCGCGCCCCGTACCTCGTCGGTGATCAGCGGAGGGTGAGACGGGCGAGGCGGGCGGGGCCCTCGAGACGGACGGTGAGCGTGCCGCAGGTGCGGCTCGTCTCCGGGACGGTGACCTCGACGGATGCCCAGGCGTCGTCGGCAGGGTCGGGAGCGTCGGCAGCAGGCAGGGTGTGCCGCGTGCCGTCGGGGAGCGTCACCTCGATGCCAGCACGGCCGGCGCCCCAGCGGGCGGCCTCGACGACGACCGTGCCGACGTCGGTGAGGTCCACGCGGTCGAAGGTGACGGTGGCCGAGCGTGCGCCGGGCCGGATGCCCACCACCGTGCCGTGGGACGAGGTCCGTGGGGCGAGGACGCTCGCGGACTCGGTGTCGTAGGCGACGGCGTCGACCGTGGACCCGCTGACCAGGTCGGGGTAGGCCGGGCCGGCGACCGTGACCGTGGCGCGGGCCCGGACGTCGGCGCTCGACCGGCCGACCTCGAGGGTCCAGCTCCCCGGCTCGGTGTGCCAGCGCTCGGCGCGTGCGTCCCAGGTGGCGAGCGCGGCAGGGGCGACGGTCACGTCGACCCGCCGGACCTCGCCCGGCGCGAGGGTCACCTGGCGATGCCCTCCGAGGCGGCGCCGGGAGCCCGCCGGATGCCCGGACGGCAGCGCCACGTAGACCTGGACGGTCTCGTGGATCGTGCGGGAGCCGGTGTTCTCGACCTGGACCGACACCTCGAAGGCCGGTACCTGGCCGGTCGGCCGGGCTGGGCCCGCGTCGTCGGCGAGCTCGTCGTCCACCTGGACCTGCAGCGTCGAGACCGCGGCCGTGACCTCGCCGTACTCCACCGTCGAGTACCCGAGCCCGTGGCCGAAGGCGTACAGCGGGCGGGTGTCGGCGTACCAGTACGTGCTGCGGGCGCCGACCACGTCGTAGTCGAGGATGTCGCCCGCGTCCTCGGTGCGTGCGACCCAGGTCTGGGCGAGGCGACCGCGCGGCTCGACGTCGCCGACGAGCACGTCGGTCAGACCCGGGCCGAGCTCTTGGCCGGCGTGCGAGGACCACACGACGGCGGCGGCCTCGTCGGCGATCTCGCCGAGCGCGTAGGGGTAGCTCGACACGACCGCGAGCACGGCGCGGTCGGTTGCCTCGCGCGCCGCCCGCCACAGAGCGCGGGCCGCGCGCGGGAGGTCGAGGTCGGGACGGTCCTCGGTCTCGCGCCCGTGGACGTGCGGGTCGTTGCCGACGGCGACGACGACCACGTCGGCGGCCGCTGCGGCCTCCGCGACCGCGGCCTCGCCCGAGCGGACAGTCCGCAGGTCGAAGCGCTCGGCGGACTCGACGGTGCTCGCGTCGGCCACGAGGGTGCGTGCCTCGTGCTGGACGCGGAGCCACCGGCCCGAGCCGACGTGCTGGACCGACCACGCCCCGTCGGGGTGACGGTGCAGCCGGAAGGTCTCCTGCGCGACCCACCCGCCGACGCGGCTCGCGTCCGCGCGGACGATCCACCGCCCACCGCTCAGCAGCGCGCCCGTCGCGACGCTGCGGAGCGTGACGACGCCGTGCCCCCAGTCGGTCACGTCGAGCTCCTCCGCCGGGCCGCACCGGTCGGCGGTCGCGGTGACGGTCCCGTCCGGCTCGCTCACCGACAGGTAGGTGCCGGTGCTGCGCGCACGGAGCCCGACACGGTCGGACCCGTCCACGACGGTCACCTCGGTGCTGGACAGCCGCGCACCGAGGGCGGTGGCGAGGTCTGACAGGTACGGGGGAGTGCCCGAGTACCAGTCGTGGAGCACCCGGTCGGCGAGCGGACCGACGACGGCCAGGCGCGTCGGCGCGGCACGGTCCGGGCCCAGGAGGGGGAGGACCCCGTCGTTGGCGAGGACCACGACACCCGCTGCGGTCGCCTCGCGGGCGAGAGCGCGGTGCTCGGGGAGGTCGATCTCGTCGGCGGTGATGCCCGCGTAGGGGTCGAGGCCCGGGTCGAGCTCACCGGTGCGCAGCCGGAGCTCGAGCAGCCGGACCACGGCACGGTCGACGTCCTCCTCGGTGAGCAGACCGGCCTCGAGCGCGGCGGTCACGTGCTTCACCGTGGGCCCCGACTCCGTGTCGTGGTCGGTGAAGGAGTCGACGCCGGCGAGCAGCGCCGCGGCGTGCGAGTCCGTCTCGGAGGTGAAGTAGCGCTCGGCCTCGACGAGGTTGGTGGGCGCGGCCGCGTCCGAGACCACGAGCAGCGAGCGGTCTGTCCACGAGCGCAGCTCGTCGAGCAGCTCGCGCGCCACGTGGTTGGGGCGGCCGTTGACGAGGTTGTAGGACGGCATGACGGCGCCCACGACGCCAGCCTCGACCGGTCCGCGGTAGGCGGGGAGCTCGTACTCGTGCAGCACCCGGGGCCGCAGCCCCGAGCTCGTCACGGCGCGGTCGACCTCGTTGTTGTAGGCGAGGAAGTGCTTGAGGGTGGGCACCGTCTTCCAGAAGGCGGGGTGGCCGCCCCGGAGCCCCTGGCAGTAGGCGGTCGCGATCTCGGCCGTCAGCGCCGGGTCCTCGGAGTAGCCCTCCTCGTTGCGTCCCCAGAGCGCGTTGCGCAGCGGGTTCACCACGGGTGCCCAGACGTTGAGGCTCACGGTCGGGTCGGCGGCGTGCTTGGCGCGGACCTCGGTCGCGACGGCGTCACCGACACGGCGCACGAGGTCGGTGTCCCAGCTGGCGGCGAGCCCGACCGGCTGCGGGAAGACCGTCGCGGTGCCGAGCCACGAGACGCCGTGCAGCGCCTCGGTGCCGGTGCGGAACGGTGCCAGGCCGAGCCGGGGGACCCCGGGCGACACCTGGTGGAGCGAGGCGATCTTCTCCTCGGTGGTCATCTGCTCGACGAGCGCACGGGCGCGTCGTGAGAAGGCGTGGTCCGACGGCTCGAGGGTGGCCGTCGGTGTGGTCGGCTGGACGTCGTCGTCTGCCAGAGGTCGCACGGTGGTCGTCCTTCGTTCGGGTGGGGACAGGCTAGCCCTCGAAACGGTTCGATGGCTAGGAGGTGCGCAGATGCGGTCGCCCGGACCTGGGCGAGCACGACGGCACGTCGTCTGCGGGGCCAGATGCCGAGCCTCTGGAAGGTTTCTGGGTGGGGACCACGAACCCTTGTCGGATCCCGGCATCTGTCGTAGAGTCCCACTCGTCGAACCGCTTCGACGCTCGCGAGCCCGGTCCGGGCCCGCTCCCCGCACCACCTCGAGAGCGCCGCGCCAGGCGCAGCGCCCGAGAGACGCACCACCTGAGACGCACAGCGACGTGCCGCGAACCACACACCGGAGTGAAGGACGCCCTCATGAACACCAGAACCCCCCGTACCCTCATGGACATCGACGTCAACCGTCGGTCCTTCCTCGGGATGCTCGCCGCGGGTGCCGCCGTCGTCGGCGTCCCGTCGCTGCTGTCCGGCTGCGGAGGCTCCGGGCAGGCCCCGACGACCGGTTTTGTCGCCGCCGGCACCGACGTCATCCCCACCTACGTCCCGGTCGACTACGTCACCCCGGACTTCCCGAGCGTCAACGGCTCGACCCCCGGCTTCTCGGTCCTGCCGACCGAGCTGGTCCAGTCGGTCCCGACCCCGCCGGGCAAGGGCACCGCCTTCACCGCCATGACCCCGCTGTGGGGCACCATCCCGCCGAAGTCCGGCAACCAGTACTACGCCGCGGTCAACGACCTGCTCGGCTCGACGATCGACTTCCAGATCACCGACGGCAACACCTACGGCGACAAGCTCGCGACGGTGCTCGCCTCCTCGCGCGACGTCCCGGACTGGGTCTGCGTGCCGACCTGGAACCTGCCGCCGCGCTTCGGCAGCGAGATCGTCGGCAACGTGTTCCAGGACCTCAGCCCGTACCTCGGGGGCGACAAGGTCAAGGAGTACCCGAACCTGGCCAACATCCCGACCGACGCCTGGAAGTTCTGTGTGTTCAACGGCAAGCTCTACGGGCTGCCGTTCCCGGGCGAGATCCTCACCGACGCGGTCTTCTACCGCAAGGACGTCCTCGACGGCCTCGGCATCACGCCCGACGTGCGCTCCGGCCAGGACCTCATCGACCTGGCCGTCGAGCTCACCGACTCCAGCGCGGGGCGCTGGGGCACCGAGGACCTCTGGAACACCGCCGCGATCATCCACGCGGTCCCGCCCAAGTGGAAGCTCGACGACGCCGGGAAGCTGGTGCACCGGGTCGAGAGCGAGGAGTACCGTGCGGCCCTCGAGTGGAACGCCGCGGTCTTCGCCGCGGGCGTGGTCCACCCGGACGCCGTCGCCGACCAGAGCGGGGACGCCAAGCAGCGCTTCCAGTCCGGCAAGACCGTGATCGCCAACGACGGCCTCGGCTCGTGGCACGAGGCGCTGCGCGACAACCTCGCGAGCAACCCCGACTTCTGGCAGGAGCCGTTCCTGCCCTTCGCCGCCGACGGCGGGACGCCGGTCCTGTTCAAGGGCAACCCGGCCAACATCTTCTCGTTCCTCAAGAAGTCCGACGACGAGGCGCGCATCAAGGAGCTGCTCTCGCTCGCCGACGTCCTCGCGGCGCCCTTCGGCACGACCGAGTTCGACGTGGTCGCCAACGGCGTCGAGGGCGTGCACTTCACCCGGGACGACCAGGGGATGCCGGTCCCGACCGACCTCGCGGCGACCGAGCTCCAGCCGACCTACATGTTCCTCGTCGACGGGCCGATCGCGAACACCCGCGTCCAGTACCCCGGGTACGTCGAGGCGTCGTCGAACTGGCAGGCCGCTGCCTCGGAGTTCATCACCGACCCGGTGTTCTACGGCCAGCAGATCTCCGAGCCCCAGCAGTACGCCTCGATCGGGCAGCCCTTCGTCGACCTCGAGAAGGACATCTCGCGCGGGCGCAAGTCCATCTCCGACCTCGACTCCGCCGTGGAGACGTGGAAGTCCTCGGGCGGCGACGAGCTGCGCGCCTTCTACCAGGACATCCTGGACCAGCAGTGACGGCGCCCGACGTGAAGGACGGGGCGCGGAGCGGGGCGGCGGAACCTGCCCCGCCCGCGCGCCCGCCGGTCGTCCAGCGGAAGATCGGCTGGCGCACCCGGCTGCGGCGGGACCGCTCGCTGCTCATCATGACGCTGCCGGCCGTCGGCTTGCTGGTCGTGTTCGCGTACGTGCCGATGCTGGGCAACGTCATCGCCTGGCAGAACTACTCGCCCTACTCCGGGTTCGTCAACAGCACCTGGGCGGGCTGGTCCAACTTCGAGCGCGTGTTCAGCAACCCGCTGTTCCTCAACGCGGTCGGCAACACCCTGACGATCACCGCCTTCCAGCTGGTGTTCTTCTTCCCGGTGCCGATCGTCCTGGCCCTGCTGCTGAACTCCGTGATCACGCCGCGGATCCGCACCACGATCCAGTCGATCGTCTACCTGCCGCACTTCTTCTCGTGGGTGCTCGTGGTGACGCTGTTCCAGCAGATCTTCGGCGGCGCCGGGCTCATCAACCAGACCCTCCGGGCGCACGGTCACCAGGGCTTCGACCTCATGACCAACCCCGACACGTTCCTCGTCCTCATCACGATGCAGTCCGTGTGGAAGGACGCCGGCTGGGGGATCATCATCTTCCTCGCCGCGCTGAGCACGGTCTCGCCCGAGCTCTACGAGGCCTCGGCGGTCGACGGTGCGAGCCGGTGGCGACGGATGTGGCACATCACGCTCCCGGCCCTCAAGCCGGTCATCATCCTGCTGCTCATCCTGCGTCTGGGCGACGCGCTCACCGTCGGGTTCGAGCAGCTCATCCTGCAGCGCGGCGCGGTCGGTGCGGAGGTGTCCGAGGTCATCGACACCTTCGTCTACTACCAGGGCGTCGTGTACGGCGACTGGAGCTTCGCGGCCGCGGCAGGTCTGGTCAAGGGTGTGGTCAGCCTCCTGCTCGTCCTCGGGGCGAACAAGCTGGCGCACGTCTTCGGAGAATCGGGAGTGTACAAGCGAGCATGAGCGGACAATCACCTGAGCTCTCGGCCTCCGTGGCCGTCCTCCCGGCCGACGTCCGCGACGAGCAGCGCGGGTCTGGCCCGCCGCCGCCCCGTCGCCGGCGCCGGTTCCACTCGCAGCACCGTCCCGTCTGGGAGGAGCCGCCGACGCCCGTGGGGGCGAGCCTGAAGTTCCTCACGCTCGTCGTCATGGTCCTGGTCGTCGTCTTCCCCCTCTACACCGTGGTGCTCACCAGCCTGTCGACGCAGGCCGAGACGCTGCGCGCCGGCGGTCTCGTGGTCGTCCCCGGTGAGCTGACGATCAACGCCTACAAGCAGATCCTCAGCGGCGGCATCGTCACCCGGGCGACGCTCGTCAGCATCGGGATCACCGCGGTCGGCACGGTCATCTCGACCGTGGTGTCGATCCTCGCGGCCTACGGGCTCTCGAGGTCGAACTCCTTCGGCCACCGGCCGATCCTCTTCGTCTTCCTCATCACCATGTTCTTCGGCGCGGGTCTCATCCCGACCTACCTGCTGGTGAGCGAGCTGGGCCTCATCGACTCGTACTGGGCGCTCATCCTGCCCGGGGCGGTCTCGGCGTTCAACGTGCTCATCCTGAGGAACTTCTTCATGGGGATCGAGCCCGCCATCCTCGACGCCGCGCGGATCGACGGCGCGGGGGACTGGCGCATCCTCGGGTCGCTCGTCCTGCCGATGTCGAAGGCGGCGACCGCGGTCGTCGCGCTGTTCTACGGCGTCGGGTACTGGAACGCGTTCTTCAACGCGATCCTCTACATCAACGACAACGAGAAGTGGCCGCTCCAGCTGGTGCTGCGCTCCTACGTCCTGCAGGGGGTGACGCTGCCCGGCAGCGGCACCGGCCAGGTGGACGTGGCGTCGGGCGCCGTGACGGGCCTGCCGATCCAGATGGCCGTGATGGTCCTCGCGATCGTGCCGATCCTGCTGGTCTACCCCTTCGTGCAGCGCCACTTCACCAAGGGCGTGATCTTCGGGGCGATCAAGGGCTGACACCCGGCTCGGGCACGGCCGACCGGTCGTGCACGCTCCCGCGGTCGACCACCCGCGGGGTGAGCAGCCGGGTCTCGGCGGGGTGGTCCTGGTCCAGACGGGCCATGACCATCTCGACGGCCACCGCACCGATGGTGTGCGCCGGGAGGTCGATCGAGCTGAGCGGGACAGGCTGCGACTCGGCCACCTCGGGCGGGCACACCGCGAGGACGGAGACGTCCTCCGGTGTGCGCAGCCCGCGGTCGTGGAGCGCGGAGACGACGAACGGGAGGGCGACCTCGTTGTGGACCACGACGGCGGTGACATCGGGCACGGCGGCGAGCAGGCTGTCGACGGCGGCGCGCGCGCCGCTCGGGGAGGACTCGCAGGCCACGTGCCCGGCCTGCACGTCGAGCGCCTGCGCCTCGCTGCGGAACCCCCGCAGGATGCGCTCGGCGTACGAGGTGTGGCGCTCGAGCACCGCGGGCGGCGAGCCCACCAGGCCGACGGCCCGGTGCCCCCGAGCGGAGAGGTGCCGGACGGCCAGCCGGCCGGCACCCTCGAAGTCGAGGTCCACGCAGCTCAGGCCGGCGGCCTCGTGCGGCAGGCCGATGAGCACCGTCGGCTGGCGCAGCGTCGCGAGCAGCGGCACGCGCGGGTCGTCGTCCTCGATGTCCATGACCACGAGCGCGTCGACCATCGACCCGCTCGCCACCCGGTCCAGGCCGGCGGCGTCGTCCTGGGTGAGGAGCAGCACGTCGTGCTCGTAGGTCCGCGCGGCGGTCACGACACCGGTGACGAACTGCATGATGACGCTCACGTCCACGTCGACACGCAACGGTGCCATGAGCGCGATCACCTGGGTGCGGCTCGAGGCGAGGGCCCGGGCGCCGGCGTGCGGTCGGTAGCCGAGCTCGCGGATGGCCTTCTCGACGCGCAGCCGCGTGGGCGCGGAGATCGGGCGCTTGCCGCTCAGCACGTAGGACACGGTCGAGGTGGAGACGCCGGCCGTGCGGGCGACGTCGTCGATGGTGGCCACGGGGTGCTCCTCGGTCGGACGGGCGGTCTGCGCCCAGAAGAGCGGCAGACGTGCGCTGGGCGCAGGGTCAGCGTAGGCGAGCGCGGCCGTCAGGGACAGCGCTTCGACGGATCTTCGCCCCGTGGCGCCCCCTCGGTTCGGCAGCAGTACGCAGGAAAGAGGGTGACCGGGCAGCAGCCCGGCCCCTACAATCATTGAAGCGCTTCGACGATGCGGAGGCGGCCCGCCGCCAGGCCGCAGCCGAGCGCAGAGGCACGTGAGGAGAGATCGATGACGGACCACCAGAGCAGGGCGCCGGACGCCAGGGCGCGTCCCACCCTGTCCGCGCTCACCGACGAGCTCGGCGTGCTCTACGGCGGCGACTACAACCCCGAGCAGTGGGGCCGCGAGACCTGGCTCGAGGACGCGCTCCTCATGCAGGCCGCGGGCGTCAACCTCGTGACGGTCGGGGTGTTCTCGTGGGCCCTCCTCGAGCCCCGTCCCGGCGCACGCAGCTTCGGGTGGCTCGACGAGGTCCTCGACCTGCTGCACGCCCACGGGATCGCCGTAGACCTCGCGACGCCGACCGCCTCGCCGCCCCCGTGGATGGGGCACCTCTACCCCGAGACCCTCCCGGTCGACCGCGACGGCGTCCGGCTCACCTACGGCTCGCGCAACCAGTTCAGCCCGTCGTCCGCGGTGTACCGGGCCTTCGCCCGCGACATCACCCGTGACCTCGTCGACCGCTACGTCGACCACCCGGCGGTGCGCATGTGGCACGTGGGCAACGAGCTCGGGCAGGTCTGCCACTCGGACGAGACCGCCCTCGCCTTCCGGACCTGGCTCGACGAGCGCTACGGCTCGCTCGACGGCCTCAACGACGCGTGGGGCACCACCTTCTGGAGCCAGCGGTACAGCAGGTGGGACGAGGTCGTCCCGCCCCGGAAGGCGCCCTACCTCGTCAACCCGACGCAGGAGCTCGACTTCCGCCGCTTCACCTCGGACACGCTGCGCGACGTCTACCGCGAGCAGCGCGACATCATCCGCGAGCGCGACGACCGTCGGCCGGTGACGACCAACTTCATGGGGTTCTTCCCCCTCGTCGACTACTGGTCCTGGTCCGACGACCTCGACGTGGTGTCGGACGACGCGTACCCCGACCCCACAGACCCCACGTCGCTGACCTCGGCGGCGCTGACCCAGGACCTCATGCGGTCGCTGGGCGGCGGCGCGCCGTGGCTGCTCATGGAGCAGGCGGTGGGCGCGGTCAACTGGCGCGAGCACAACGTGCCCAAGACCCCTGAGCGGATGCGCCTCGAGTCCCTCCAGGCCGTGGCGCACGGTGCGGACGGCGTCTGCTTCTTCCAGTGGCGGGCCTCGCGCGCCGGGGCCGAGCGCTTCCACTCGGCGATGCTCCCGCACGCCGGGGCCGACACCGAGGTGCACCGCGGCGTGGTCCGCCTCGGCGCGGACCTGGCCCGGCTGCGGTCCGTCGTGGGCGGGCGCTCGCGGGCGAGCGTCGCGATCGCCTTCGACTGGTCGAGCTGGTGGGCTGCCGAGGGCGAGGCCGGCCCGACCCGGCGGCTGCGGGTGGTCGAGGAGGTCCGCCGTTGGCACCGGTCGTTGTGGGAGCGGGGGGTCGCGGTCGACCTGGTCCGCCCGGGCGACGCGCTCGAGGGGTACGACCTCGTCCTCGCCCCCAGCCTGTACCTGCTCGACGAGCCGGACGCGGCGAACCTGCGGGCCTTCGTCACCGGTGGTGGCACGCTCGTCCTCGGTCCGTTCAGCGACGTCGCCACCCGTGACGCGCACGTCCGTCCCGGCCGTTTCCCCGTGCAGCTCGCGGACCTGGTCGGTGCCAGCGGCGAGGAGTGGCTGCCGCTCGACGACGCGGGGCTCGACGTGGTCTCCGACCTGTGGGCCGGGCCCGACGGGGTCCTGCCCGGTATCGCGCACGTGGACTCCTACGTCGAGCGGCTGCGGCTCGACGGCGCTGGAGACAGCGCTGGCGAGGCGGTCGTCACCGCGAGCAGCAGCGCACCCGCCGGCCTCGGCGGTGCGCCCGTCGTGGTCCGCCGCTCGGCCGGCACGGGTCGCGCCTGGTACGTGGGCGCGCTGCTGCCCGACGACGCGCTCGACGCGGTCCTCGCGGAGGTGCTGCGAGAGCGCGGGACGCTGTCTGCCCTCGGCGCCCCCGCCGCACGTCTCGGGGTCGAGGCGGTGCGCCGCGGCGACCTGCTCTTCCTCCTCAACCACACCGGCTCGCCGGTCTCCGTCCCCGTCGGGAGCACCCCGCTCACCGACCTCCTCACCAGCGCCGTGCACCGTGGCTCGGCCGTCGTCCCGCCCGTGGACGTCCTAGTGCTCACCGAGAGGTCCTCATGAAGTTCACCGACGGCTACTGGCAGGTCCTGCCCGGAGTCTCCATCCTGCGTCCCGGCTCGGTCGACGAGGTGGTCGCCGAGGACACCTCCGACGGGGCGCGCCTGACGGTCTTCGCGCCGACGGCGCGCATCGAGTCGCGCGGCGACACCCTCAACCGGCCGCAGGTGACGGTCACCTTCGACACCCCGGCCGACGACGTCGTCGGGGTGCGGATCGAGCACTTCCAGGGGGTGCGGGACCGCGGGCCGGCCTTCGACATCGCCCGGACGCCGGGCGACGCGAAGGCGATCGCCCCGGGGATCGACGCCGACCCGGTCGCGAGCATCACCTCTGGGGCGCTGACCGCCCGGGTCTCGACCGACGGCCCGTGGGGCGTCGAGTTCGTGGCGGACGGCCGGGTGCTCACCTCGTCGACGCCGCGCAGCGTCGGCGTGGTCTCGCGCGACGACGGCCGCAGCTTCGTCCACGAGCAGCTGACCCTCGGCGTCGGCGAGCACGTCTACGGGCTCGGCGAGCGCTTCGGGCCCTTCGTCAAGAACGGGCAGTCGGTCGACATCTGGAACGAGGACGGCGGCACGGCGAGCGACCAGGCGTACAAGAACGTCCCGTTCTACCTCTCGGACGCCGGCTACGGGGTCTTCGTCGCGCACCCGGACCGGGTCTCCTTCGAGATCGGCACCGAGGTGGTCTCGCGGACGCAGTTCAGCGTGGAGGGCCAGCACCTCCAGTACTACGTCATCTACGGGCCCACGCCGGCGGAGATCCTCGACAAGCTCACGGCGCTCACGGGGCGCCCGGCGCGGGTGCCGTCGTGGTCCTACGGGCTCTGGCTGTCGACCTCGTTCACCACGGACTACGACGAGCAGACGGTGACGGGCTTCATCGACGGGATGGCCGAGCGGGACCTGCCGCTGAGCGTCTTCCACTTCGACTGCTTCTGGATGCGCCAGTTCCACTGGTGCGACTTCGTGTGGGACCCGGCGACCTTCCCCGACCCGGAGGGCATGCTCGCGCGGCTGCGCGGGCGGGGTCTGAAGATCTCCGCGTGGATCAACCCGTACATCGCGCAGCGCTCGCACCTGTTCGCGGAGGCGCGCGAGCTCGGGTACCTGGTGACCACGGCCGACGGCGACGTGTGGCAGTGGGACATGTGGCAGGCGGGCATGGCTCTCGTCGACTTCACCAACCCCGACGCGACCGCCTGGTACCAGAGCAAGCTCAAGGTGCTGCTGGACCAGGGCGTGGACTGCTTCAAGACGGACTTCGGCGAGCGCATCCCGACGGACGTCGTGTGGCACGACGGCTCGGACCCTCAGGCGATGCACAACTACTACACCCACCTCTACAACAAGGCGGTCTTCGACCTGCTGGTCGCCGAGCGCGGCGAGGGCGAGGCGGTCCTGTTCGCCCGGGCGGCCACGGCCGGCGGGCAGCAGTTCCCGGTGCACTGGGGCGGCGACTGCGAGTCGACCTTCGTGTCGATGGCCGAGTCGCTGCGCGGCGGGCTGTCGCTCGCCCTGTCCGGCTTCGGGTACTGGAGCCACGACATCGGCGGCTTCGAGGGCACACCGGACCCGGCGGTCTTCAAGCGCTGGGCCGCCTTCGGCCTGCTGTCGTCGCACTCGCGGCTGCACGGCTCGGACTCGTACCGCGTCCCGTGGGCCTTCGACGAGGAGGCCGTCGACGTCACGCGGCTGTTCACGCGGCTCAAGCTCTCGCTCATGCCCTACCTGGGGCGGCTCGGCGAGCTCGCGCACACCCGCGGGCTGCCGGTGATGCGCCCGATGATGCTCGAGTTCCCGCAGGACCGGACGGCGGCGACGGTCGACACGCAGTACATGCTGGGCGACAGCCTGCTGGTGGCCCCGGTGTTCTCGGAGACCGGTGACGTCACCTACTACGTCCCGGAGGGGACGTGGACGCACCTGCTCACGGGGGAGCAGGTGGTCGGGCCACGGTGGGTCGAGGAGCGGCACGACTTCGACTCGCTGCCGCTCCTGGTGCGGCCAGGCTCGGTCCTGCCCGTGGGGGCGCGGACCGACCGACCCGACTACGACTGGGCGGACGGCGTCACGCTGCGTCTCGTGGAGCTCGCCGACGGTCACCGGAGCGAGGTCGTGGTCCCGTCGAGCGCGGGCGGAGGGGCCGTGTCGGCACGCTTCACGGTCGAGCGGACGGGGACCCGGGTCGAGGTCCGTCGCGTCGAGTCGGACGGGCAGCGGCCCTGGGTCGTCGAGACCCGGGGGAACCGGGTCGAGGCCGCGGGCGACGTCGAGGTGCTGGTCGTCGAGGTCTGACGGCGGAGGACCTGGTGCCGGCAGGGGGTGCGTCTCGTTCGTGGGGAAGACGCACCCCGTGCCGGCGAGGCTCCGCCGGCCGGCGGTGGTCCGGCGGACTCCTCAGTGGAGGTGCCACGCCGCAGCAGGGGAACGACGGCGTGGCACTGAGTCAGACCTTAGCAGCGTTTAGGGCGATTTGACAGGTTCCGTGGGGATCCGTCAACCAAGGCCCCGTTCGCGTGGCCGTGCCGTGCGCGAGGAACGGGCCGGTAGGGGTGGACGAGCGGTCGAAGAGCGGTCGACAAGGAGGGCCCTCAGCTGCGCAGCAGCCCGTCGCGCAGGGCGACCGAGAGCGACGGGGCGAGGGGGAGCTGCGGGAACAGGGTGGCCTGGAACGCGTGGTAGATGTCGGGCTTGCCGGGCCACACCTTGGCCGTCGGCGTGTTGCTCGCGTCGAGCTCGTGGTGCCACGAGCCGTGCTCTCCGTCGAGGAAGACCGCGGCCACGTGGTCCCACCACCGGGCGTACTCGTCGTCGTACCGGGCGTCGCCGGTCGCCTTCGCGAGCGACGCGGCGGCACCGACGGCCTCCGCGGCGACCCAGTGCATGCGCGTCTCGACGACGGGCTCGCCGTCCCAGCCGGTCGTGTAGACGAAGCCGTGGGCGCCCGGGGTGCTCTCGCGCCAGCCGTCGGTGACCGCGCGGTCGTAGAGCTCGCGTGCCGCGGGCACCAGCCAGTCGGGGGCGTCCTCGCCGAGGCCCGCCCAGAGGTTGAGGAGCAGGCGTGCCCACTCGATGCCGTGGCCGACGGTGGCCCCGTAGGGCTTGAAGGGGTCGTCGGGCGTCGACTCGTTGAGGTCGGGCTGGGGGACCCAGGCCTCGTCGAAGTGCTCCGGGATGCGCCAGTCGTTCGACGGTGCCCACTCGACGCCCACGTAGCGGGCGATGCCGAGGGCGCGCTCGCGCCAGCGGGCGTCTCCGGTGACGTCGGCCGCGGCGAGCAGGGCCTCGACCGCGTGCATGTTGCCGTTGACCCCGCGGTAGGGGTCGAGCACGGACCAGGACTCGTCCCACTCGTCGACGTGCAGACCGGTCTCCGCGTCGAAGAACCGGGTGTCGAGCACCTCGAGCGCGTCGTCGAGCAGCTCCTGCGCACCCTCGAGGTCGGCCACGACGCCGGTGCTCGCGGCGAGCACCACGAAGGCGTGCGCGTAGCCGCTCTTGGTCGTGTCGACGGTGCCGTCGGCGGCGATCGACGCGTACCAGCCGCCGTTCACGTCGTCGTGGAGGCGCCCGCGCAGGGCGTCGAGGGCGGCCTGGGCCAGCGGGCGGCTGCCGGGGACCCCGAGCAGTGCCCCGAGCCCGTAGACGTGCGCCATGCGGCAGGTGATCCAGGTGAAGACGCCGCGCTCCGCGTCCAGGGACCCGTCGTCCTCGAGCCAGCCGGCGCCGCCGTCAGGGCTGACGAAGCCGGTGCCGAAGGCGAGCAGGCTGCGGGCGTGCTCGTCGAGCCAGTCGAGGTGGGTGGGGGTGCGCAGCCAGCTGTGGGCAGGTGAGGTCATCGGTGACTCCTACGTCGACAGGGGGGTGGGCTCGCCCGGCGGGGTGCCGTGGCGAGGAGGGGCGAGGGGGCCTGGAGAGGTGAGAGGTCCTGGTGCCGGCACCAGGTGCGTCTGCAGGACGAGGGCGGCGCCACCGAGGGCCGGTGCTGTCGCGGCGGTGCGGGACAGCCGGACGTCGACGGGGTGCGCGCCGCGGGCGAAGAGCGAGGAGGCGAGGACCCCGCGCACCGCAGGCAGGTAGATGTCACCAGCCGCGGCCAGGCTCGCCCCGGTGAGCACGAGCATCCGGACGTCGAGGAGGTTCACGGCGGTCAGCGCCGCGGCGGCGACGTACCGGGCGGAGCGCTCGAGGACGTCGCGCGCTCCCGGGTGGCCCGCGGCCGCTGCCCGGGCGACGGCCGCGAGGTCGCTCACCACCGACGGCTGGGGCTCGGAGCCGGAGGTGCCTGTCGAGAGGCCGGCGGCCGCGGCGAGGTCGGGTGAGCGGCGCGCCTCGGCGACCACCGCGGCCGGTCCGGCGAGGACCTCGACGCACCCGCGGGTCCCGCACCAGCACACGGGGCCGTCGAGGTCGAGGGTGGTGTGGCCGATCTCGCCGGCGTTGCCGCTCGACCCGCGGTAGGCGACGCCGTCGAGCACCAGGCCGGCACCGAGCCCGGTGCCCATGTAGAGCACCGCGAAGCTGTTCTCGGTCCCTGTCCCGCCGGCCCAGTGCTCGCCGATGGCCGAGGCCGTGGCGTCGTTCTCGAGCACCACGGGCAGCCCGGTGAGCCGGCCGAGCTCGGAGGTGATCGGGTAGTCCGTCCACGCGCGCATCTCTGGCGGGGTGCGGTGCATGCCGCCGTCCGAGGTCAGCGGGCCCGGCGCGACGAACCCGATGCCGAGGACCCTGCTGCGGTCCACCCCGGCCTCGTCGACCAGCCGGTCGACCTCTGCGGCGGTCTCCACGAGGACCTCCGCGGGGGACCGGGTCCCCGGTCCGGGGTGGGTCGACAGCGCGACCGAGGTGCCCGCGAGGTCGGTCACCGTGCAGGTGATGGAGGCGTGGTCGAGGTGCACGCCGACCGCGTAGCGCGCGGTCGGGTCGAGCTCGAGCAGCACCCGCGGCTTGCCGCCGGTCGACTCGGCGCGTCCGGTCTCGACGACGAGGCCGTCGTCGATGAGGCGCCGTACGACCGTCGAGACGGTCGCGCCGGTGAGCCCGGTCGTCACCGTGAGCCCGACGCGCGAGACGGTGCCGGACGCCCGGATGGCGTCGACGATCACCGACGTGCTCGCGCTGCGCTGCGCCTGTGCCATGGACCTCTGCTCTGTCTCGCCTGCTGCACGGCGGCACGCGGGTGCGTGCTGCCCGGTACCGACTTTATTCGCTCGCCGAAGATTGTGGAAGAGCGGCGTCGCGACCAGGCTCCGAACGGTTGGTGAGGAAGGTTGACGAAGTCTCGCGGGGTGCCCCAGGATGGGTGGCAGACCGACCCGCAGCACCTCTTCGCATCGATCCGAGCCGCCGACGTCTCGCGCGGCCCCGCCGACCGACCCCCCAGGAGCCCACGACAGATGATCAGCCAGACGCTGCACACCGGATGGACCCTGCGAGCCACGGGCGGACCGGTGCCCACCGAGCTGGCGCCACGGCTCCTCGACGCCGACGTCCCGGCGCAGGTGCCCGGGACCGCGCACACCGACCTCCTCGACGCCGGGCTGATCCCCGACCCCTACCTCGACCTCAACGAGACCGCCCTCGCCTGGATGCACCTGGTCGACTGGCGCTACCAGACCACCTTCACCGCGACGGCCGCCGCGGACGGCGAGCACCTCGACCTCGTCTTCGACGGCCTCGACACCGTCGCGACCGTGACGCTCAACGGGACCGTCGTCGGGCGCACCGCCAACCAGCACCGCGGGTACCGGTTCGACGTCGCAGGGCTCGTCGTCGAGGGCGAGAACCACCTGGTCGTCGACCTGCGGTCCGCCCTCGCCCACGCCCGCGAGGTCGCCGACGAGATCGTGCTGCGCCCCCGCGCCTACGACCACCCCTTCAACATGGTCCGCAAGATGGCCTGCTCCTTCGGCTGGGACTGGGGGCCCGACCTCCAGACCGCGGGCATCTGGAAGGGCGTCCGCCTCGAGCGCTGGACCCTCGCGCACCTCCAGCAGGTCCGCCCCCTCGTGACCGTCGGGCCCGACGGCACCGGCCACGTCGACGTGCACGTCGACCTCGGACGCGGCGTCGACGACCGCCACCACGGGGACGTCGTCCTCACCGCCGCGCTCGCGGCCGGCCACGGCATCGGGGACCACGTCGCGACGGTCACGGTCACACCCGGGGAGTCGACCGCCGTCGTGCACCTCGAGGTCCCGGGCGCCCCGCTCTGGTGGCCGGTCGGCTACGGCGAGCACCCCCTCTTCGACCTCTCGCTGACCCTCGGCACGACCGACGGCGAGACGCTCCAGACCTACGAGCGCCGCATCGGCTTCCGCACCGTCGAGCTCGACACGACTCCCGACGACGTCGGCACGCCCTTCACGATCTCGGTCAACGGCCAGGCGGTCTTCGTCAAGGGCGCCAACTGGATCCCGGACGACCACCTGCTCACCCGCATCACCCGCGACCGCCTCGAGCGACGCGTCGACCAGGCGCTCGACGCCAACATGAACCTGCTGCGCGTCTGGGGCGGCGGCATCTACGAGACCGAGGACTTCTACGACGTCTGCGACGAGCGCGGCGTCATGGTCTGGCAGGACTTCCTCCTCGCCTGCGCGGCCTACCCGGAGGAGGAGCCGGTCTGGTCCGAGATGGAGGCCGAGGCGCGCGAGAACGTCGCGCGGCTCACCCCGCACGCCTCGCTGGTGCTGTGGAACGGCGGCAACGAGAACCTCTGGGGCTACCTCGACTGGGGCTGGCAGCAGGACCTCGAGGGTCGGACCTGGGGCTTCCGGTACTACACGGAGCTCTTCCCGGCGATCGTGGCCGAGCTCGACCCGACGCGCCCGTACTGCGACGGCTCGCCCTACAGCCCGGGCTACAGCGCCGAGGTCGACGGCGGGGCGCCGACCTTCCACCCGAACGACGCGGACCACGGCACGCGTCACGAGTGGGAGGTGTGGAACCGCGTCGACTACACCACCTACCGCGACCAGGTCCCGCGCTTCAGCTCGGAGTTCGGCTTCCAGGGGCCGCCCGCGTGGACCACGCTCACCCGGTCGATCCCGGAGGCGGCGCTCACCAAGGAGTCGCCGGAGTTCCTGCTCCACCAGAAGGCCGCCGACGGCAACCTCAAGCTCGACCGCGGGCTCGAGCCGCACCTGCCCACGCCGTCGGCCTTCGACGACTGGCACTGGACCACCCAGCTCAACCAGGCGCACGCCGTGCAGTACGGCATCGAGCACTACCGCTCGTACTGGCCGCGGACGGCCGGCTCGATCGTCTGGCAGCTCAACGACTGCTGGCCCGTGACGTCGTGGGCCGCGGTCGACGGCGACGAGCGGCCCAAGCCGCTGTTCTACGCGCTGCGCCACGCCTACGCGGACCGGCTGCTCACCGTGCAGCCGCGCGAGGGTGTCCCGACCCTCGTGGTGGTCAACGACCACGCCGAGGCCTGGGAGGGCGAGGTGACGCTGCGTCGCGTGGACGTCACCGGCGCCGCGCAGGGCGAGACCGAGCAGGTCTCGGTCGCGGTGCCGGCGCGCTCGGTCCACGAGGTGCCGCTCTCGGCCGCGCTGACGACCCCCGGTGACGCGACGCGCGAGGTGCTCGTCGCCGAGCTCGACGACGTCCGCGAGATCCACCTCTTCGCCGAGCCCAAGGACCTGGTGCTCGACCCGGCCGCGGTGGACGTCGAGGTCCGGGCCGTCGACGGTGGGCTCGTCGTCGACGTGTCGGCCGCGACCCTGGCCCTCGACGTGTCGGTCCTCGCCGACCGCATCGTCCCCGACGGGGTCGTCGACGACATGCTCGTCTCCCTGCTCCCGGGGGAGTCGCACACCTTTGTCGTGTCGAGCGGCACCGGGGTCTCGGCAGAACGTGTCGCCGAGCTGGGCACGCCGGAGTCCGTGGCGTCGGTGGTCCGGTCGGTCAACAGCTGCGCGAGGTCCTGAGCCCACGAGGCCTGGCCTCGACACCCCGCCCCTCCGGGACGGGACACGCCGGCGGGGTATCCCACGAGGTACCTCGCCGGCCTGTCCCGTACCCCGGGACGGAGGACGGCCTGGCGTGGTCAGGTCGAGATAGGGTCGGGGCGAAGCGCTTCGACGACGAGCGCCGCACACATCGAGGAGAGTCATGACCGCAGCAGGCACCGCCGCCCGCCAGTTCCCCGCAGACTTCGTCTGGGGTTCCGCGACGGCCTCGTACCAGATCGAGGGAGCAGCGACCGAGGGAGGCCGCGGCCCGTCCATCTGGGACACGTTCTCGCACACCCCCGGCAAGACGCTCAACGGCGACACCGGCGACCAGGCCGACGACCACTACCACCGGTGGGCCGAGGACGTGCAGCACATCAAGGACCTCGGGCTCGACGCCTACAGGTTCTCGATCTCGTGGTCGCGCGTGCAGCCCGGCGGCACGGGGGAGTTCAACCCCGAGGGCATCGCCTTCTACTCGGCGCTCGTCGACGGCCTCCTCGAGGCCGGGGTCAGGCCCGTCGTCACGCTCTACCACTGGGACCTCCCGCAGGAGCTCGAGGACGAGGGCGGCTGGGCCAACCGCGCGACCGCCGAGGCCTTCGCGGTCTACGCCCGCCGCATGGCCGAGGAGCTCGGCGACCGGATCGACGTCTGGACCACCCTCAACGAGCCCTGGTGCTCCGCCTACCTCGGGTACGGGTCGGGCGTCCACGCGCCGGGCCGCACCGAGCCCGCGGCCGCGCTCGCCGCGGTCCACCACCTCAACCTCGCCCACGGCCTCGCGGCCCTCGCGATCCGTGAGGTCCTCGGCGACGCCGCCAAGGTGTCCATCACGCTCAACCTGCACGTGATCCGCCCCGACGACCCCGCCTCGGCGGCCGACCTCGACGCCGTGCGGAAGATCGACGCCCTCGCCAACCGGGCTTTCCTCGGCCCGGCGCTCGACGGCGCCTACCCCGACGACCTCCTCGCCGACACCGCGCACGTGACCGACTGGTCCTTCGTGCTCCCGGGCGACGGTGAGATCACCCGCCAGCGCCTCGACGTGCTGGGCGTCAACTACTACTCGACCGTCCGCGTCCGTCACTTCGAGGGCGACGGCGAGGCCGCGCAGAACGACGGCCACGGCGCCTCGGCGGCCTCCCCGTGGATCGGCGTCACCGACGTCGAGTTCCTCCAGCAGCCGGGCCCCTACACGGCGATGGGCTGGAACATCGATCCCGCCGGCATGACCGAGCTGCTGCTCACCGTCCGCGACGCCTACCCCGAGCAGCCGATGATGATCACCGAGAACGGCGCCGCGTTCTACGACGAGGTCTCCGACGACGGCCGCGTGCACGACCCGCTGCGGGTGTCCTACCTGCACGACCACGTCGACGCAGTCGGCGCGGCCATCGACGCCGGCGCCGACGTCCGCGGGTACTTCGCCTGGTCGCTCCTCGACAACTTCGAGTGGGGCTACGGCTACGACCGCCGCTTCGGCATCGTCCGCGTCGACTACGACACCTTCGAGCGCACCTGGAAGGACTCGGCGTTCTGGTACCGGACCCTCGCCACCACCGGCACGCTGCCGGCCGTGGACGACGTCCGGTACTGACACCGGCGTACCACCTCCGGCCCCGTCGGCACCCTCACCAGGGGGTGCCGGCGGGGCCGACGTGCGTCGTCCGCCAGACACGCCGAGGTGCGTTGCACGCAGCACCTTTTCACCCGCCCCTGGAGGCTGCGGTGACGGTCGTCTCATCGTCCCTGTCCACCGGTGGTGGACGGCCGTCGTCCACAGGCGGTGGACAGCCGCCAGACCTCGTCGGGACCAGGGCGCGAGAGGGGGCGAGCGCCGGATGTCAGGGGTCCCGGGGATACTCGACGAGGCGGTGAGGCAGCGCTCTGCACCGCTGCGCCGCGAGGGCGACGGGGCCCTCGGTGGTTGTCCACACCGTCATCCACACCTGTGTGTCTCTCGCGACACGCGGTACCAGTTCTAGGGGTGGTCAACGGGTCGAGGCACTAGGTATAGTGGTTACACGCCCAGCGCGCAGGTCAGCACACAAGCCGCGCGAGGGCTCAGACACCGCAGCACGACACGCCACACAGCTCTGGGGAACCCGCCGATCAGGCCTCACCACTGCAGCGTCGGCAGCGCACCACCAGCTACCCACGGGCTTCCCCAGCCCCTCACCTCGAGGAGACTCCGCATGAGCATCACGGTCTACAGCAAGCCGGCGTGCGTCCAGTGCGACGCGACGTACCGAGCCCTCGACAAGAAGGGCATCGACTACACCATCGTCGACATCAGCGCGGACCCGGAAGCCCTCGAGATGGTCCGCGGCCTCGGCTACCTCCAGGCCCCCGTCGTCGTCGCCGGCGACGAGCACTGGTCCGGGTTCCGCCCCGACCAGATCAACGCGCTCGCGGCCAAGGTGTCCGCGTCCGTCGCCTGACCCCACAGGTCCCTGACGTGGCACGCCTCGTCTACTTCTCCAGCACCTCGGAGAACACCCACAGGTTCGTCCAGAAGCTCGACGTCGAGGCGCAGCGCATCCCGCTGCGCCCGGCGGACGGGTTTCTCCAGGTCGACGAGCCCTACGTCCTGGTCGTCCCGACCTACGGCGGAGGCAACGACGGCGGGGCAGTGCCCCGTCAGGTCGTCAAGTTCCTCAACGACCAGCAGAACCGGTCGCTCATCCGGGGCGTCATCGCCGCCGGGAACACCAACTTCGGCGAGGCCTACTGCCTCGCCGGCGCCATCGTCTCCCAGAAGTGCTCCGTGCCGTACCTCTACGGCTTCGAGCTCCTCGGGACGACCGAGGACGTTCTCCGCGTCCGCGAAGGATTGGAACAGTTTTGGCAACGACAGTCACTGAAGTCGGCCTAGAGACCGAGCTCGACTACCACTCGCTCAACGCGATGCTCAACCTCTACGGACCGGACGGCGAGATCCAGTTCGACAAGGACCGGCAGGCTGCGCGGCAGTACTTCCTGCAGCACGTCAACCAGAACACGGTCTTCTTCCACAGCCTCGAGGAGAAGCTCGAGTACCTCGTCGAGAACAAGTACTACGAGCCCGAGATCCTCGCGAAGTACACCCCCGCCTTCGTGAAGTCGCTCTTCGACCTCGCGTACTCCAAGAAGTTCCGCTTCGAGACCTTCCTCGGCGCCTTCAAGTACTACACCTCGTACACGCTCAAGACCTTCGACGGCAAGCGCTACCTCGAGCGCTTCGAAGACCGCGTCTGCATGGTGGCCCTGACCCTCGCCGACGGCGACGAGACCACGGCCGTCAACGTCGTCGAGGAGATCATCGCCGGGCGCTTCCAGCCCGCCACCCCCACCTTCCTCAACTCGGGCAAGGCGCAGCGCGGCGAGGCCGTCTCCTGCTTCCTCCTCCGCATCGAGGACAACATGGAGTCGATCGCCCGCGGCATCAACTCCGCCCTCCAGCTCTCCAAGCGCGGCGGCGGCGTCGCCCTCCTGCTCAGCAACATCCGTGAGCACGGCGCACCCATCAAGCACATCGAGAACCAGTCCTCCGGCGTCATCCCCGTGATGAAGCTCCTCGAAGACTCCTTCTCCTACGCCAACCAGCTCGGAGCGCGCCAGGGCGCCGGAGCCGTGTACCTGCACGCGCACCACCCCGACATCATGCGGTTCCTCGACACCAAGCGTGAGAACGCCGACGAGAAGATCCGCATCAAGACGCTCTCGCTCGGTGTCGTCATCCCCGACATCACCTTCGAGCTCGCCCGCAAGAACGAGGACATGTACCTCTTCTCGCCCTACGACGTCGAGCGCGTCTACGGCAAGCCCTTCGCCGACGTCGCCATCTCCGAGAAGTACCACGAGATGGTCGACGACGGACGCATCCGCAAGACGAAGATCAAGGCCCGCGAGTTCTTCCAGACCCTCGCCGAGCTCCAGTTCGAGTCCGGCTACCCGTACGTCATGTTCGAGGACACCGTCAACGCGGCCAACCCCATCAAGGGCCGCATCACGCACTCGAACCTCTGCTCCGAGATCCTCCAGGTCTCGACCCCGTCGACCTACAACGACGACCTCTCGTACGAGCACATCGGGCGCGACATCTCCTGCAACCTCGGCTCCATGAACATCGCCAAGGCCATGGACTCGCCCGACTTCGCCAAGACCATCGACACCGCGATCCGTGCCCTCACCGCCGTCTCCGACCAGACGAGCATCGACTCCGTCCCGTCGATCCGACGCGCCAACGAGTCCGGCCACGCCATCGGCCTCGGCCAGATGAACCTCCACGGCTACCTCGCACGCGAGCGGGTGTTCTACGGCTCCGAAGAGGGCATCGACTTCACCAACATCTACTTCTACACGGTCGCCTTCCACGCGATCGCAGCGTCCAACCGCCTCGCCATCGAGCGCAAGCGCTTCTTCGGCGGGTTCGAGGACTCCAAGTACGCCACCGGCGAGTACTTCGACAAGTACACCGACCAGGTGTGGGAGCCCGCCACCGACCGCGTCCGCCAGATCTTCGCCGACGCCGGCGTGCACATCCCCACCCAGCAGGACTGGGCCGAGCTCAAGGCATCCGTCATGGAGCACGGCATCTACAACCAGAACCTCCAGGCCGTGCCGCCGACCGGTTCCATCAGCTACATCAACAACTCGACCTCCTCGATCCACCCCGTGGCCTCGAAGATCGAGATCCGCAAGGAAGGCAAGATCGGGCGCGTCTACTACCCGGCGCCGTACCTCACCAACGACAACCTGGAGTACTACCAGGACGCGTACGAGATCGGCTACGAGAAGATCATCGACACCTACGCCGCGGCCACGCAGCACGTCGACCAGGGACTCTCGCTCACGCTGTTCTTCAAGGACACCGCGACCACGCGTGACGTCAACCGCGCGCAGATCTACGCGTGGCGCAAGGGGATCAAGACGCTGTACTACATCCGGTTGCGTCAGCTGGCGCTGGAGGGGACCGAGGTCGAGGGTTGCGTCTCCTGCATGCTGTGATGCTGTAGTCCGCACCTTCCGCGGACGAGGTCTGCGATCGCCGGGCCGCAGGCGGCCTGCCAGGCCCACCACGATCGCAGACCTCGTCCGCTCCAGGTGCTACCTCGTGACCTCGCCGGCGTGCGGCTGGGTGAGCGTTGCGGGGTGCTGTGTCGGGTGTGACTGCTGTTGCCTCGAACCGCTCCAGGCGCTCAGCCTGGAGCGGTCTGGTGGGAACGTAGGGTGTTGCTGGAAGCCAGTGGGTTCGTGCCTGCTGGTGTGTGGTTCTTGATGTTTGGTCAGTCCCCATCGATGTCGGTGGGAGAGGGAGTTCAGAGCGATGTCCACCGGAAAGCTCAAGCTGGTCAGCCGGGTCCAGGCGATCAACTGGAACCGTGTCGAGGACGAGAAGGACTCCGAGGTCTGGGACAGGCTCACGGGGAACTTCTGGCTGCCCGAGAAGGTCCCGGTGTCCAACGACATCCAGTCGTGGGCGACGCTCACGCCCGTCGAGAAGGAGCTCACCACCCGTGTGTTCACGGGGCTGACGCTCCTCGACACCATCCAGGGGACCGTCGGTGCCGTCAGCCTCATCCCTGACGCCATCACGCCGCACGAGGAAGCCGTCTACACGAACATCGCGTTCATGGAGTCGGTCCACGCCAAGAGCTACTCCTCGATCTTCTCCACGCTCATCTCCACGCAGGAGATCGACGACGCGTTCCGCTGGTCGGAGGAGAACGCCAACCTCCAGCGCAAGGCCGAGATCGTCCTCGAGTACTACCACGGCGACTCGCCCCTCAAGCGGAAGGTCGCCTCGACGCTGCTCGAGTCCTTCCTCTTCTACTCCGGCTTCTACCTGCCGATGTACTGGTCCAGCCGCGCCAAGCTCACCAACACGGCCGACCTCATCCGCCTCATCATCCGCGACGAGGCCGTCCACGGGTACTACATCGGCTACAAGTACCAGAAGGGACTCGAGAAGCTCAGCCCCGCCGAGCGCGACGAGATGAAGGCCTACACCTTCGAGCTCCTCTTCGAGCTCTACGAGAACGAGGTCCAGTACACCGCCGACCTCTACGACGGTGTCGGCCTCACCGAGGACGTCAAGAAGTTCCTGCGGTACAACGCCAACAAGGCGCTCATGAACCTCGGCTACGAAGGCCTCTTCCCCAAGGACGAGACCGACGTCAACCCCGCGATCCTCTCGGCCCTCAGCCCCAACGCCGACGAGAACCACGACTTCTTCTCCGGCTCCGGCTCCTCCTACGTCATCGGCAAGGCCGTCAACACCGAAGACGAGGACTGGGACTTCTGACCCCGGTCTGAACGACCAGAGCCCCCGTCCGACCCCGAGAGGGGCGGGCGGGGGCTCTGTCGTCTGTGCGAGGCCGCGAAGAGCTCCGAGAGGCAGCTCTCGCAGGCGGGAGGAGGTCAGGGGCTGGTCGGTCCCGTGGGTGTCACTCGGGAGCAGCGGTGTGCGCGCCCTCGACGGGCGGCTGGGCGGACCAGGGGAAGGTGATCCACAGGTCCGTGTCCTTCCACGAGTAGTCCGGCGTGACGATGGAGCGAGGCTTGGAGTACAGGACCGCGGAGCGGGCCTCCACGCCCTTGGCCGCCATCATCCGCATCACGAGCTCGAGGGTGCGGCCCGAGTCGGCCACGTCGTCGACGACGAGGACCTTCGAGCCGGGCAGCTCCGAGGTGTCCATGAGGGGCGGCAGGACGCGCGGGTCCGGGAGGGTCTCGCCGATGTCCGTGTAGAACTCGACGTTGAGCGTCCCGACGCCCTTGGTGCCCAGGGCGTAGGCGACAGCACCACCGGGGAGCAGGCCGCCCCGGGCGACCGCGACGACGACGTCGGGGAGGAACCCGCTCGCCACCACCTTCTCGGCCAGCTCACGCGAGGCGACACCGAAGGTCTCCCACGTCAGGACTTCACGGGCAGGGCTGGGGGTGCTGAGTTCGCTCACCCCCCAACGATACGGGGCGCACCGCACCCCGGGGTGCGACCGAAGGTCCTGGGCGGCGTCCGCTGACCCGCGCCGCCGACGCGCCCCCCAGACGCCGAGAGCCCCGGACCGCAAGGGTCCGGGGCTCTCGGTCGAGCGGTGCTGGCGTCAGCCCGCGCGGAGGATGTCCACGACGAACACGAGGTCGTCGTCCTTGAGCTCGCTGCCCTCGCTCGCGCCGTACGCGAGGTCCTTCGGGATGACCAGGAGCACCTGGCTGCCGACCGTCTGGCCGACGAGGCCCTGGTCCCAGCCCGCGATGACCTGGCCGGAGCCGAGGCCGTTCACGACGAACGGTGCGCCGCGCTCCCACGAGGAGTCGAACTGCTCGCCGTCGGCGACCTTCCAGCCCGTGTACTGGACCTGGACGTTCTGGCCCTCGGTCACGACCGGGCCGGTGCCCTTGATGAGCGTCTGCGCGACGAGCTCGGCCGGAGCGGTGTAGCCGTCCGGGATCGAGATGCTCGGCGCGCCGTCCTCGGCCAGGGTGACGGTCGGCAGACCGTCGGCCGGGGCGACGACCTCGCCCTCGGCGCGGGTCGGGGTGTCGCGCACGCTCACCGAGTCGAAGACGTACAGGTAGGTGGCGCCATCAGAGCCCGTCTGGGCGAAGAGGATGCGGGTGCCGACCTTCTTGCCGACGAGGGCCTCCTGCAGGGCAGGGACGCCGGAGAAGTCGGTCGCCAGGTCCCACTCGGGGGCGGCCTCCTCGGACCAGCTGGAGTCGACGACCGTGCCGTCGGCCGCGTTGTAGACGACGGACTGCATCGACGCGAGGCTCGCCTCGGTCATCTCGTCGCCGGTGCCCTCGTCGAGGACCCGCACGGTCGGTGCCGTGACGGTGAGCGGCGACTCGAACTCGAGAGTCGGCTCGGTGCCGGCGTCACCGGTCACGGTGACGGCGTCGAGGGCCGCGACGTCCTCGGCGGTGGGTTCTGGAGCCTCGGCCGCAGCGTCGGTCGCGCTGGCCGAGGGGGTGGCGTCGTCTCCGTCGGAGCTTCCGCATCCCGCGAGGAGGAGCGCGGTGGCGATGGTGAGCGCGGTCACTCCGCGCGCGGTGCGGTGCTTCAAGACGTCAGTCCTTCGATCCGGGGATGTGCCGCGGTCAACGGCCTCGACAACTGTAGCCCCCCTCTCTGTGCGGAGCCTGGACCGCACGAGCCCCTACGACCCGTGCACCGACCGTGCACACGACGAGCACGGCTGGTCGCCCCGGCGCCGGCAGGGGAGAATGGTCCGATGCCGTCGTCCCGCCGCTCCTCCCGCCGCCCGTACAGCGAAGAACCGCGCCCTCTCGACCTCGAGCGCGCCACGGGCGGCCGCCGGACCGAGACCCGTCGCGGCGAGGAGTGGACCGTCCAGAGCGTCCGCTCGAGCGAGAAGACCTACACCTGCCCCGGCTGCCACCAGCCCGTGCCCGCGGGCGCGCCGCACGTGGTCGCGTGGGCGAGCGACTCGCTCTTCGGGCGCGAGGCCGCGCTCGCCGAGCGTCGTCACTGGCACACCCGCTGCTGGGGCTGACCCCGACCCACGACGCACCGGAGCGACGCACCGCAGCGTCGACCCGAAACGCTCGACCGAAGCGCAGACCGACCGACGAGAAGAGGCCCGCACATGACCGACCAGACCCTCGACGACCAGACCCTCGACGACCAGCCCGGCACGCCGACCCGCCCGGAGGCAGACCGCAGCGAGCACGCCGCCCCGGCCCACGACGCAGGCACCGTGCTCGTCCTCCTGCACGGCTTCCCGGTCGACCACCGCATGTGGGACGGCGTGGTCGAGGCGCTCGACGTCGGCATCCCCGTGCTCGCGCCAGACCTGCCTGGGCTGGGCTCGGCCCCGCTGCCGGACGGGGACGCACCGAGCCTCGACGCCTCGGCCGACGCCGTCGCCGCCGCGGTGCGCGACGCAGGACACCAGCGCGCGCTCGTCGCAGGGCTGTCCATGGGTGGCTACGTCGCCCTCGCTCTCGCAGAGCGCCACCCCGACCTGGTCGCCGGGCTCGCGCTCGTCGACACCAAGGCCACGGCCGACGCCGACGAGGCGCGTGCCAACCGGTTGCGTGTCGCCGACGAGGTGGAGGCCTCCGGGTCGGTCGAGCCGGTCCTCGGGATGGTCGGCTCGCTCCTCAGCGCGACCAGCGTGGGCGAGCACCCGGGGCTGCCCGACGAGGTCTCCGGCTGGATCGGCCAGCAGCGTCCGAGCGGCGTCGCCTGGTCCCAGCGGGCGATGGCGTCGAGGCCCGACCGTACCGAGGTCCTCGCCGGCTTCGGCGGCCCGGTGGTCGTGGTCGTGGGGGAGGACGACACCGTGACGCCCCTGGACGGCGCGCAGCTGATGGCCGGCACCGCGCCGGACGCGGCGCTGGTCGTCGTGCCGGGGGCCGGGCACCTCAGTGCCGTCGAGGCGCCGGGTGCTGTCGCCGAGGCCCTCGCCGAGCTGGTACGCCGCGACGGTGAGATCACCGAGCCCGGGGCGTAGCTGGCGGCATCGGTGCCGACTCCCGTGACCGGACGTCTTACGCCGGGCCACCCGTGGTGCCGGCGAGGGCGCGTGCCAGGGCCTCGGTGAGGTCGATCGACTCTCCGTCGCGGGCGCCCTGCCCGAGGACGAGCGGCGGGTCGCTCGGCTGGACCTGCGCGCCCCGCAGGCGGGTGCGCAGCGACCCCTCGACCGAGAGGACGTAGAACTCGCCGTCGGTCCCGACGCCGACGCTCTGGTTCTTGCGCAGGTACCAGCCGTCGATCGTCGTGCGGTAGCGCCCGTTGCCCCGGTACGCACGGGCGACCAGGCGGACGGTCGGTACGCCCTGCGCGGTCGCACGTGCGACGAACTCGTGGATCAGCTCACGAGCCTGGGCCGACTCGGCGGCACGTCGTCGCTCGAGCCCGGCGGCCTGGTGCGCCGCGTTGCGCGAGCGTTCCTCGCGCCACGCGGCGTCCGACGAGGCGTTGCCTGCGGTCATCGGGTGAGACCGTCAGCGCTCGGCGGCCGACGGCTCGTCAGCATCTGCCCCGACGGGCTCGCCCTCGGTCTCAGGGGCGCTCGACGGCGCCGCCGACACCGGTGCCGGACGGGCCGACTTGGCGGGTGCGGCCTTGCGGGCCTGCTGCGCCGGGGTCCCCTGCGCCGACAGCGGTGCGGGACGCGGGGCCTTCTTCGCCTTCGGCGCGGGCGCAGGGCTCGGGGCAGGTGCCTCGGGCTCGGCGTCGACGACGGTCGGCTCCGGGGTGCTGGTGCCTGAGGTCGCGGCCGCGAAGGACTCCTCGACGGCCGCAGCCTTCTCGAGGGTCTGCGCGCTCGGGATCGGCTCGCTGCCCAGCAGCGAGCGCAGCTCGTCGAGGTACGCGGTGATGGACTCGCGCTGGCGGTTGAGGTCGTCGACCTGGCGCTGGGCGGTCGACCGCTCGCGCTCCGACTCGATGAGCGCGTCCGAGAGCGTCTCCTGCGACTGCTGGCGTGCGGACCCGAGGATCTCCGCGGCCGACGCGCGCGCCGCCTCGGCCGACTCCTTGGCGTGGGCGTCCGAGTCCTTGCGGATCTGCTCGTAGGTCGCGAGGGCCTCGGCAGCCCGGCGCTCGGCCTCGGCCGCGTGACGCTCGGCGTCCGAGAGCAGCTTGTCGGTCTCGGCCTTGCTCTGCGCGTGCAGCTCGGTGTCGGCGAGCTGCGCGGCCTCGTGCTTGGCCGCGATGTCGAGCTCGGCCGCAGCGAGGGTCTCGCGTGCGGTGGTCAGCAGGGTCGACGCCTCGTCGCGGGCGCTCGACAGGACGTCCTCGGCCTCGCGGCGGGCGTCGGAGACGAGCCGCTCGGCCTCGATGGTCGTGGTCTCGCGGAGCTCGGTGGTCTCGCGGGTGGTGGTGTCGCGGAGCTCGGTGGTCTCGCGCGCGGCCGTGTCGCGGAGCTCGGTGGTCTCCCGCTGCGCGGTCTCGACGAGGTGCGAGGCCTGCAGCTGGGCGTTGGCCAGCTGCTCGTTGACCGTGCCCTGGGTCGTGGCGCGCAGGTCGTTGAGGTCGTGCTCGGCCTGCAGGCGCAGGGCGTCGAGCTCCTGGTCGACACCGAAGCGGAGCGAGGCGATCTCCGCCTCGGTCTCCTGCCGCAGCGTCGCGAGCTCGCGGTCGAGCTCGTTGCGACGGGTGGTGGCCTCGTCCTCGACCGCGGTGCGCAGCGCGGCGGCGTCCGACTCGGTCCGCTGACGGAGCTCGTCCGTCTCGCGCGCCGTCGTCGTGCGCAGCTGGGCCGCCTGCGCCTCGGTCGAGCGGCGGAGCTCGGCGGTCTCGGTCTCGGTGGTGTGGCGCAGCGTGGAGGTCTCGACGTCTGCGGAGGCGCGCAGCTCGCGGGAGTAGCGGTCGGCCTCCTCGCGCTGGGTCGTGGTCTCGGCCTCCGTGCGGGTGCGGAGCTCGTCCGCGTCGCGCTCGGTCGTGACCCGCAGCTCGGTGGTCTCGCGCTCGGTCGTCGCGCGCAGGGTCCCGAGCTCGCGCTCGAGGGCCGTGCGGCGCTCGGTCTCCTCGGTCGCGATGGCCGTCTGGATGCGGGCGGCCTCGCGCTCGGCGGACCCGACGAGCTCCTCGGCGCGGCGCTCGGCCGACTCGGTGGTCGTGTGCGCCTCGTTGGCGGCCGCAGTGCGGACCTCCTCGGCCTCGCGGCGGGCGGCGGCGAGGATCTCGGCGGCCTCGTTCTCGGCGCGCGACCGGATCTGCGTGGAGGTCTGGCGGGCGCGCTCGACGGTCTCGTGCGCCTGGCTGGTCGCCTGCGCCATGACGTCGCTCGACTGCTCCTCGGCCGAGCGCATGAGCTGCTCGATGCGGGACCCGAGGCCTGCGTAGGACGGGCGGTCGATCTCGCTCAGCTGGTCCTGTGCCGCGCTGAGCTCACCCGCGGTCCGGCGGACGTCGGCGTCGAGCGCCTCGGCCCGTGCCTGCGCCTCCGCGAGGGCCGACTCGAGCGACCTCACCCGGCCGTCGACCTGGCTGCGGTCGTAGCCGCGCATGACGACAGGGAAGATCGGACGTTCGTCGGACACAGCAGACCTCCGTGGTCGGGGTTGGGCAGGCTGCACCGAACATTCACATGCCCGGGGCGAGGAGTGGGCGGAGCGTGGTCGCGCGTGCCGGGGCCGCGTGAGCCGGCCTCTCTGACGAGGGCTGACTGCGGCACAGGCTCGGTCGCCACCACCCTATCGGTTCGACGGTCTCGTGAACACGCCCCGCAACCCCGTGCCCGGACCGTGGTCCGGGGACGTCGTGGCACGTCACGGGAAGGTGCCGGGCGCTACGCTGACAGATCAGGTTCGGAAGGGAACACTCAGTGCTGCACAGAATCGTTATGGTCGGCCTCGTGGTCGCCGGGCTCGTCGTCGCGGGCCTCGGCGTCGCGTCTGCAACCGTCTGGCGCCCGAGCGACACCGCGGTCATGACCACGGGCGCCGTCTCCACGACCGCCGACGCGTCCGGGGCGACCCTGCTGACCACGGCACCGGGAGTCCTCTCCCTCGTGGACGAGGACGTCACCGTCACCGCGCGGTCCTCTGAGGACGCCACGGTCGTGATCGCCGTCGGGTCCCAGGTGGACGTCGAGGGATGGGTCGGCGACGACCCCGCACGCGTGGTCACCGGTGCCTCGGACTGGGACACGCTCACCGTCGCCACGGTCGAGAAGTCCGGTGAGGACGAGGCCGCGACCGACGAGGCTGCGACGGAAGAAGCAGCGACCGACGCAGCCACCGACGACGCGGCGGCTGAGCCCGTCGCCCCAGGCCCGAACCCTGCTGGCTCTGACATGTGGGTCACCGAGACGAGCGGCACCGGGAGCGCCTCGCTCCGCTGGGACGCCTCGTCGACCGACCAGGTGATGCTCGTGGCCGCCGTCGGCGAGGACGCGGCAGCGCCGCAGCTCACGCTCTCGTGGCCGCGCGAGGTCACCACCCCGCTGCTGTGGCCCGGTGTCGCGCTCGGCGTGCTGCTCGTGGTCCTCGGGCTCCTCTACGGCCTGCTGGTCGGACGTCGTCGCCGGTCGAACGCGCCCGTACCCGCCCGCTCCGCGAGCGTCGCGACGGCCGAGGACGCTCCCGCGACCGGGACGCTGACCCGTCGCCAGCTGCGTGAGCGGGCCGAGCGCGAGCAGCAGGAGGCCACCGAGGCCGCCGCACGCCCGAAGCGCCAGTGGCCGTGGACCGGGGCCATCCCGGTGGTCAAGCCGGCCGACGAGCAGGACGGCGCTGCGGAGAAGACCGCCGCCGCAGACGCTGCGCCCGAGCCGCACCGTCCGGCCTGGCTGCCCGAGGGCACCGGGTCCACCTCCGGCTCGAGCTGGCGCGCCGCCTGGGGCGTCCGGACGCCCGATGCGGCCGACCCCTCGACGACGGCTGCGACCGGCTCGACCGCCGCGCCTTCCGCCACGACCCCGTCCGCACCTACGACGCCGTCCGCACCCACGACGCCGACGACACCGGCTGCTGCGACGCCCTCGCCCGCCCCCGGTGCTTCTCCGGCGCCAGCCGCAGCACCGTCGACCCCGGGCGTCACGCCTCCGGCCACGCGTCCTGCGGGTACCCCGTCCGTGGCGAAGCCTGCGACGCAGCTGCCCCCGGTCCGCCCGGTCGACCAGGCCTCGCCGTTCCAGCGGATCACGCTGCGCTCGGGCGACGAGAGCGCACCGGCCCGCAGGATCCGGCGCGAGCAGCAGCCCTCGGCGTGGAGCGCTCCTCGCTCGCCGTGGGCCCAGCCCGCCCGGCCGCCCGTGGCA
The DNA here is from genome assembly GCF_000024925.1 of Sanguibacter keddieii DSM 10542. Lineage (NCBI taxonomy): Bacteria > Bacillati > Actinomycetota > Actinomycetes > Micrococcales > Sanguibacteraceae > Sanguibacter > Sanguibacter keddieii. Next base: position 1,193,527 of record NC_013521.1, read on the forward strand.
CCGACCGACGCCGACGGTGCCGCAGACGCCCCGTCACCGACCGACGACACCACCAAGGACTCCGAATGATGCGCCGCGCCCCCCGCGCCCTCGTCCTCGTGGCCGCCGGGATGGTCGCGCTCACCGCGTGCACCCCCGAGCTCCCCACGGTCCAGACCGACCCGGCGCCCAGCGTGGCGCCGCCCGTCCTCTCGAGCGTCCAGGACGCGGCGGTCTACGAGGCGGTCGGGGTCGCCCTCGGCGACGCGTCGACCACCCTCGACCCCGCCGAGCTGGAGCCGCGCCTCACCGGTCCCGCCCTCGCGCTGCGCACCGTCGAGCTCCAGGTGGCTGCCGCGGTGGGCAGCACGGACGGGCTCACCGAGCTCCCCACGACCGTGCAGTCGGAGATCCTCCCGACCACCCAGACGTGGCCGCGCACCGCGCTGTCCGTCTCGGTGCGCCCGGAGGACCTCGGGACCGAGCGCATGTACGTGCTCGACCAGGCGACAGCACGTGACCAGTACAAGCTCTGGGCATGGATCCGGCTGTTCCCCTCCATCACCCTGCCGACCTTCGCCGCACCGAACGTCGGGACCGAGTCCGTGGCGCCCGACGACGCCAGCCTGCTCATGACCCCGGCCGACGCCGTCGCGCGCTACGCCGACGTCCTGACCTCCCGGGAGGAGTCGGCCTTCGCCGCCGACTTCCCGGACGACCCGCTGCGGGCCGCCATGGCCGACGCCTTCACCAAGCAGTCGACGATCGCGGAAGAGCTCAGCGGGACGTTCACGGAGACCTACGCCGCGCCGGAGGGGGCGCTGCGCGCGGTGCGCACGGACGACGGCGGTGCGCTGGTCGTCGCGCAGATCGACTCGACCTCGACGCTCACGGGCGAGGAAGGGGCCGTCGTGTCCCCGAACGCCGCGCAGCGCGCGCTCATCGGCGACGTCCCCGACTCGAACTCCGTGTCCTACGGCCGCACGATCCTCGTCGGCATCTACGTCCCTCCCGCCGAGGGTGGCGAGATCGGCACGACGGTCGTCGGCAGCGAGTTCCTCACGACCTCCGCCTCGATCCCCTGACAGCGCCCAGCACGAGCCACGGGCGGTTCGCCACGTGTCACCGACGGATGGAAAGATAGGACCCATGAGTCAGCCAGGTGCCCCCGGTTCCCAGTTCGACGTCCGCGGAGCGGTCGACCTGTCGTCCCTCGGACGGCCGTCCGCCCCGCCGCCCGGTACGCCCGGCGGCGCTCCCGCCGCGGGCGGCTTCGTCGTCGACATCACCGACGAGATGTTCCCGTCGGTCGTGCAGCAGTCGGCCCAGGTCCCCGTGGTCGCGCTGCTCTGGCTGCCGACCGACGCGGAGAACGCCCGGCTCGCGACGACCCTCGGCACGCTCACGCAGGAGTACGCGGGCCGGTTCCTGCTCGCCCGCATCGACGCGTCGGCCTACCCGCAGATCGCCCAGGCGTTCCAGGTCCAGGGCTTCCCGACGGTCGTCGCGATCCTCGGGCAGCAGCCGGTGCCGCTGTTCCAGGGCGTCGCCGACGACGCGCAGATCCGCTCCGTCCTCGACGAGCTGCTCACCGCAGCCGAGCAGAACGGCGTCACCGGGGTCCTCGCGCCGCCGGAGGGACAGCAGCAGGTCCCGGCACCCGCCGCCGAGCCCGAGCCCGAGCTCCCGCCGCTGCACCGCAAGGCCTACGAGGCCATCGAGGCCGGCGACCTGGAGCTGGCGGTCGCCGCCTACGAGCAGGCGCTCCGCGAGGACCCGCGCGACCAGCTCGCCCCGGCAGGCCTGGCCCAGGCCCGACTCCTGCTGCGCACCCGCGACGCCGACCTCGCGGCTGTCCGCGCCGCCGCGGCCGAGCGTCCCACCGACGTCGAGGCCCAGCTCGCGGTCGCCGACATGGACATCGCCGGCGGCAAGGTCGAGGACGCGCTGGGACGGCTCATCGAGCTGGTCCCGGGGGCCGACGACAAGGACGTGCTCCGCAAGCGCCTCGTCGAGTACTTCGACCTGCTCGGACCGCAGGACCCGCGCGTCTCGCCGGCACGCCGCGCACTGACCAACGCGCTGTACTGACGCGCAGCACCGACGCACCGCCCGGTCTGACGGGCACGGCAGAGGGGACCACGGCTCACCGTGGTCCCCTCTGCCGTGCTGCCTGGCTGTCGCGCCGGCCGTCGGCCACCGGCCGCCCCGGAGGGCGACCGACGACCAGCGCCTCAGCGCTCGCTCAGCCCTCGGGCGTGAGGTACACCGCGCCGAGCGGCGGGACCTGCACCACCGCCGAGAACGGTCTCCCGGTCCACGGGACGTCCTCGGCGTGCACCGCACCGAGGTTGCCGACGCCCGAGCCGCCGTACGCCTCCGCGTCGGTGTTGAGCACCTCGCGCCAGCGACCGGCGCTGGGCAGCGGGACGCGGTAGTCGGCGTGCGCCGTCCCGGCGAAGTTCACCACCACGGCCACGACACCGCCGTCACGGTCGCGACGCAGGAACGAGAGCACGTTGTGGTCGGCGTCCGAGGCGTCGAGCCACTCGAAGCCCGCCGGGTCGTGGTCGAGCGCCCACAGCGCGGGGTGCTCGCGGTACACGGCGTTGAGGTCGCGGACCAGACGCTGGACCCCCGCGTGCGGCGCGTGGTCGAGCAGGTACCAGTCGAGGCTGCGGGACTCGGCCCACTCCGTGCCCTGCGCCAGCTCGTTGCCCATGAACGTGAGCTTCTTGCCCGGGTGCGCCCACTGGTACGCGAAGAGCGCGCGGACCCCGGCGAGCTGCTGCCAGTCGTCCCCGGGCATCTTGCGCAGCAGCGAGCCCTTGCCGTGCACGACCTCGTCGTGGCTGATGGGCAGGACGAACTGCTCCGAGTACGCGTACACGAGCGAGAACGTCGCCTCGTGGTGGTGGTACCGACGGTTCACGGGCTCCTCGGCCAGGTAGCGGAGGGTGTCGTTCATCCACCCCATGTTCCACTTGAGGCCGAAGCCGAGCCCGCCGCCGTCGGTCGGCGCCGTGACACCGGGCCACGCCGTCGACTCCTCGGCGATCATCATGATCCCTGGGGTGCGGCGGTACGCCGTCGCGTTGGTCTCCTGGAGGAAGGCGATCGCGTCGAGGTTCTCCCGCCCGCCGTGGGCGTTGGGGCGCCACTGCCCGGGCTCGCGCGAGTAGTCGAGGTAGAGCATCGACGCGACGGCGTCGACTCGCAGGGCGTCGACGTGGAACTCCTCGAGCCAGTAGGTCGCGTTCGCCACGAGGAAGTTGCGGACCTCGGGGCGGCCGAAGTTGAACACGTACGTGCCCCAGTCGGGCTGCTCGCCGAGCATCGGGTCCGGGTGCTCGTACAGCGGCGTCCCGTCGAAGCGGGCCAGCGCCCAGGAGTCCTTGGGGAAGTGCGCGGGGACCCAGTCGACGATCACGCCGATGCCGGCCTGGTGGAGCGAGTCCACGAGGAACCGCAGGTCGTCCGGGTGGCCGAACCGTGAGGTCGGCGCGTAGTAGGACGTCACCTGGTAGCCCCAGGAGCCGCCGAAGGGGTGCTCGGCGACGGGCATGAGCTCGACGTGCGTGAAGCCCGTCTCGACGACGTACTCGGTGAGCTGGGTCGCGAGCTCGCGGTAGCTCAGGCCCTGGCGCCACGAGCCGAGGTGCACCTCGTAGATGCTCAGCGGGCCGTCGTGCGGGTCGGTCGCTGCGCGGCGCTCGAGCCAGCCCGCGTCCTGCCACTCGTAGCCGGACTCGACGACCACCGACGCCGTGGCGGGCGGGACCTCGGTGCCCTTGGCCATCGGGTCGGCCTTCTGGTGCCACGAGCCGTCGGCCGAGAGGATCTCGAACTTGTAGCGTGCGCCGGCGACGACGTCGGGGACGAACAGCTCCCAGATGCCGGTCGAACCCAGGGAGCGCATCGGGTGGCCGGTGCCGGACCAGGTGTTGAAGTCCCCGACCACGCGGACCGCGCGGGCGTTGGGGGCCCAGACGGCGAAGGCGGTGCCGTGCACCTCTCCGATGACGCCGGGGAAGGTCTTCACCGTGGCACCGAGGACGGTCCAGAGCTCTTCGTGGCGTCCCTCGCGGACGAGGTGCTGGTCGAGCTCGCCGACGGTCGGCAGGAACCTGTAGGGGTCGTCCGCGACCGTGACGTCCTCGCCGTAGCGGGCGGACACCCGGTAGTCCGGGACCTGACCGTCGGCATCGGGGAGCACGGCGACCCAGACGCCGTCCTGCTCGTGCTCGGCGGCGACGCCGCCCAGCTGGGTGATGACCCGGACCTCGTCGGCGAGCGGGCGCACCACGCGGACGGTCACGGCCCCGGACGCGGGGTCGACGTGACCGCCCAGCACGCTGTGCGGGGCGAAGAAGGTGCCGTTCGCGACGGCCGCGAGGTCCTCCGGGGATGCGGGGACCCGGACAGGAGGGGCCGCCGGGGCTCCTCGCTGTCCCGTGGTCGTCGTCGGAGCCGGGGGTGTGGGGTCGGTCATAGTCCTACCATTCCATGGTCGGGGGCGAGGCGCAGCGACTGGCGCGCGCCTCGAGCACAGGGGAGGGGCGTCATGCCCGGCGACCGGCGGGTCCGGCGTCTGCCGAGGTGGCGGGCCTGGGGAGGGCGCCGAGGACGCGGTCGACGGCCCCGAGCGGGATCGAGATCCAGTCCGGGCGGTTGCGCTCCTCGTAGACCACCTCGTACAGGGCCTTGTCGAGCTCGAAGGCGTCGCGGATGAGCACCCGGTCGGCGAGCGACGGCGGACGCCCGAAGCCGAGGGCTCCGGGCACGCTGAGGTACCCGGTGTAGCCCTCGAGGAATGCACGGCGTGCTGCGCGCGCCCACTCCGACGAGGTCGCTCCGCCGACGGCCGAGGCGTAGTCGAAGGACCGGAGCATCCCGGCGACGTCGCGCTCGCCCAGGTCCGGACGGGTGCGCTCGGTGAGCGGGCGCAGCGGCTCGCCCTCGAAGTCGAGGATGCGCCAGCCCTTCTGCGGGCTGTAGAGCGCCTGACCCAGGTGCAGGTCGCCGTGGATCCGCTGGACGGGCGGCAGCGGGCGCCCCTGCCGGACCGCCTCCTCGGCGACGCCGCGCATGTGCTCGAGGAACGCGTCGATCTGGTCCACCCGTGAGCGGACCGCGCTGCTCGCACCTGCCGCGGAGCGCACCCGTCGCTGCATGGCGTCGAGCAGCCAGGCCGGGTCGGCCTCGTGCACCTCGGAGGCGAAGGCGCGACGCAGCGCGCTGTGCATCTGCGCGACCTGGGTCCCGAGCTCCCGGGCCGGGTTGGCGAAGGGCTGGCCCTCGCGGGCGAAGTCGCAGGCGAGCTCGAAGCCGTCGCGCGCCTGCGGGACGAGCTCGGCGAGCACCCCCGTGTGCGTGCTCCACCGCTGGGGGAGGGGTGCTGCGGTGCTCGTGCTCGCGTCTGAGCCCGTGCCGACGGACGTCGGGTCCTCCTCGACGGCGGTCTCGCTCCACGCGTAGGGCTCGGGCACGCCGGCCCACCCGGCCTGGACCAGGGCGAGCGGGACGACGATGTCGGGGTTCTGCCCGGGGGCGAGGGCGCGGATGACCTTGAGCATCGAGCCGCCGGCCACCGCCGGGAGCAGGACGGAGGTGTTGGACTGCTCGCCGGTGAGGACGTGCAGGCCGCGGACGTCGAGGCCGCCCGCGGAGTCGCGGGCCGCGGTCGCGGCCGGGCACCCGGACCACGAGGCCCGCTCGAGCCACGCGGTCACGAAGGCCGGGTGGTAGGCACCGTCGACCAGCCGCGCCCCGTCGTCGAGGACGGCGACGACGCCGCGTCCGTCGACCGTCGCCTGCGGGGTGCCGGCCGGCTCGAGGACGAGCGGCACCTGGAGCGTCATCGGGGAGGACGACGAGGTCCCGGGCACGCGCAGCAGGTCGACGACCGCGTGCGCACCGCGGTCGTCGACACCCAGGTCCGTCCGGGCGACGAGGGACACCGCCGTGGCGTCCGCCGTCGTGGGGAACCAGCGCCGGTCGGGCAGCCAGGCGCGCACCGCGTCGAGGACGTCGGGCGCGTCGAGCCGCTCGGTGGTCGTGGGTGCGGGTCGAGCGTCTGCCATGGGTGGGAACCTGCCGTCCTCGTCGTCGTGGACCGCGGCCACCGGTGGGTGGTCGCCGGGCTGGTTACGACGCCTCGAGGGTGTCCTCGGGTGCCGTGACGGCCAGCCAGTAGAAGTCGCGTGACCCCAAGGTGACCACGACGTCGGCGTCGGCGCTCGTCGAACCGAGCGACGCACCGCCGAACACGTCCGTGAGGTGCGCCCCGGCGTGCCCCGGGACCTTGATCCGGGCCGATCGTGCGGTCGACGCGAGGTTCGTCACGCAGAGGATCGTCTCGGCCTCCGTGACCCGCAGGAACGCGAGCACCGACTCGTTGTCCGCCTCGAGCGGCACGAAGGTGCCCGTGCCGAAGGCGGGGTGCTGCCGACGGACCTTGAGCATGCCGTGCACCCAGTGGAGCAGCGAGGTGGGCTGTGCCCACTGCGCCTCGACGTTGGTGTGCTGGTAGTTGTGCACCAGCGACTGGATGAGCGGCAGGTAGAGCTTGCCGGGGTCGGCCGTCGAGAACCCGGCGTTGCGGTCGGGGGTCCACTGCATCGGCGTGCGGACCGCGTCACGGTCCGGCAGCCAGATGTTGTCGCCCATCCCGATCTCGTCGCCGTAGTACAGGCACGGGCTGCCGGGGAGCGAGAGCAGGAGCGCGTGCGCCAGCTCGATCTCCTTGCGGGAGTTGTCGAGCAGCGGCGCCAGGCGGCGGCGGATACCCACGTTGGCCCGCATGCGCGGGTCGGGTGCGTACCACCCGTACATCGACGCGCGCTCCTCGGTCGAGACCATCTCGAGCGTGAGCTCGTCGTGGTTGCGCAGGAACGTGCCCCACTGCGCCCCCGCCGGGATGGCCGGGGTGTCGGCGAGGATGTCGATGATCGGCTTGGCCCGCTGGTCCTTGATCGAGTAGAAGATCCGCGGCATCACCGGGAAGTGGAAGCACATGTGGCACTCCGGCTCCTCCTCGGTGCCGTAGTACTCGACGACCTCTTCCGGCCACTGGTTCGCCTCGGCGAGCATGATCCGACCCGGGAACTCCGTGTCGATGACCTTGCGCACCGTGCGCAGGAACTCGTGGGTCGCCGGGAGGTTCTCGCAGTTGGTGCCCTCGTCCTCGAACAGGTAGGGCACGGCGTCGAGACGGAACCCGTCGACACCCACCTGGCACCAGAACCGTGCGACCTCGATCATCGCCTCGACGACCCGGGGGTTCTCGAAGTTGAGGTCGGGCTGGTGCGAGAAGAACCGGTGCCAGAAGTACTGCCGGCGCACGGGGTCGAAGGTCCAGTTGGACGTCTCGGTGTCCACGAAGATGATGCGGGCGTCCTGGTACTTCGTGTTCTCGTCGTTCCACACGTAGAAGTCGCCGTACGGGCCCTCGGGGTCCGAGCGCGACGACTGGAACCACGGGTGCTCGTCGCTCGTGTGGTTCATCACGAGGTCGATCACCACACGGATGCCGCGCTTGTGCGCCTCGTCGATGAGCTCGGTGAAGTCGGCCATCGCGCCGTACTGCGACGCGATCGCCGTGTAGTCGGCGACGTCGTACCCGCCGTCGCGCAGCGGCGAGGGGTAGAACGGCGGCAGCCACAGGCAGTCGATGCCGAGCCACTGGAGGTAGTCCAGCCGCTGGATGAGCCCGCGGATGTCCCCGGAGCCGGCGCCGGTCGAGTCGGAGAAGGCCCGGACGATCACCTCGTAGAACACGGCGGTCTTGAACCACTCCGGGTCGTCGGACAGGCCCGGGAAGCTGTGCTCGCCGTCGGGGGCGAGGTCGCTCGCACCGCCGCCGGGCGCGGTCGGCTGGCGCCGCGGCGGCAGAGCCCCGACGGGGATGGGCATGGTGGGCGGGTCGGTCGCGCGCGTCATAGCGGCCTCACGTCGATGATGTGGGCGCAGTTCGCCCAGGGGTCGAGCTGGACGTACGCCTGCGCGCCCCACGAGTAGGTCTCGCCGGTGAGCAGGTCGTGTGCCGCGAAGGCCGGGCCGGGCTCGGAGCCCAGGCCGAGGGCCTCGGTGTCGAACCAGACCATCGCCGAGCGGGTGCTGTGCGGGTCGAGGTTGAGCACCGTCACGACCGTGTCGGCCACGCCGGTGGGGGAGTGCTCGGCCGCGAGGTGCGACGAGAACGCGATGATCGAGTCGTCCGTCGTCGGGTGCACGGTGAGGTTGCGCAGCTGGCGCAGGGCCGGGTGCTCCCGACGGATCTCGTTGAGCCGGGTGAGGAGCGTCGAGATCCCGACCTCGGTGACCTGCGACCAGTCGCGGGGCTTGTACTCGTACTTCTCGTTGTCGACCTGCTCCTCGACGCCGGGGCGCGGGACCCGCTCGGCGAGCTCGTAGCCCGAGTAGATGCCCCAGGTCGGCGACGACGTCGCCGCGAGCACCGCGCGGATCGCGAAGCCTGCGACGCCACCCTGCTGGAGGTACGGCGGCAGGATGTCGTGGGTGGTCGGCCAGAAGCTGGGGCGCATGTACGAGCCCGACGGACCGGAGACCTCCTCGAGGTACTCGGTGATCTCCTCCTTGGTGTTCCGCCAGGTGAAGTACGTGTACGACTGGTGGAAGCCGATCTTGGCGAGGGTGTGCATCATCGCGGGCTTGGTGAAGGCCTCCGCGAGGAAGATGACCTCGGGGTGGTCCACACGGACCTCGGCGATGAGGCGCTCCCAGAACGGCAGCGGCTTGGTGTGCGGGTTGTCGACGCGGAACGCCGTCACCCCGTGGTCGACCCACACCCGGACGACGCGCAGGATCTCGAGGTAGATGCCCTCGGGGTCGTTGTCGAAGTTCAGGGGGTAGATGTCCTGGTACTTCTTCGGCGGGTTCTCGGCGTAGGCGATCGAGCCGTCGACGCGCGTCGTGAACCACTCCGGGTGCTCGGTGACCCACGGGTGGTCGGGGGAGCACTGGAGGGCGAGGTCGAGCGCGACCTCCATGCCCAGACCGCGCGACCGCGCCACGAAGGCGTCGAAGTCGTCGAAGGTCCCCAGGTCCGGGTGGATCGCGTCGTGCCCGCCGTCGGTGGAGCCGATCCCGTAGGGGGACCCGGGGTCGCCCGGCTGCGGGTCGAGGGTGTTGTTGCGGCCCTTGCGGTTGGTCGACCCGATGGGGTGGATCGGCGTGAGGTACACGACGTCGAAGCCCATCTCGGCGATCGCGGGGAGGCGCTCGGCGGCGGTGGTGAGCGTGCCCGAGGTCCAGGTGCCGGACGCCTCGTCGAGACGGGCCCCCTCGGACCGCGGGAAGAACTCGTACCAGCTCCCGGCCAGGGCCAGGGGGCGGTCCACCTGGAGCGGGTAGGCGCGGCTCGGCGAGACCATGTCGCGCAGCGGGGTGCGGTCGAGCGCGGCGTGCACCTCGGGTGCGGTCGCCGCGGCGAGCCGCGCCTCCGGCGGGCGGGTCGCGTCGCGCAGCGCCGTCACGGTGCCCTCGACGAGCCGGGCGTCCTCGGGCGAGAGCCCGGGCATCGCGGCGACCCGCTCGAACAGCGCGGCACCCTCGGCCAGCATGAGGTCCACGTCGACGCCGGCCTCGATCTTGACCGTCGCGTCGTGCTCCCACGTGCCGTACGGGTCCGACCAGCCCTCGACGTGCAGGGTCCAGTCGCCCTCGGACGTCGGCGCGAGCTCGGCGCGGAAGCGGTCCAGCCCGGGGGCGATGTCGACCATGCGCGCCTCGAGACGCTCGCCGGTCGGCGACACGAGGACCGCCGTGGCCGCGACGGCGTCGTGCCCCTCGCGGAACACGGTCGCCTCGACGGGGACGACCTCGCCGACGCTCGCCTTCGCGGGCCAGCGGCCCTCGGAGATCACGGGAGCCACGTCGACCACGGGGATGCGGCCGATCGGGTCCACGAGGGGGACCGCGACGGCGCGCGGCTCGGCGGCGGAGTGCCGACCGACGGGCGTGGGCGCGGTCTGGGGTGCCGGCTGTGCCGAGGGGGCCGGCTGTGCCGACAGGGCCGGAGGTGCTGGCGGTGCTGCGGCCGACGGCTGCGCCGGTGCGGCAGCCGGGCTGCTGGTGGTGTCGGGGGTGGCGGCCGGAGCGGGAGCAGGACTGGTTCGCGAGGACGGCTTCGCGCTGCGCTTGGAGGTCACCTGACGAACCTACCGACTCCCGGCCCGTCCGGACACTCAGGAGCGCACAATCGTCGTGCGGACCGGGACCGAAGCCCTGGTCGGGGGCCTCGGGACGTGCCTGCGGGGGGTGGACGGGATGCTGCACGCAGAATTTACCTGCGCACTGGTGACGGAGCGGGCGTCGGGTGGTTAGTGTCAGCCAGGTGAAAGCCATCCGCAGGTTCACCGTCCGCACCGTCCTCCCCGCCGCGCTCCAGGATCTCGACGAGCTCGCCCACAACCTCCGCTGGTCGTGGCACGGCCCGACCCGCGACCTGTTCGAGAGCCTCGACCCCGCGCTCTGGGCCTCGGTCAAGGCGGACCCGGTCGCTCTCCTGGGGGCGCTGAGCCCCGAGAAGCTCGCCGCGCTCGCGGGCGACGCGGAGCTCGTGGACCGCGTCCGCGCCGAGGCCGCAGGCCTGCGTACGTACCTCACGGAGCCGCGCTGGTACCAGGGCGCCGGTGACGACCTCCCGGCCGCGGTCGCGTACTTCTCCCCGGAGTTCGGCATCACCAAGGTCCTGCCGCAGTACTCCGGTGGCCTCGGGATCCTCGCGGGCGACCACCTCAAGAGCGCCTCCGACCTCGGTGTGCCGATCGTCGGTGTCGGCCTGCTCTACGGCGCGGGCTACTTCGTCCAGTCGCTGACCCGCGACGGGTGGCAGGTCGAGGACTACCCGCTGCTCGACCCCGACGGCATGCCCATCACGCTGGTCCGCGAGGACGACGGCACGCCCGCGACCGTCTCGATCGCTCTGCCCGCCGGCCGGACCCTGCACGCCCACGTGTGGATGGCCGCCGTGGGCCGGGTGCCGCTCCTGCTGCTGGACTCGAACATCCCCGACAACGACGACCTCGCCCGCAAGGTCACCGACCGCCTGTACGGCGGCGGTGGCGAGCACCGCCTCCAGCAGGAGCTGCTGCTCGGCGTCGGCGGCGTCCGCGCGCTGCGCCTGTGGTCGCGCCTCACCGGCGCGCCGGAGCCCGAGGTCTACCACACCAACGAGGGGCACGCGGGGTTCCTCGGTGTCGAGCGCGTGGCCGAGCTCGTCGCGCAGCACGGCCTCGGTGTCGACGAGGCGCTCGAGGCCGTCCGCTCCGCGACGGTCTTCACCACGCACACCCCCGTGCCGGCCGGCATCGACCGCTTTGGCGTCGACACCATCAGCCAGTACTTCGGCGGGGACAACGAGATCGCGGGCGTGCCGCTCGACCGCATCCTCGCCCTCGGGGCCGAGGACTACGAGGGCGGCGACCCGACCGTCTTCAACATGGCTGTCATGGGCCTGCGCCTGGGTGGCCGGGCGAACGGCGTCTCGCTGCTGCACGGCGAGGTGTCGCGCGGCATGTTCAACGGTCTGTGGCCGGGCTTCGACGGCTCCGAGGTGCCGATCAGCTCGATCACCAACGGCGTGCACGCCCCGACCTGGGTCGACCGTCGCGTGAGCGAGCTCGCCGAGAGCCGATTCACCCCCGCCGAGCTCGAGGGGGCGACCGGCTGGCTGAACCCGGACGCGATCTCCGACGCGGAGCTGTGGGCCGTGCGCCGCGAGCTGCGCGCGCAGACCGTCGAGGACGCCCGCGCCCGGCTGCGCAAGTCGTGGCGCAAGCGCGGCGCGAGCCCCGCCGAGCTCGGCTGGGTGGACGAGGCGCTCTCGCCCGACGTCCTCACGATCGGCTTCGCCCGTCGTGTCCCGACGTACAAGCGGCTCACGCTCATGCTGCGCGACCCCGACCGTCTCCGCGCGCTCCTGCTCGACCCCGAGCGCCCGGTCCAGCTGATCATCGCGGGGAAGTCGCACCCCGCCGACGACCAGGGCAAGCGCCTCATCCAGCAGCTCGTGAAGTTCACCGACGACCCCGCGGTGCGCCACCGCATCGTCTTCCTGCCGAACTACGACATCGGCATGGCCCAGACGCTGTACCCGGGCTGCGACGTGTGGCTCAACAACCCGCTGCGCCCGCTCGAGGCCTGCGGGACGTCGGGCATGAAGGCCGCCCTCAACGGCGGGCTCAACCTGTCGATCCTCGACGGCTGGTGGGACGAGTGGTTCGACGGCGAGAACGGCTGGGCCATCCCGACGGCCGACGGCGTCGAGGACGCGGACCGGCGCGACGACCTCGAGGCCGCCGCGCTCTACGACCTCATCGAGTCGCAGGTCGCCCAGCGCTTCTACGACCGCGGTGAGGACGGCACCCCGCAGCACTGGCTGCAGCAGGTCCGTCACACCCTCGCGACCCTCGGCCCGAAGGTCCAGGCGACCCGCATGGTCGAGGACTACGTCCGACGGCTCTACGCACCCGCCGCCGTCGCCGGCCGGGCGCTGCACGGCTCCGGGTACGCCGGCGCCAAGGACCTCGCCGGCTGGAAGGCGACGGTCCGGTCCGACTGGTCGCAGGTCCGCGTGGACCACGTCGAGTCCGCAGGGCTCGGGGAGTCCCCGCAGGTGGGCGACCGCCTCGCCGTGCGCGCCTACGTCTCGCTCGGCGCGCTGTCGCCGTCGGACGTCGACGTGCAGGTGGTCCACGGCAAGGTCTCCGAGTCGGACGAGATGTCGTCCTTCGAGACGCAGTCGCTCGAGGTGACGGAGACCTACGAGAACGGCCGGTTCGCCTTCGGCGGCGAGGTCGTCCTCGACTTCTCCGGGGCCTTCGGCTACACCGTGCGCATCGTCCCGCGCCACACGGGCCTCGCCAACGTCGCCGAGCTCGGCCTCGTCGCCAACGCCTGACCGCCCCACCACACCCGCACCACCCCCGCACCACCCGTCAGATCCTCATGCTCGTGGCGCGACGGCTCGACGCTCCCCGGAGTGTCCCGCCATCGCGCCACGAGCATGAGAAGGGGGTGCGAGACTGGGGGATGTCTTCTTTCGCGCTCGTCGAGCTGACTCCGGACAACCTGCCTGCTGCTGCCGCGCTGCGGGTCGCGCCGGGGCAGGAGGGGTTCGTGGCGACGGTGCTCGAGTCCGTGGCCGAGGCGTACGTGAACCCGCCGGCCTGGCCGCGCGTCGTGCTGCGCGACGGCGAGGTCGTGGGCTTCGTCATGGCGAGCTTCGACCCGGACAACGAGATCGAGGAGCTCCGCGCCGGCGTCTGGAGGCTCCTGGTGGGGGCCTCGGCGCAGCGCTCGGGCGTCGGGCGCTTCGCCGTCGAGCAGGTGGCCGACGAGGCCCGACGGCGTGGTCTCGACCGCATCACGGTCCTGTGGGAGCGCGGCGAGGGCGGGCCCGAGGGCTTCTACCTGCGTCTCGGCTTCGAGCCGACCGGCGTCGAGCTCTTCGGCGAGGTCGTCGGCGCGCTCGACATCTGACCTGGCGCCCTGAGACCTGCACCCGGCTACGGCTGCGCCAGCGCCTTGGCCATCCAGTGGTCGGCGTACCGGGCGTCGCTGAAGGGCTCGACGTCGACGAACCCCAGGCGCTGGTACAGCGACCGGGCCTGCGTGAGGTCGCCGCGCACGTCGAGCCGCAGCGTGCGCACCCCGGCCGCGGCCGCGAGGACCTCCAGACGTCCGACGAGCTCGCCACCCAGCCGGCGCCCCCGCTGGCTCGGCGCCACGTAGACCCGGGTGAGGTCGGCGTCACCGTCCCCGGCGTGGCGCACCCCGCCGCAGGCGACGGGCACCCCGGCCGACGACGCGACGAGCAGCAGCCCCGTCTCGCCCTGGAGGTCGTCGCTCGGCTCGTCCGCCATCGCCGCGGCGACCTCGTCGGGCAGCGCCGGCCGCCCCCAGTACCGTCCGACGATGTCGTCGAAGTACTCGGTGAGGACCCGCCGGGCCGCGTCGGAGCCGGGGGAGACGACCTCCCACACCAGCCCGCCCTCCGTGACGGCCGTCGCCGCGGACGACGCCCCGGCCTTCTCGGAGCCGGTCACGCGCGGTCCTCGTAGGCGAGGTAGACCTGCATGCTCAGCGGCTCGAGGTGCACCTCGGTCCCGGCGGCGACGTCGTGCGGCGCCCCCGCGACCGTGAGCTCGCGCTCGTCGGGCCGCTCCCACGCCGAGTCCCAGGCGAGCGTCCACGCGCGGGTGCTGTTGCCGCGGCCCGCCAGGGTCACGTGCACGTCGTCGAGCGTGCCGTTGAGCACCAGCAGCACGTGCGAGTCGTCGACCTCCTCGGCGTCGTGGCCGCGGCGCTCGCGGCGCAGCATCTGCACGATCCGGGTGCTGGTGTCGTGCCACTGCTCGTGGGACACGGGCGACGCCGCGGCGTCGTACCAGGCGAGGTCCGGCTGCCCCGGCTCGTCGTCGGGCTGCGGGTGCCCGAGGAAGAACCCGTCGACCCGCAGCGCGAGGTGCTCCCGGCGCAGACGGAGCAGGTGCCGGGTGGTCTCGAGCAGGTCCTCGCGCCACGGGTCGAGGTCCCACCGGGTCCACGAGATCTCGCCGTCCTGGCAGTACGCGTTGTTGTTCCCGCGCTGGGTGCGGCCGATCTCGTCGCCGGCCGTGATCATCGGCGTGCCGGCAGACAGCAGGAGCATCCCCATGAGGTTGCGGATGGACCGTCGCCGCAGCGGGGCGATCTCCATGCCGAGCGAGTCGCTCGGCACCGGACCTTCGAGGCCGTGGTTCCACGACCGGTTGTCGTCGCTGCCGTCGCGACCGTCCTCGCCGTTGGCCTGGTTGTGCTTGTGGTCGTAGGCCACGAGGTCGGCCATGGTGAAGCCGTCGTGCGCGGTGACGTAGTTGACCGACGCGATCGCGCCGCGGACCAGCGGCGGGTCCGAGTGCCCGAAGAGGTCGGCCGAGCCGGCCAGCCGGGTCGCGAGCTCGCGGATGCCGTGCCCGCCACGACCGTGCGCGGCAGCCGCCGGGTCGGAGAGCCAGAACGACCGCGTCGCGTTGCGGAACCTGTCGTTCCACTCGGCCATCGGCGCGGGGAAGCCCCCCGTCTGCCACCCGCCCATCCCGACGTCCCACGGCTCGGCCACGAGCTTGAGCTGGTTGATCACCGGGTCGGTCTGCAGCCCGACGAGGAACGGGTGGGTGGACGTGAACCCCGCGCCGTCGCGCCCGAGGGTGACGGCGAGGTCGAAGCGGAAGCCGTCGACCCCCACCTCCTGCGCCCAGTACCGCAGCGAGTCGAGCGCCATCTGGACCACGCGCGGACGCCGGAAGTCGAGCGAGTTGCCGCATCCGGTGTGGTCGACAAGCCGCGCCGGGCTGCCACCGTCGTGCACGTAGTAGACGCTGTTGTCCAGGCCCCGCCAGCTGAGGTGCTGCCCGGGGGCCCCGCCCTCGCAGGTGTGGTTGTAGACGACGTCGAGGAGCACCTCGAGGCCGGCCTCGTGCAGCAGGTGCACCATGCCCTTGACCTCGTCGAGGACGGCTCCCGGCCCGGCAGCCTGCGCAGCCGCGGTCGCGTAGGCGGCGTGCGGGGCGAAGAACCCGATGGTGTTGTAGCCCCAGTAGTTGGTCAGCCCCTTGGTCGCGAGGTGCGGCTCCGGCACGGAGGCGTGGATCGGGAGCAGCTCGACGGTGGTGATCCCGAGGTCCTTGAGGTGCGCGACGGTCGCCGGGTGGGCGAGCCCTGCGTAGGTGCCGCGCAGCTCCTCGGGCAGCGCCTCGAGGTTCTTGGTCAGACCGCGCACGTGCGCCTCGTAGATCACGGTGTCCCGCCACGGCACCTGCGGCCGGCGCACCGGCGGGTGGTGGTGGCGGGGGCCGACGACCACGGAGTGCGGCACCGAGCCGAGCGAGTCGCGGTCGTCGGCCGGGCCGTAGGGGTCGCCCACCACGTGCCGCCCGAGCATGGGGGTCCGGGTGCGGGGGACACCGGGCAGGGCGACGAGGTCGGTCCCCGGTGCCGTGCTCGCGGAGCCGGCGGTGCCCGCCGCGCGTGCGGTGGCCGCGTCGCCGGTGGCCCCTGCGGGAGCCGGACCGCCTGCCGCTCCCGAGGCGTCGGCCGCTCCCGACACGTCCGAGGCGCTCGCGGACGGCACGACGTCCTCGAGCCGCGTCACGTGGCCGTAGGTCTCCGGACCGAGGTCGAGGTCGCCGAGCAGGCCGCGGGCGTAGGGGTCGACGAGCAGCTTGGCGGGGTTGTGGCGCAGCCCGGCGGCCGGGTCCCACGGTCCGTGCGTGCGGAACCCGTAGCGCTGGCCCTCGTGCACGCCCGGGACGTAGCCGTGCCAGACGCCGTAGGCCTGCTCGGTGAGCCGGACGCGACGCTCGGTGAACCGCGGCTCGACGCCCGGGGCGGTGTGCACCACGTCGATCAGGCACAGGTCGACGGCGGTGGCGTGCGACGCGAGCACGGAGACCCGCACCCCACCCCCGTCGAGGTGGACGCCGAACGGGGGGACCGGACCGTGGACGGAGGCGGCTCGTGTGTCGCTCATGACCCTATTCTGGCCCGTCGCAGACCTTCTCCGGACCGACGGCACGGGACGGTCACGGCCCGGCACCGTTGTAGGCTGCAACCGGATCACTGCGATGGAAGAGAGAGCTGCGCTATGAGGATCGTCGTCCCGGTGAAGCACGTCCCGGACATCCACTCGGACCGGGGTCTGACCCCGGCGGGCCGGGTCAGGCGCGGCGCCGACGACGGCACGCTCAACGAGCTGGACGAGAACGCCGTCGAGGCCGCGCTGCAGATCGTCGAGGCCCTCGACGAGTCCGAGCGCGCCACGAGCGAGGTCGTCGCCCTCACGGTCGGCCCGGTCGAGGCCGACGCCGCGCTCCGCAAGGCCTTCCAGCTCGGGGTCGGCAGCGCGTACCGCCTCGGCGACGACGCGCTCGCCGGCTCGGACGTGTTCGGCACCGCCGCGGCCGTGGCCGCCGCCGTCCGGACCCTCGATGCGCAGGCACCGGTCGACCTCGTCATCACCGGGATGGCCGCGCTCGACGGGCTCGGGTCCGTCGTGACCAGCCTCGTCGCCGCCGAGCTCGGCCTGCCGCAGCTCACCCTCGCCTCGCGGCTGACCGTCGAGCACGGACAGGTCGAGATCGAGCGCGACCTCGAGGGCTTCACCGAGGTCCTCACCGCGCCGCTGCCCGCGGTCGTCTCCGTGACCGACCACGTGAACACCCCGCGGTACCCCAACTTCAAGCTCATCATGGCGGCCCGGACCAAGGAGATCACCGTCCTGAGCCTCGGCGACGTGGGCCTGGCCCCGGACGCCGTGGGTGAGGCGGCCGCCCGCAGCCGCGTCGTCGAGAGCGCCCCGCGCCCGCCGCGGCCCGAGGTCGAGCTCGTCACCGACAAGGGCGAGGGCGGGCTCGCGCTCGCCGAGTACCTCATCCGCAACGACCTCGTCTGACCGAGCGAACGGACCGACCATGACTGCCTCCCCCCGAACCGTCCTCGTGCTGCTCGACACCCCGGCCGACGGCCTCCGCTCGCCGGCCCGCGAGCTGCTGACCCTCGCCCGCTCCCTGGGCGACGTCACCGCGCTGGCCCTCGAGGCCCCGTCCGAGACGACGCTCGCCGACGCCGCGTCCTACGGCGCCGGCACGGTGCTCGTGGTCGACCTGCCCGGTGACGCCTCCGTCGGCGCCCGGCTGGCCCCGGTCGCTGCCGAGGCCCTCGCCGCGGCTGCCGACCGCACGGGCGCGGACCTCGTGCTGCTCACCTCGTCCTTCGTCAACCGCGAGATCGGCGCGCTCGCGGCACGGACCCTCGGGGCGGGCTTCGTCTACGACACCTCGGGGATCTCCCTCACCGAGTCCGGCGTGGTCGGCTCCAAGCGCGTCTTCGCCGGGACCTGGGACGTCGAGTGCGCCCCGACCACCCCGCGCGCGGTCCTCACCCTCCGCTCGAACTCGGTCGTCGCGCAGCCCGTCGCCGAGCCGGTCGTCCCCGGGGTCGAGCACCTCGCGGTCGAGCCGACCGCTGCGGCGACCGCCGCGGTGCTCGTGTCCCGCACCGCCCACGCGACGGCGGCGGACCAGAGCGGACGCCCGGCCCTCGCCGAGGCCTCGGCCGTGGTGGCCGGTGGCCGGGGGACCCTCGGTGACTTCGGCCCGGTCGAGGACCTGGCGGACGCGCTCGGTGCCGCGGTCGGCGCCACCCGTGACGCGGTCGACGAGGGCTGGGTCGAGCACGACGCCCAGATCGGCCAGACGGGCGTGACGATCGCCCCGCGCGTCTACGTCGGCGCAGGGATCTCCGGCGCCCCGCACCACCGTGGTGGCATGCAGGCCTCGGGCGTGGTCGTCGCCGTCAACAACGACCCGGACTCGCCGATCTTCGAGATCGCCGACTTCGGCGTCGTGGGCGACCTGGCCGAGGTGCTCCCGCAGGCCGCCGCCGCGATCCGCGCGCACAAGGCCACCCAGGGCTGAGCCCGCCCCCACGGTCGGGTCCCTCGGGGCGCGCGGGACGCGGCAGCCTGACCCGGGCGCTCGTCACAGTCCCCGCGGATCGCGCGGGCGGCAGCGGCTCGTAGACTGGTCGACTGTGAATCCTCACCGTTCCGCGTACCTCGACCACGCGGCGACGACTCCCATGTCGCCTGCCGCGATCGAGGCGTACGCGCAGCAGATGGCGCTCGTCGGCAACCCGTCGTCGCTGCACTCGGCCGGCCGCGCCGCCCGCCGCGTCGTCGAGGAGGCCCGCGAGACCCTCGCCGCCTCCCTCGGCGCCCGGCCGAGCGAGGTCGTCTTCACCGGTGGGGGCACCGAGGCGGACAACCTCGCGATCAAGGGCCTCTTCTGGGCGCGCCGCGTCAACCACCCGGAGCGGCGACGCATCCTCGTCTCCGCGGTCGAGCACCACGCCGTGCTCGACCCGGCGTTCTGGATGGCCGAGCACGCCGGGGCAGAGATCGTGCTCCTCGCCGTCGACTCCCGGGGTGTGCTCGACGTCGACGCGCTGCGGGCCGAGCTCGCGGCGCACGCCGACGAGGTCGCGCTGATCTCCGTGATGTGGGCCAACAACGAGGTCGGGACGGTCCAGCCGGTCGACGACGTGGTCGCCGCCGCACGCACGTACGGCATCCCCGTGCACTCCGACGCCGTCCAGGCCGTCGGTCACGTCCCGGTCGACTTCGCGGCGAGCGGGCTCGACGCCCTCACCCTCACCGCCCACAAGCTCGGGGGACCGGTCGGTGTCGGCGCGCTGCTCGTCCGCCGCGCGCTCGACGTCACCCCGGTGCTGCACGGGGGAGGGCAGGAGCGCGGGATCCGGTCCGGCACGCTCGACACCGCGGGCATCCGTGCCTTCGCGGTCGCCGTCGCCGAGTCCGTCGCGGCGCGCGAGAACGCCGCCCCGCGCCTGGCCGCGCTGCGCGACCGCCTCGTCGCCGGGGTCCTCGCCGCCGTCCCGTCGGCGACGCTGCGCGGACCGGACCCGGTGGCCGAGGCCACGCTCCGGCTGCCCGGCAACGCGCACCTGACCTTCGCCGGGTGCGAGGGCGACTCGCTCCTGTACCTGCTCGACTCCGCCGGGGTGCAGTCCTCGACGGGCTCGGCCTGCCAGGCCGGCGTCCCGCAGCCGTCGCACGTGCTGCTCGCGCTCGGCATCGACGAGGACGACGCCCGCGGCGCCCTCCGCTTCTCCTTCGGCGCGACGTCGACGGAGAGCGACGTGGACCTCCTGCTCGAGGTCCTCCCCGACGTCGTCGCACGGGCGACGTCCGCAGGACTCGCGTCCGTCGGCACGCGACGTCACCGCAGCGATCGAGAGGTGAGCTCATGAAGGTCCTCGCAGCCATGTCCGGCGGGGTGGACTCGGCGGTCGCCGCGGCGCGCATCGTCGACGCGGGCCACGAGGTGGTCGGCGTGCACATGGCGCTGTCCCGCAACCGCAACCAGTTCCGCGAGGGCTCGCGCGGGTGCTGCTCGATCGAGGACGCGGGCGACGCACGTCGGGCCGCCGACGTGCTCGGCATCCCGTACTACGTGTGGGACCTCTCCGAGAAGTTCGAGGACACCGTCGTGGCCGACTTCCTCTCGGAGTACGCAGCAGGCCGCACCCCGAACCCGTGCGTGCGGTGCAACGAGCACATCAAGTTCGAGGCGCTCCTCGACAAGGCGACCGCGCTCGGTTTCGACGCGGTCGCGACGGGCCACTACGCCCAGGTGATCACCTCGACACGACCCGACGGGAGCGAGCTGCGCGAGCTGCACCGCTCGCCGAACACGGCGAAGGACCAGTCGTACGTCCTCGCCGTCATGGGGCCGGAGCGCCTGCGCCGCGCCATGTTCCCGCTCGGGGCCTTCGAGTCCAAGGACGCGGTGCGCGCCGAGGCCGCCGCACGTGGGCTGAGCGTGTCGGCCAAGCCCGACTCCTACGACATCTGCTTCGTCGCCGACGGCGACACCAAGGGGTTCCTCCAGGAGCGCCTCGGGACCAAGACCGGCGACATCGTCGACGTCGACGGCACCGTCCTCGGCGAGCACGAGGGTGCCTACGCGTACACCGTCGGGCAGCGCAAGGGCCTGGCCATCGGGCGCCCGGCGGCTGACGGCAAGGCCCGGTACGTCCTCGACATCCAGCCGGTGTCCAACACCGTGGTCGTCGGGCCGGCCGAGATGCTCTCGGTCGACCGGATCACCGGTGACCAGAGCGTCTGGCTCGCCGACGACGTCCTCGCCGCGCACGGAGCCGAGACCGGCTCCACGGCCGCGGCTCCCTCGGGCTGGATCGACGCCGAGGTCCAGGTGCGGGCGCACGGTGAGCCTGTCCCGGCCCGCGTGCGTGCCGTGCCCGACGCCTCGGGCGCCACGGGCGGCATGGAGGTCGAGCTCGTCGGCGCGACGCTCCGCGGCGTCGCCGCGGGCCAGTCGCTCGTGGCCTACCTCGGCACCCGCGTCCTCGGGCAGTCGACGGTCGTGGCCTCCACGCGCGCCGGACGCGCCGAGACGCAGCCGGCCCAGCAGACCCAGCCCGCCACGCAGCCGGCACGCTCCGCGTGACCGGGGCCAGCGGACCGGGTGTCTGGCCCGGGACGGACCCCCTCGAGTCGCTGCTGACCATCCTCGGCGACCTCTCCGCCGCGCCCACCGGCGTCACCGGCCTGCCCTTCTTCACGCAGCTCCCCGGGCGCGGCCCCGGCTCGGAGCCGATCGCGCGCACCGCCCTGCTGCTCCCCGAGATGCCGGTCGAGCTCGGCCCGCACGGGTGGAGGCTCGCCGACCACCCGGGCGTCGACGCGAACCGCGCCGAGGCCTTCCTCCGGGAGGACCTCGACGCCCTCGCGATCGCCGGCGCCGGGTACTCCGGGCCGCTCACCGTCCAGGTGGTCGGGCCGTGGACCCTCGCCGCGACGCTGTACCTCGCCCGGGGTGACCGGGTGCTCTCCGACCTCGGAGCCGTCCACGCGCTGGTCGGCGCCCTCGCGGAAGGCATCGCCGAGCACCTCGCGGCGGTCCGCGCGCAGGCACCCGGCGCCGAGCTCACCGTCCAGGTCGACGAGTCGCTCCTCGGGCAGGTCTCGGCCGGCGTGGTCCCCAGCTTCTCCGGGTACTCACGCCTGCGGGCGGTCCGCGGCCCCGAGATCCTCGAGGGCATCGAGCCGGTGGTCCACGCCGTCCGTGCCGCGGGTGCGCGCTCGGTGGTGCACGTCGGCCAGGTCTGGGACGCGGTCCCGCCCGTCGTGCTCTCGGGCGCCGACG